>NZ_LT629791.1:3600000-3900000 GCF_900105925.1 Jiangella alkaliphila | reverse complement strand
CGCCGCGGGGTCGTGCGACGGCGTCTCGCGCCGTGCCCGCGACCCGATGACGCCCTTCTCGTCCACGACGCCGGCCGCGATCTTGGTGCCGCCGACGTCGACCCCGATGGTGAGGCTCACTCGTCCACTCCGTCCTCGACCCGCTTCTTCAGCTCTTTCAGAGCCGTGTCGATGATGACCTTCTCCGCCTTGCGCTTCATCAGCCCGAGCATCGGGATCGCGACGTCGACCGTCAGCTGGTACGTCACCTCGGTGTTCGAGCCGTCGACGGCCGCCAGCGCGTACGAGCCGTCCAGTTCCTTGATCAGGCCGCCCTCGACCAGGCTCCACCGGACCTCGTCGTCGCCGTCCCACTCGTAGGTGAGCGTGTAGCGGTCCTTGATCGGGCCGGCGTCGAGGACGAACTTCGCCTCGCCCGGCCGCCCGGTGTCCTCGTAGACCGTCAGCACCTCGACCTCGCGGACCGAGGCCGTCCACTCCGGGTACGCCTCGAGGTCGGCGATGACGGCCATGATCTGTGCCGGGGTCGCGGCGACGACGATGCTCGACGTGGTCTGCGAAGCCATGTGTGACAGTGTCCCATCAGCCGTGTCCAGCGGAGATCGCAGACTATCGAGCCGGGGGCAGCCGCGGCACCCCGGCCGGTCGCCCGTGCTCGAGCCGGTCCTTCAGCTCGTGGATCCGCGCCTTGAACGCGACGGTGTAACGCCGGGCCAGCCGGTCCGGCCGGGCCCGCGGCGACGCCGGGTCGGCGCGCAAAAACCAGTGGACGACGACGCCGTCGCCCCAGCGCTCCAGCCACAGCTCGGTACTGCCGGTCAGCTCGCCGGCGACGGTCCAGCGCACGCCCTCGAGGCCGCGGTCCTGGTGGACGGCGAGGGTCAGCCGCGGCCACCACGCGCGCGCGACAGCGGGGTCGCGGACGTACGCCGCCAGTTCGGCCCGCTCGGCCACCACGAACGTGTCGTCCATGAGATCGATCGCCGGAGCCATAGCCGCAGCCTACGGACGTGATCGACGTCATGTCACAATCCGCGGCCCGTTTCTGTCGTAGTGGTAGGAGCGATCGCGAGGAGTGCGGCATGCGCGGCCTGACGAATCACAAGATGGTCACCGGAGTGCTCGGCCTGGCCGACCGGTTCGGCCGGCGGGCGGGGGTGCCCGACCTGTCCCGGCGCCGGCTGCGGGTGCCGAGGCGCTGGACCGACCTGTTCCTCCCGCTGGCCGTCATCAGCTTCCTGCTGGTGCTGGTGTCCGGCGTGCTGCTGTCGTTCTGGTTCGAGCCGTCGATGCGGCCGGTCGTATACACGGGCGACTACGCGCCGCTGCGCGGCGTGACGATGTCCGAGGCGTACGCGTCGACGGTGCGCATCTCCATGGAGGTGCCGGGCGGGCTGCTGGTCCGTCAGGTGCACCACTGGGCGTCACTGGTGTTCATCGCCGCGCTGTCGGCGCACCTGCTGCGGGTGTTCCTCGCCGGAGCGTTCCGCGGGCACCGGCGCGTCGCCTGGCTGATCCTGCTGGCGGTGCTGGTGCTGAGCATCGCCGAGGCGTACCTCGGCCACTCGCTCCCCGACGACCTGCAGTCCGGCACCGGCCTGCGCGTCGCCGAGGGTTACCTGCTGGCCACGCCGGTGGTCGGGACGTGGCTGTCGTGGCTGGTGTTCGGGAACGAGTTCCCCGGCGACCAGATCATCGGCCGGCTGAACACCGTGCACGTGTGGGTGCTGCCGACGCTGATCGTGGGACTGGCCGCCGTCGCGCTGGTCCTGGCGTTCCGGCGGTTGCGCGTCGCCGACCGCGAGGTTCAAGGCAGCAAAGAGCTCCACAAGGGAAAAGAAGAACAGCGGGCGGCGGCCGAGCCGGCCGGCGAGCCGCTGCCCCGGTACGCCGTCCGGATGGGCGGGCTGGGGCTGCTGATCTCCGGCGCGATCGTCGCGATGGCGGCGACCGTGCAGGTCAACCCGGTCTGGCTGTGGGGTCCGTTCGACGCGTCGCAGGCGCCGGCCGGCAGCCGTCCCCCGTGGTACCTCGGGTTCCTCGACGGCGCGGTGCGCCTGATGCCGCCGTGGGAGGTGGACGTGTTCGGCTACACGCTGACGCTGAGCGTCCTCGTCCCCGTCATGGTGCTGCCCGGCGTCCTGCTGACGTCGCTCGCGCTGTACCCGTGGTTCGAGCAGTGGGCCACCGGCGACCGCCGCGACCCCGACGTCCTCGACCGGCCCCGGGACATGCCGGTGCGCACCGCGCTGGTGGCCGCGTTCGTCGCGTTCTACCTGGTGCTGTGGCTGGCCGGCGCGAGCGACGTCCTGGCCACGCTGCTGCACGTCCCGCTCGACCCGCTGGTCCGGTTCCTGCAGGTGGCCGTCGTCGTGGCGCCGCCGCTGGCGTTCTGGGCGACGAAGCGGATCATCCTGGGCCTGCGGCTGCGCGACCTGGAGGAGCTGCGGCACGGGCACGCGACCGGCATCGTCGTCGTCAGCCTCGAGGGCGGGTTCAGCGAGCTGCACCGGCCGCTGACGGCGCAGGAGGCGCAGCGGCGGGCGCCGCGCGAGGCGCTGGTGCCCGCGGGGGTCGGTGCGGCCGGCGAGATCGCCGACGCGCACGGCGTCCCGAACCCGCACTACCGCGCCGACCGGCGCCGCGCCCTCGCGGCCCGGTTCTACTTCGCCGATCTTCCCGGCAACCGACCCGTCTCCGGCGACGTCCAAGTGAAGGAGCATGCTTGACTGTCGCCCGGAGGTGCCCTCATGTCCCTGCCCCGCGTGGTCACCGCGGTGCTCGCCGGCGCGTTGCTGGTCGCCGGGTGCGGCGCCAGCCCGGAGTACGAGGCCGACGGCGGCGGTGACGGCTCCGGCGGCGCGGGCGAGGCCGCCGCGTCGCCCACCACCGACCCGGGTCCGGCGCCGCGCATCGACGTCGTCGCCGATCTCGCGCCGGCCGACGCCGGCACCGTCGGCGCGTCGGTCAACCAGTTCGGCTTCGACCTGCTCGGCGAGCTGACCGACGGCGGCGAGAACACCGTCACGTCGCCGGTCTCCGTCGCGTCCATGCTGGCCATGGTCCTGGCCGGGGCCGGCGGCGAGACCGCCGAGGCCATGGCCGGCACGCTGCACCTCCAGGACCCCCGCGACGTCCGGGTCGGGGCGCTGCTGCGGCAGCTGGCCGACACCACCGACGTCACGCTGGCGCCGGCCAACGCGCTGTGGGCGCAGGAGGGCGTCCCGTTCGAGGACGACTACCTCTCGTTCGTCCGCGACTCGTTCGGCGCCACCGTCGACGAGGCCGACCTCGGGTCGCAGGACACCGCCGACGAGATCGACGCCTGGGTGCGCGAGCACACCGAGGACCGCATCGACGGCATCGCCCGCGACCTCGGCCTGCCCGACGCGCAGGCGGCGCTCGTCCTCGTCAACGCCGTCTACTTCCTCGGCACCTGGACCACCCAGTTCGACCCCGCCGACACGCAGACCGAGCCGTTCACGCTGGCCGACGGCGGCAGCGCCGACGTCCCGCTGATGTTCCTGCGCGAGCAGACGCTGCCGTTCGTCCAGCGCGACGGCTACTCCATGCTGCGGCTGCCCTACGGCGCCGACGGCCGGTACGGCATGGAGATCCTGCTCCCCGACGACGCCGCCGGGCTGCCGGGCCTGCTCTCGTCGCTGGACGCCACCGAGTGGGCGGCCGCCGTCGCCGCCCTGACGCCACAGGACCTGCAGACGGTCGTGGTGCCGAAGTTCGAGCTGGAATGGAACGCCGACCTCGGCGACGCGCTCACGGCGCTCGGCATGGGGCCGGCCTTCCAGGGCGCCGACTTCCGGCCGATGTCGCCGCAGTCGCAGGACCTCGCCAGCGTCGTGCACAAGACCTACATCCGGGTCGACGAGGCCGGCACCGAGGCCGCGGCCGTCACCGGCGGGGTCACCCGCAGCTCGGCCGGCCAGAGCTTCCGGGTGGACCGTCCGTTCGCGTTCACCATCTCCGACAGCCAGACCGGGACCATCGTCTTCCTCGGGGCGGTGACCGACCCGCGCGGCTGAGCATCACCTTGGGGGCAGCCATGTCGTACACCCGTCTGATCGCCGGCGTCCTGGCCGGCGGGCTGCTGGCCGCGGCCTGCGGAACGGCCGAGTCGCCGGGTTCCGGCTCGAGCACCGGCGGTGGCTCGGCGCTGCCCCTGCAGCTGGTCGCCGACCTCGATCCGGCCGACGCCGGCGCCGTCGGCTCGTCCGTCAACCAGTTCGGCTTCGACCTGCTCGGCCAGCTCGCCGAGGACGGCGAGAACACCGTCACGTCGCCGGTCTCCGCGGCCGCGCTGCTCGCCATGGTGCTCGCCGGTGCCGGCGGCCAGACGGCGGACGAGATGGCCGCTGTCCTCCACCTCGACGACTCGCGCGACGTCCGGGTCGGCGCGCTGCTGCGCGAGCTGGCCGACACCGACGACGTCACCCTGTCCGTGGCCAACGCGCTGTGGGCGCGCGACGGCTACCCGTTCGAGGAGAACTACCTGGCCTTCGCCCGCGACTCCTTCGGCGCCACGATCGACGACGCCGACCTCGGGTCGCAGGAGACCGCCGACGAGATCGACGCCTGGGTGCGCGACCAGACCGAGGACCGCATCGACGGCATCGCCGAAGACCTCGGACTGCCGAGCGGCGACGCCGTCCTGGTGCTGCTCAACGCCGTCTACTTCCTCGGCACCTGGACGACCCAGTTCGACCCGGCCGACACCCGCGACGAGCCGTTCCTGCTGGCCGACGGCAGCACGGCCGATGTGCCGCTCATGCACAGCACGGACGTCTCCGTTCCGGTCGTCCAGCGCGACGGCTACCAGATGGCTCGGCTGCCCTACGGCGAGGACGAGCGGTACGCCATGGAGATCCTGCTGCCCGACCACGGCGCGGACCTGCCGCAGTTGCTCGCGTCGCTCGACGCCGCCGAGTGGGCCGCCGCCGTCGGCGCGCTGCAGGAGCGGCACGTGAGCGAGCTGGCGCTGCCGCGGTTCGAGCTGGAATGGAAGGCCGATCTCAACGAATCACTCCGCGCCCTCGGCATGGAGAGCGCGTTCGGCGGCGGCGACTTCACCCCGATGTCGCCGGAGAACCCGTTCCTCGAGACCGTGGTGCAGAAGACCTACATCCGGGTCGACGAGGCCGGTACCGAGGCGGCCGCCGTCACCGGCGGGATGATGGCGCAGTCAGCGGGCAACAGCTTCCGGGTGGACCGGCCGTTCGCGTTCACCATCTCCGACAGCCGGACCGGCACGATCCTGTTCCTCGGCACCGTGACCGATCCACGCGGCTGACACACCATCCCCAAGGGGGCAGCCATGCCGACCACCCGACCGATCACCGGCGTCCTGGCCGGCGCTCTGCTGCTCGCCGCCTGCGGGACGAACGCGTCGACCGAGGACTCGCCCGGTGACGCAGCCGCGGCTGCGGCCCGGATGGAACTGGTCGCCGACCTCGCGCCGGGCGACGCGGCCGCCGTCGGCTCCTCGGTCAACCAGTTCGGCTTCGATCTGCTCGGCCAGCTCGCCGAGGAAGGCGAGAACACGGTCACGTCGCCGGTGTCCGCGGCCGCGCTGTTGGCCATGGTCCTGGCCGGCGCGGGCGGACAGACTGCGGATGAGATGGCCGCCGTCCTGCACCTCGACGACTCGCGCGACGTCCGGGTCGGGGAGCTGCTGCGGGAGCTTGCCGACACCGACGACGTCACGCTCTCCACCGCCAACGCGCTCTGGGCGCAGCCGGGCGTGCCGTTCGAGGACGACTATCTGGCTTTCGCTCGCGACTCCTTCGGCGCGACCGTCGACGAGGCCAATCTCGGGTCGCAGGAGACCGCCGACGAGATCGACGCCTGGGTCCGGGACCAGACCGAGGACCGCATCGACGGCATCGCCGAGGAGCTCCGGCTGCCGAACCCGAACGCCGTGCTCGCGCTCGTGAACGCCGTCTACTTCCTCGGCACCTGGACCACCCCGTTCGATCCGGACGACACCCGCGACGGCGGCTTCCGGCTCTCCGACGGCCGCACCGTGACGGTGCCGCTCATGCAGCTCACCGACACGGTCCCTCTGGTCGTGCAACGCGACGGCTACCAGATGCTGCGACTCCCCTATGGCGAGGACGAGCGGTACGCCATGGAGATCCTGCTCCCCGACACCGACTCCAGCCTGCCGCAGCTGCTGTCGTCGCTCGACGCCGCGGAGTGGGCCGCAGCTGTCGCCGAGCTGCGCCCTCAGCACGTGAGCGAGCTGGTGCTGCCGCGGTTCGAGCTGGAGTGGGAGGCCGAGCTCAACGACGCGCTCATCGCCCTCGGCATGGGCAGCGCGTTCGACGGCGGCGACTTCACGCCGATGTCGCCGGTGAACCCGGCCCTCAGCGTCGTCGCGCAGAAGACCTACATCCGGGTCGACGAGACCGGCACCGAGGCGGCCGCGGTCACGGGTGGCGCCATGATCGTCTCGGCCGGGCAGCAGTTCCGGGTGGACCGGCCGTTCGCGTTCACCATCTCCGACAGCCGGACCGGCACGATCCTGTTCCTCGGCGCCGTCGCCGACCCCCGCGGATGAGCCCGCGATGTCCGTTTCGGCGGCGGAATGGCACCGGCCGAATCGGGCCCATAACGTACTTCTGCCCCCCGCGCGACTCGAAGCGGAGATGGTGTCACAGCGTCACACCACGCTTCGAAGCCGTCACTGCCAGTAACGACCCTTCCTGTGGGACAGATCACGTTTCCATGATCCAATTCACGTCTCGAAGTACGGGCACATGCCGCGATTCGGAACTCGCGGATCGAGGTTTTACGGCAAACTGCCGCCTGTGAGTGTGTGGGCACCCGATTCCGTCCAGCGTCATTGGCATGGCGTGGCCGTCGCGCGGCCCGGCATGCTCGCGCTCGTCATCGCCCTGACCGGCTCGGCCCGCAGCGTCGTCACCGACTGGTGGTGGCTCGGCGCGCTGGCCCTCGTCGCGCTGGCGGCCGCGATCTCCGAACGGATCCTCCCGCGCACCCGCGTACGGGTGGCCGCGGAGATGGCGCTGGCCTCGGTCATCGTCGGTCTCGGGCTGCCCGAGGCGTACCTCGCGCTCCCGTACCTGCTGGTGCCGGCGTTCGCCGCCGGACTGGCCGGCAGCATCATGGGCACGGCCATCACCACGCTCACCGGCGCGATCGGCCTGGTCATCGGCAACATCCTCGCCGGTGGCAACCTCATCGAGCTGCCCACGTTCGGCAGCGTCTCCGTCTGGGTCGTCATCATCTTCGCCACCGGCGCCATCGGGGCATGGGTGCTGCGGCTGGACAGCATCCAGATCGCCGACGGCGGGCGCTACGCCGCCGCGTACCGGCTGCTGTCCGAGCTGCGGGTGGTGTCGCGCCGGCTGTCCGTCGGCCTCGACCCCGGCACGCTGGCGGAGGGCCTGCTCGACCACGTCGCCGGGCCGCTCGCCGTCCGCCGGGCCGCGCTGCTGGTGCGGCGCGAGGGCGGCAACCTGTTCCCGCTCGCCCACCGCGGCGAGGACGACGGCTGGCTGCTCGGCGCCGAGCGCGACCCCGTCGTCCTCGAGGCGTGGAGCAGCGAGACGCCCGCCTGGACCCCGAACGGGCGGCGCGGCTACCGCGTCGTGCTGCCGCTGCGGGTCGGGTCGCGCACGATGGGCGTCATCGTCGCCGACGTGCCCGACCAGGTCTCGTCCGAGGAGCTGCAGCTGCTCGTCGGCTCCACCGACGAGGGCGCGCTGCGGCTGGAGACCGCGCTGCTCTTCGACGAGGTGCGCGAACTGGCCACCCGCGAGGAGCGGCGCCGGCTGGCGCGCGAGATCCACGACGGCATCGCCCAGGAGCTGACCTCGCTGGGCTACCTCGTCGACGATCTCATCGCCCGCACCACCGACGCCGACGCCAAGTCGCTGTCGACCACGCTGCGGCAGGAGCTCACCCGCATCCTGTCCAACCTGCGGCACTCGATCTTCGACCTGCGCAGCGACCTCGACCACGACGGCGGCCTCGGCACGTCGCTGTCGGCCTACGCCCGTCAGGTGGGCACCCAGGCCGGGCTCAAGGTGCATCTCGCGCACCAGGAAGAGCACGACCGCCTGCGTCCCGAGGTCGAGGCCGAGCTGCTGCGCATCGGGCAGGAGGCCATCACGAACGTGCGCAAGCACGCCAAGGCGAAGAACCTGTGGGTCACCGTGAACGTCAGCCCGCCCAACGCGCAGATCCGCGTGGTCGATGACGGCATGGGCATGCGAGAGCTGCCACGCGGCCGCTACGGTCTGGAGATCATGGCGGAGCGGGCCCGGCGGGTCGGCGCAAAGCTCGACATAGATGAAGGGCCCGAGGGCGGCACGGTCGTCGACGTATCCCTCGGCAACATTGCTCATGGAGAGGGGTAACACCGTGCCCATGTCGGTCATGCTCGTGGACGACCACGAGCTCATCCGCCAAGGTCTGCGCCGCGCCTTCGAGCGCGACGCCGGATTCACCGTGGTCGGCGAGGCCGCCACCGTCGCCGAGGCGCACAAGCTGGCCGAGGCGACCCAGCCCACGGTGGCGGTCATCGACATCCGGCTTCCCGATGGCAGCGGCCTGGAGCTGGCGCAGCGGCTCCGGGAGACCCGCGGCGACATCGGCCTGGTCATCCTCACCATGTATGCCGGCGACGACCACCTGTTCGGCGCGCTCGACGCCGGCGCCTCGGCGTTCGTCCCGAAGAGCTCCCCCAGCGACGACGTCGTCGCCGCCGCCCGCCACGCCGCCGCCACCCCGTCCGCGTTCGTCGCCGACGGCCTGGCCGAGGCCATGCAGCGGCGTCTGCACCCCACCGGGCCGCAGCTCACGCGGCGCGAGCGCGAGGTGCTCGACCTGCTCGCCGACGGCCTCGGCGTGTCGAGCATCGCCCGCAAGCTGTACATCAGCGAGTCGACCACGAAGACGCACGTCTCGAAGCTCTACGACAAGCTCAACGCCTCCAACCGGGCCCAGGCGATCATGGCCGCGGTACGAGCTGGGCTGTTGAGCAATGGCGACGAGGCGCATCCGGGGTAATGTGACACCAGGACGCGATGCCGTGACATCGGGGCCGTTCGTGTGACACTGCGTGACGCGCCGTCACCGAGTGTGACGCACCTCCCCCGTTCGGTCGATACGTAAGTAGACGCTCGCTCCATCGACCCCGAAGTGATCTGACCTCATCCTTGATGTAGGCCGGTAATTGACCTGCCGGTATGAGGTTGAGATGTCCGGGGGTGGTCGACCATGCGTGACGCACTACGAGAGCAGAGTTCTCTGCGCATCGAGAGCGCTCTGATGCGGCTGGCCGTGTTCGCTGTGATCCTGGCCGGCACGTGGTTCATCAGCTGGCAGTTGGCACACGCCATCAGCGTCGGCTGACGTCGCACCGATCAGCGGTTGCACCGCGAGAGCAACCGGTGGAGCGAGGCACCCGTGACAACGGCGTCACGGGTGGCTCGTCCGGATTCGCTCCGAACGAAGAAGAGCCGGACGCCCAATGGGCGCCCGGCTCTCGTGCTTCTCTGAGTCTGTGGTGGGTCAGCCCGGCCGCGTGGCACCCGCGAACGGCATGAGGTCGACGTCGTCGACGCTCACGACGTCGCCCGGGTGGGTGGCGTGCACGATCTCGCCGCCGCCGATGTAGATGCCGACATGGCTGATGGGGCTGTAGTAGAACACGAGGTCACCGGGCTCGAGCTGGCTCTTCGAGACGCGGGTGCCGACGCCGATCTGGGAGCCGGACGAGCGCGGCAGGCTCACCCCGGCCTCGGCCCAGGCGGCGGACGTGAGACCCGAGCAGTCCCAGCTGCCCGGCCCGTTGCCGCCCCAAGCGTACGGCTCGCCGACCTGCGCCAACGCGAAGTCGACGACGACGCCGGCCCGGCCGGACACCGGCGGCGGGTCGGTCGTCTCCTCGTCCTCTTCGGCCTCGTCGTCCTCGTCGCGGTCGGGGATCTCGGAGTTCTCTTCGCGGTCCTCTTCGAGCTGCTCCAGCTCTTCGGCCTCGAGCTCGTCGAGGATCTCCTGCGCGTCGGCCAGCAGCTGCTCGACGGTCGCCTTCTCCGTCTCGAGCGTGGCCTCGATGGCCTGCTGGCGGGTCATCTCCTCGTCGGCCATCAGCCGGGCCGTCTCGTAGCTGCGGCTCACGTCGGCGGCGCTGGCCAGGCTCTCGGCCTGCTGCCCGGCGAACGCGTTCATGACCGAGGCCTGCGCGAGGAACTCCTCGGGACTCTCGGCCAGCAGCGTCTGCAGCGTCGGGTCGACGATGCCACCGGACCGGTAGGTGGCCGCGGCGTAAGCGCCGATCTGCGCCCTGACGGTGTCGACCGCCTCCTGCTGCCGGTCGACCGACGCCTGCGCCCGCTCGATGCGTCGCTGCACCTCGGTGAGCTCGTCGGTAGCGGCGTTGTACCGCTCCGTCGCCTGCTCCGCCTGCAGGTACAGGCCGTCGACCTGCTCCCTGACCTCGGAGATCGTCGGCTTCGGGTCGGCGCTGCTCTGCGTGATGAGGGTCATGCCCCCGGTGACGCTGACGGCTGCGGTGCACAGTGCGACTAGCGCGCGGCGCGGACGGCGGGGGTGACCACCTGGCTCAGGCACTCTGGTCCTTCCTTCGGGGCGGGATTCAGGCACCTGGGCCGGGAGCCTAGCCAGCCTCACGTGCCTCCCGCAAATCCCTGGCGGGGGTTTCGGCCGAATTTCTCGCCGCGCCGTCACCCTCTGTGACGACCAGACGCAACGGCGGCACCAGACCGGCCTCCGCGAGCACGCCGAGCGCCTGGCGCTCCTCACCGCCCAACTCACTGTCGATGGGCCCCAGGAGAACCGAGACCACGCAGTCCGAACACGCCAGGCCCCGCATCTCGCAGCGATCGCAGTCGATGTGCATGACCATCCCTCCCTCTCACGCCTTCCGCGACGAGCTCTCCTCCCCGCTGATCACGACGGTAGGGGCAGGGTCCGACAAGGTCTCCATGAGACGACAGTTATCCCAGGTGACGGGTGTGATTGGTGTGATCTCGTTGGCCTGTATTGCTGAGTTGGCCTGCCCCCTGCGCTTTCGATTGTCGGGGGCGCGGGAGGCCGCCTCAAGCGGACTATTGGGCGCTTCGCGCGACGATGACCGCTTGACCCGGCCTCCCGCGCCCCCGGTACAGCAGCGTCAGGGGTCGCCCCAAAGATGGGCCCTGGCTTCCAAGGCTCGCTGTGCTTCTGGTCCGCTGGCCGCTCGCCCTTCCTGGATGGTGTTCTGGGGACCGACTCCGCCGTTGGTCATCCTCCGCTGGCCTCTTCACCCGCCGCAAGTGCACCTCACCCGCCAGAAATGCGCACCCGACCTCGAACCGACCCCAGTACGGCCCTCAGGCGAGTGAGGAGCACCCCAGCCGAGTGAGGTGCACGTGGCGCCGCTGCCCCGCCCATGATCATGTTCCCTGGCGGCGCCTCAGCGACCGCCAGGGAACATGATCATGGGCGGGTGCGGCCAGCAGAGCTCAACCAGAGCGGAGTCGGTCGCCCACCAACAGCGGCACGAGGAGGCCGGCGGACCCGTCACCAACGGCGGAGTCGGTCGCCAGGAAGGTGCGGCCGTGAGAGGCCGGCGGAGAGCGAACAGCCAGCGGGCCCGAAAGCCCGGTCCACTTTCCGGAAGGCCCCCTGATGGCTGTGAGAACGAGGGCGCGGCGGCGCGGGTCATGCGGTCATCGACGGCGCGAAGCGCCCAACAGTCCGCTTGAGGCGCGCCGCCGCGCCCTCGACCATCGAACAGCAGGGGGCCGAGGAACCGGCCAACTAACGAAAACAACTCACCGACTGAGCAACCCCACCAACGCCACCGCCTCGACGCTGCGCACCCCGGGCCGGCGAACCCCCTCGGCGATCTCGCGATCCGACGACACGACCACCACCGGGCGGCCTTGGGGCTCGGCCCGCACCATGCGCCGGATGAGCTCGTCGGCCGACTGTCCCGTCGGGCTGAACCGGACCCGGATCCCCGACCCCGGGACCGGCGGCGGCACCGTCACGTCCGCCCCGTCGAAGACCAGGGTGACCTCGGCGCCCGTCCGCGCCCCCACCGCCGACAGCCCCTGCGCGAGCCGCGACCGCTGGGCGTCCAGCGGCATGGTCGGCCAGGCGGTCTTGGTGACGTTGTAGCCGTCGACGATAAGGTGCACGCGCGGCAGCGACAGCAGCTCGTCCAGGTACCCGGGCTCGTCGGCGGCGCGGGCGCGGCCTACCGCGCCGCCGTCCAGGGGTCCGCCGGGGACGGCCGCCTCGACGGTGTCGGCGGGCGAGAGGGTCGAGGCGGGCAGCGCCAGCTCGCGACGGAGGCCCGCCGCGGCGTCGCCGAGCGTGTCCAGCAGGAGCGCGAGCCGAGCCGTGCCGAGGCCGCGTTCGGCCCGGCCGCTGCGGCGGGCGGCTTCCAGGGCGGCTTCGGCGTCGGCCAGCCGGGTCCGGAGCCGGCGCGCGTCGACCTCGGCCGTGCGCAGCGCCGCCCGGGCGTCGGCCAGCTCGCGGCCGGCCTGCTCCTGCTCGTCCTGCTCCAGTTGCCGGGCCTCACTCAGCCGCTCGCGCGTCTCCTGGATTCGCCGCCGCAGCATGGTGTTCTCGGCCTTGAGGCGGTCGATCTCCGCGCGCATCGTCGTGCGCATCTCCCGCGTGGACGCGCGGGCAGCGTCGAGCTGCTCGCGGAGACGCTCGGCGGCGGCCGCCTCGCGGGTGAGCCGGGCCTCGTCGTCACCGCGGCGGACGGAGGCCGCGGCGGTCTCGACCATCGTCTCCCAGCCGTCCGGGCGCAGCAGGTAGGCGAGGACGGCGACGTCGACGGGGTCGGCGGCGGCCGGCGTCGTCCCCGCCTCGAGGGCCGTCGCGAGGGCGGGGTCGGCGGCGGACGCGGCGTCGAGGACGCGGCGCCGGAAGCCCGGCTCGGTGTCGAGCGCCGACGCGATCGCGCCGGCGCCGAGCCGCGCCCGCTTGGCCGCCGCGAACCGGGCGACCGGACGCAGCACGCCGGGCACGTCACCGGCGGGCAGCGAGCCGAGCACGTCCGACCCGAGAGCGACCAGCCGCGCCCGCACCGCGTCGGGCAGGGTGCTCACGCGGAGTCTGGCCGCGCGACGAGCTCCACCGTTCCCTCACCACCGCACCAGCGGCAGACCACCCGCTCGACGGACTCGGCCAGGACGTCCGTCTCCTCGACCTTCGGCACGCCGGCGAGGTCGACGTGGACGAACTCGCGCACGCGGCTGGACCGCACGACGTCGAACCGGGTCAGGTTGCCGCACTGCGCGCAGCGCCACCGAGTGGTCTCGGACGGCTGGGGAACGGGCATGGGCTGCTCCTCGGCGTCGGGTCGTCGGACGTGTTCCCGCCCAGCGTAGGCCGTTCCTCAGCGCGTCGTGCCCGGAGATTGTCAGTGCCGATGCCTACTGTGCGGATCAGGTGGCCGAGACCGAGAGGGGTGGGACATGACGGCGGTGGCCATCCAGGGCACGCTCGACGAGATCGGCATGCCGCTGGTCTCCACCACGTTCGTGGTGGTCGACCTCGAGACCACCGGCGGGGCGCCCGACGGCAACGAGATCACCGAGATCGGGGCGGTGAAGGTGCGCGGCGGCGAGGTCGTCGGCGAGTTCGACTCGCTGGTCCGCCCGTCGTCGGCCATCCCGCCGTTCATCGCGGTGCTGACCGGCATCACCGACCTCATGGTGGCCGGCGCGCCACGCATCCAGTCGGTGCTCCCGGCGTTCCTCGAGTTCGCCCGCGGCAGCGTCATCGTCGCCCACAACGCGCCGTTCGACGTCGGGTTCCTGAAGGCGGCCTGCGAGGTCACCGGCACCCACTGGCCGACGTTCCAGGTGCTCGACACCGCGCGGCTGGCCCGCCGGGTGCTGTCGCGCGACGAGGCCCGCGACTGCAAGCTGTCCACGCTGGCCCGGCTGTTCCGCGCCTCCACGACGCCCAACCACCGGGCGCTCGCCGACGCCCGCGCCACCGTCGACGTCCTGCACGGGCTGTTCGAGCGGCTCGGCAACGTCGGCGTGCACACCGTCGAGGAGCTCGCGCTCTGGCAGAGCAAGGTCACCGTGGCGCAGCGGCAGAAGCGGCACCTGTCCGAGCAGCTGCCGCACGCGCCCGGCGTCTACATGTTCACCGCGCCCGACGGCGAGACGCTCTACGTCGGCAAGAGCAAAGACATGCGCACCCGCGTGCGCACCTATTTCACGGCGTCCGAGACCCGGCCGCGCATGACCGAGATGGTCTCCATCGCCACCGGCGTCACCGGCATCCAGTGCGCCACGCCGCTGGAGGCCGAGGTCCGCGAGCTGCGGCTGATCGCCGAGCGCAAGCCCCGGTACAACCGGCGGTCGCGCTTCCCCGAGCGCGGCAGCTGGCTCAAGCTCACCGTCGAGGCGTTCCCGCGGCTCTCGCTGGTCCGCCAGGTCCGCGACGACGGCTCGGCCTACCTCGGGCCGTTCGGGTCGCGGCGCATCGCCGAGGCGGCCATGACGGCCGTGCACGAGGCGGTCCCGATCCGCCAGTGCACGCAGCGGCTCTCCGCGTCGCCGTCGTCGTCGGCGTGCATCCTGGCCGACATGGGCCGCTGCGGCGCGCCCTGCACCGGCGCGGAGTCGGCGACGGAGTACGCGGTCCACGTCGACCAGGTACGCCAGGCGTTCACCGGCGACCCCGGACCGCTGGTGCGCCGGCTGCTCGAGCGCATCACGGCGCTGGCCGGGCAGGAACGCTACGAGGAGGCGGCGGTCCGGCGCGACCGGCTGGCCACGCTGGTGCGCTCGCTCGTCCGGTCGCAGCGCATGGCGTCGCTGGCGTCGGTGCCGCAACTGGTGGCGGCGCGGCGGCGTGAGGTGGGTGGGTGGGAGCTGCACGTCGTCCGGCACGGCCGGCTGGCCGGCGCCGAGGTCACCCCGCCCGGCGTCGACCCGCGGCCTGCCGTCGAGGCGCTCGTCGCGACGGCCGAGACAGTGCAACCGGCGCCCGTGCCGCTGCCGGCCGCCACCGCCGAAGAGACCGAGTGCGTGCTGCGCTGGCTCGACACCCCCGGCACCCGACTGGTCCGCGTCGACGGCGTCTGGTCGCTGCCGTGGCCCAGCGCGGCCGGCTACACCGCCGTCGCCGACGCCCGCGACGACGACCAGCGCGCGGCCCGTCCGTTCGCCGACCGCCGTCCCCTGCGCCCGTTGCACTAGTCTCTTTTCCCTTGTGGGACTCAACGCTGCCAGGAACCTCGCGGTCGGCCCCCGGTGCAGCCGGTAGTGTCGGCGCCGAACCGGCACACCCCGAGGAGACATCACGTGATCACCGCCATCGTGTTCATCCAGGCCGACGTCGCGCGCATCCCCGAGGTCGCGACGGAGATCGCCGCCCTCGACGGCGTCAGCGAGGTCTACTCGGTCACTGGCGAGATCGACCTCGTCGCCCTCGTGCGGGTCCGCACCCACGAGGCCATCGCCGAGGTCGTCGCCGACCGCCTCAACAAGGTCGACGGCGTGCTCAACACCGAGACGCACATCGCCTTCCGGACGTACTCCAAGCACGACCTCGAGGCCGCCTTCGCGCTCGGCGCCGAGGACTGACGGCGTCAGGCGGAGGCGGCCGCCACCCAGCGATCCAGCAGCCGCTCGGCCGCGCCGGAGTCCACGGCGGCCGTCGCCTTCTCCAGGCCGGCGGCCAGCCGGTCGGTCAGCGGGGCGTCGACGGCGTCGTACGCGGCCAGGCCGGCCGCCGCGTTGAGCAGCACCGCGTCGCGCACCGGACCCTGCTCGCCGCCGACGAACCGCCGGGCCACGCCGACGTTGTAGGCGACGTCGCCGCCGCGCAGCGCCTCGGCCGGCACCGGCGCGATGCCCAGCGACGCGGGGTCGAACCGCTCCTCCGTCACGTCGCCGTCGCGCACCACCCACACCCGCGACGTCGTCGTGGTGGTGAGCTCGTCGAGGCCGTCGTCGCCGCGGAAGACCAGGGCGGACGTGCCGCGTCCGGCCAGCACGCCGGCGATCAGGCCCGCCACTCGCGCGTCGGCCACGCCGACGGCCTGGGCGCTGGGCCGGGCCGGGTTGGCCATGGGGCCGAGCATGTTGAACGTCGTCTGGATGCCCAGCTCGCTGCGCGCCGTCGACGCGTGCCGCAGCGACGGGTGGAACGCCGGGGCGAAGCAGAACGTGATGCCGGCCTCGACGGCGATCTCGGCCACCCGCTGGGGCGGCAGGTCGAGCCGGATGCCGAGCCCTTCGAGCAGGTCGGCGGACCCGCACAGCGACGACGCCGCGCGGTTGCCGTGCTTGACGACGCGGGCGCTGGCGCCCGCAGCGGCGATGGCGGCCATGGTGGAGATGTTGACGGTGTGCGCACGGTCGCCGCCGGTGCCGACGATGTCCAGCGCGGGACCGGGGTCGGGGAACGGCGTCGCGACGTCGTACATGGCCTGGACCAGGCCGTCGAGCTCGGTGACCGTCTCGCCCTTGGCACGCAGCGCGACCGCGAACCCGGCGATCTGCACCGGCGTCGCCTCGCCGCGCATGATCTCGCCCATCGCCCAGGCGGCCGCCTCGGTGGAGAGGTCCTCGCCGCCGACGAGCGCCGTCAGGACGGCGGGCCAGGTCTGCTGCGTCTCGCTCATGACGTGGCGGGGACGCCGGACGACCGGCGTCGCATGAGGTCGGCGACGGCGTTGGCGACGGCGATGGGGTCGAGCGGGTGCGACACGACCGCCTCGGCCCGCGACCACGTCGCCAGCCAGGCGTCCTGCGGCCGGCCGATCAGCACCAGCACCGGCGGAGCGTTGTAGATCTCCTCTTTGATGGTGCGCGCGAGGCCCATGCCGCCGGCCGGGACCGCCTCGCCGTCGAGCACGGCGATGTCGATGCCGCCGGCGTCGAGCGTCCGGATGGCGACGGAGGGCGTGGCGACCTCGACGAACTCCACCTTCGGGAGGTCCGCCGCGGGACGCCGGCCGACGGCGAGCCGGACCTGCTCGCGCGTGGTGCGGTCGTCGCTGTAGACGAGGATCGTCATGGTCGGCTCGGTGCTGCTCATCCTGCGGGTCCTCGCTGGGATCTCTCGGGCTGGCTGGCTGGTCGAGACGATCGTACCGGTGCGCGCCCACCGGACCGCGAGAACCGTCTCGCCGTCCGACTATTGAGGTAAGGCTTGCTTTACCTCAAGGCGCCACCCACTATTGAGAGGACACGCCGGGAACTCTCAACCCCGGGGTCCTGTCGTGCTCGCGAACCGCGACCGACATAATGACGTGCGTGGCTTCCGCAACCGCCGTCGACGCTGCCCACACGCGGCAACCCGAGCGACCGAGTCTCGTCGCCGTCGGGGTGATCGTGTGGCTGTCCAGTGAGCTGATGTTCTTCGCGGCCCTGTTCGCGATCTACTTCACGCTCCGGTCCAACGCCCCCGCTCTGTGGGAACAGCAGTCCGAGCTGCTCAACGTCCCCTTCTCGCTGCTGAACACCACCGTTCTGGTGTTGTCTTCGGTCACCTGCCAGCTGGGCGTGCTGCGGGCCGAGCGCGGCCAGGTGGGCCGCCTGGGCAGCCTGCTGCAGATCGGCAAGTGGGGCATGCGCGAGTGGTTCGTGCTGACGTTCGTCATGGGCGCCTTCTTCATCGGCGGCCAGGTGTTCGAGTACGCCGAGCTGGCGATGCACGAGGGCCTGACGCTGTCCAGCGACCCGTACGGCTCGATCTTCTACCTCGCCACCGGGTTCCACGGCCTGCACGTCACGCTCGGCCTCGTCGCGTTCCTGTTCCTCCTGGGCCGCACCTTCATGACGCGCCGGTTCACCCACGAGCAGGCCACCAGCACGATCGTCGTGTCCTACTACTGGCACTTCGTCGACGTCGTCTGGATCGCCCTGTTCCTCACCATCTACGTGGTCAAGTGACGAGGAGAGACGTGCCCAGATCGTTGCCCGGCCGGCCCCGCGGCTCGCGGATCGGGGGGCTGCTGTCCACTCGGCGACGGCACCCGCTCGCCGCCCTCGCCGTCCTGGTGGCCGTGCTGTTCACCGCGGGCGGCGCATACGCCGCGCTGGCACCGACGACGGCGCAGAACGTCCAGGCCGCCTCGTCCACGCAGATCGAAGAGGGCCGGCAGCTGTTCGCCATCGGCTGCTCGTCCTGCCACGGGCTCAACGCCGAGGGCCAGGTCAACGACAACGGTGACGTCCTCGGCCCGTCGCTGATCGGCGTCGGCGCCGCCTCCGTCGACTTCCAGGTCGGCACCGGCCGGATGCCGCTGGCCGCCCCGGCCGCGCAGGCCGAGCGCAAGCCGGTCTCGTACACGCAGGACCAGATCGACGCCCTGGCCGAGTACGTCGCCTCGCTGGCGCCCGGACCGGGCCTCCCGGACGACGAGTGGCTCGACACCTCGCAGGGCGACGTCGGCCGCGGCGGCGAGCTGTTCCGCACCAACTGCTCGCAGTGCCACAACACCACCGGCCAGGGCGGTGCCCTGACGATGGGCCAGTTCGCGCCGAACCTCACCGGCGTCGAGCCGCGGCACGTCTACGAGGCCATGCTCACCGGCCCGCAGGCGATGCCGGTGTTCAGCGACGGGACTGTCACCCCCGAGGACAAGCGCGACATCATCACGTTCCTCGAGAGCGTGCAGAACGAGCCCGACCCTGGGGGTCTCGCCATCGGCCGGGCCGGCCCGGTCGCCGAGGGGCTCTGGGCGTGGCTGGTCGGTATCGGCCTGCTGATCGGCATGGCCACCTGGATCGTGACGAGGTCGTCGAAGGCATGAGCACGCACAACGAGAACCCCAGCGGCGACGAGCACGCCATCGTCCCCCACGGCGAGCACGCTGTGGAGCCGGCGGCGGCCGACCCGATCGCCGACCCCGGACTGCACCACGACGAGCTGCGGCTCACCGACGTCGACAAGAAGTCCGAGCGCCGCGCCGAACGGCAGGTGGCCGGCATGTTCGCGCTGGCCTCGCTGCTCACGGTCGCGTTCATCGTCTTCTACGTCGCGGTCGGCATCCACCCGAACGACCCCGAAGACGGCGTCAACATCGGCGACGTGCAGGTCTCCAACCTCACGCTCGGCCTGACGCTCGGACTGGCGCTGTTCCTCGTCGGCGCCGGCGCGGTCCAGTGGGCGCGGTCGCTGATGTCGTCCCCCGAGGTCGTGAACGAGCGGCACGAGCTGCGCAGCGACGACGAGACCCGCGCGGCCGCGCTGGCCGACTTCGACACCGGCACCGAGGAGTCCGGCTTCGGCCGGCGCAAGCTGATCCGCAACTCGCTGCTGGGCGCGCTGGCGCTGCTGCCGCTGCCCGCGGTGATCCTGCTGCGCGACCTCGGCCCCAACACCGGCGGGACGCCGGCCCAGCGCAAGGAGCACACCATCTGGGCCGAGGGCGTCCGCGTCCTCACCGACGTCACGTTCATGCCCATCCGGGCCGCCGACCTCGAGATCGGCCAGCTGGTCAACGCGATGCCCGCCACGTTCGAGGACCTGCCCGACCACGGGCCGGAGCGCATCAACGAGCGGGCCAAGTCGCCGGTCATGCTGGTGCGCATGCTGCCCGAGGACATCCACATCGCGGAGGGCCGCGAGAACTGGGGTGTCGACGGCATCCTGGCGTACTCCAAGATCTGCACGCACGTCGGCTGCCCGATCAGCCTCTACGAGCAGACCACGCACCACATGCTCTGTCCGTGCCACCAGTCGACGTTCGATCTCTCGGACAACGGCAAGGTGATCTTCGGTCCGGCGGCGCGGAGCCTTCCGCAGCTGCCGATCGCCGTAGACTCGGAGGGCTACCTGATCGCTCAGAGCGACTTCACCGAGCCCGTGGGGCCGAGCTACTGGGAGCGCACGCGATGAGCACCATCGTCAACGGTGCCGGCAAGGTCGTCGATTTCGTCGACCAGCGGATCACCGCGTCCAACTGGCTGAAGCGCAACATCCGCAAGGTCTTCCCCGACCACTGGTCGTTCCTGCTCGGGGAGATCGCGCTGTTCAGCTTCATCATGATCCTGCTGTCCGGAGTGTTCCTGTCGCTCTGGTTCAAGCCGACGATGGCGCACATCGTGTACGAGGGCGCCTACGTCCCGATGCGCGGCGTCGGCATGTCCGAGGCGTACGCGTCGACGCTGGAGCTGTCGTTCGAGGTGCGCGGCGGCCTGCTGATGCGTCAGGTGCACCACTGGGGCGCGCTGATCTTCCTGGCCGCCATGTCGGTGCACATGCTGCGGGTCTTCTTCACCGGCGCGTTCCGGAAGCCGCGCGAGATCAACTGGCTGATCGGCGTGACCCTGCTGGTCCTGGGCGTGGCGGCCGGCTTCACCGGCTACTCGCTTCCTGACGACCTCCTCTCGGGAACCGGGCTGCGGATCATCGAGGGCGGCATGCTCGCCATCCCGATCGTCGGCACCTATCTCTCGTCGTTCCTGTTCGGCGGCGAGTATCCCGGCGACGACATCATCGCCAGGCTCTATCCCATGCACATCCTGCTGATCCCTGGTCTCATCCTGGCGCTGGTGACGGCGCACCTGATGATCCTCTGGTACCAGAAGCACACCCACTGGGGCGGCCCGGGCAAGACGAACACCAACGTCGCCGGCGCGCCGTTCTTCCCGATCTACGTGGCCAAGGCCGGCGGCTTCCAGTTCATCGTCATGGGCGTCATCGTCCTGCTGGCCGCGACGATCCAGATCAACCCGGTCTGGCTGTGGGGTCCATACGATCCATCCGTGGTGTCGGCCGGCACCCAGCCCGACTGGTACGTCGGCTTCCTCGACGGCGCGCTACGTGTCATGCCAGCGTGGGAGTTCTACATCTTCGACCATCCGGTCTCGATGAGCGTGCTGATCCCGGCGATCCTGCTGCCCGGCATCATCCTGACGCCGCTCGCGCTGTACCCGTGGCTCGAGCAGAAGGCGACCGGCGACACTCGGGAGCACCACCTGCTGGACCGGCCGCGCAACGTGCCGGTGCGCACGGGCATCGGTGTCGCGTTCATCGTCTTCTACGTCCTGCTGTGGATCGCCGGCGGCAACGACTTCTTCGCGACGATCCTGGAGATCCCGGTCAACTGGATCACCTGGTTCATCCGCATCGGTATCTTCGTGCTGCCACCGCTGGCGTTCATCATGACGAAACGGATCTGCATCGGCCTCGAGCGGCGCGACCGCGACAAGGTCATGCACGGCCGCGAGACCGGCGTCGTCATGGTCAGCCCCGACGGCGAGTTCTCGGAGCTGCACGCCCCGCTGACGCAGCCCCAGGCCTACCAGCTGACGTGGCACGAGCGGCAGCTGCCGTCCGACCCCGGCCCGGCGACGGACGCCAACGGCATCCCGAACCCGAACTACCGCAGCAAGCGGGCCCAGGCGCGGCTCTCCCGCTTCTACTTCGGCGACGTCGTCCAGAAGCCCACCCGCGAAGAACTCGAGGCCGCCCACCACGACGGTCACGGCAACGGCCACGACGCCGTCGACCCCGCTCACCGCGACGAGCTGCCCAGCGGTCAGCAGTAGTCCGCTTCGCTTCACCGGCGCGCCCGGGTCGTCCAGTCGGATGGCCCGGGCGCTTCCTTGTGGGGCGCGACCACGAGTGGACGCCGACGGGTGGGGCTGGGTCGCGTGTGCCCCTGTGATCGCTTCGCGGCGGCTGGCCGTCGCTCGGTGTCCGCCGGCGTTCACTCGGTCACGGCCACCACCTGACACGGTTGTGGGGGGCGGATTACTGGTGCCAGGGCACCAGTAATCCGCCCGCCACGTTCGGCGGGCCCTCCACATTGCCAGCGGACCGGCAGTTCCTACCGCCGGCAAGGGCACGCCGCGCCCGCGCTGACCGCGGCCACCCGCCATCTGGAGGCGAGCACGTAGCGCCGCGATCTCACGGCTCGACTCTAAGCCGCGCCAGCTCCGCTCACCTCCGTCCGGGCCCGTTCCGCAGCGGCGATGGCGTCGCGGGTCAAGGCCGACATGTGGGTGGGCGTCACCTGGCCCTCGAGACAGTCGCGCAGCAGCAGGGCCATGGTGTGTCTGGGATCGATGGACAGCACGCGGTCGAGCGCGACGTTCGCGAGTGCGCCGTCGCCCTGCTGGTAGGCCACCCACGCCACCAGGCCGCAGATGGCCGCCCCGCGGGCGTCGGGCGTACGCCGGGCCAACGTGGTCAGCAAGCCCAGCCAGGCCGCCGGATCGGCGTCGTCGAAGGCGATGAACCGGTCGCGGACCAGCAGGTCGGCCGCGCCGAGGCTCAGCCGCGCGACCTCGTCGTCGGACAGCTGCAGCCGGCCCTCGGCGGACCGGGCCAGCTGCAGCCGCGCGAGCGCCAGAGTGCGGCCGCGCAGCACCTCGACGCCGTCGGACAGCGCCTCGGCAGCCAGCTCGCGGTCGACCCGCTCGAAGACGGCGACCATCGCCTTCTCCGCCGCGCCCGCCGGACCACGCACGGCGTCTTCCAGCTCGCGCCGCGACTCCAGCGTCCGCCGGCCGGCCAGCGCCGCCCGCGCCGCGACCTCGGCCGCCGCGCCGACGCCGGGACCGGGCAGCGGGATGCCCTCGGCGGGACAGCAGCTCGGATGGTCGCAGTCGTAGGACCACCACCGCCCGCCGTCGACGTACGCCGTGCCCAGGACCCCGACCGGAGTATCGGCCAGCTCGTCGCGGATGAGCTCCATCAGCTCCCGGTACGGCAGCTCGGCCCGGACCGCGCCCGGTGGGCCGCTGCGGGCACCGTCTGGTGGATGGCCCGGCGGCGCGCCGCTGTCGCCGTAACAGACGAGGATGACGGCGTCGGGCTCGCCGCACTCGATGCGCGTCGCCAGCTGCGCCGCGTAGCTCCCGTCGTCGTCGGCCGCCGTGGGCAGATCGAGCCGCAGCACCGTGCCGGTGCGCCGCTCGTGCAGGTCGACGTGGACCACGACGATGCTGGACTGCGGGTGGAAACCGATGAGGTGCGGCACCGCGGCCAGGAGTTCCCCCGGACCGCCTGCCGTCGCCGTGCCGTTGAGGTGTTCGCGTATCTTCATGGAGGCGACACTCCCCCGCCCGGCTCTTCGGCTCAACCGCCGATCGCCGAAATGTGGACAACTGCCGCCGCCAAGATTCGCTGTGGACGACGCGTTCCGCCCTCTCTCGGGTGGGATGGGGCGCGCGATGGTCGAGGAGGCAGTGTGTCCCGTCGAGGGTGGATGCTCTTCATCGCGCTGGGGATCATCTGGGGGATCCCCTACATGCTCATCAAGGTCGCCGTCGACGAACTGACGCCGGCCTCGATCGTGCTGGCGCGGACGGCCATCGGCGCGGCACTGTTGTTACCGCTGGCGGCGCGGCGAGGGTACCTGCGCCCCCTGGTCCCCTACTGGCGGCCGCTGCTCGCCTTCACGCTCATCGAGGTCTGCATCCCGTGGTACCTGCTCGGGTACGCCGAGCAGGAGCTGTCCAGCTCGCTCACCGGCCTGCTCGTCGCGGCCGTGCCGCTGGTAGGCGCCGTGCTGGTGTGGGGCATGGGCACCGAGCGCCCGGGCGGGCGGCGGCTGGCCGGCCTGCTGGTCGGGTTCGCCGGCGTCGCCGCGCTGGTCGGCTTCGACGTCGAGGCGAGCAGCCCGGCGCCGGTGCTCGCGGTCGCAGGCACCGCGGTCTGCTATGCCGTCGGCCCGATCATCCTGTCGCGGTGGCTGTCGCACCTGCCGGGTCTCGGCGTGATGGCGGCGTCGCTGACGGCGTCGGCGGTGCTGTACCTGCCCCTCGGCCTGGCGCAGTGGCCCGGCGAGCCGCTGTCGGGTGAGGTCTGGCTCAGCATCACCGGCCTCGGCGTCGTGTGCACGGTGGCGGCGTTCCTGGTGTTCTTCGCGCTGGTCGCGGAGGTCGGGCCGAGCCGGGCCACCGTCATCACCTACGTGAACCCGGCGGTGGCGCTGCTGCTCGGGGTGCTGGTGCTGGACGAGCGGATCACGGTGTTCACCGCCCTCGGGTTCGGCCTCATCCTCGTCGGTTCGGTTCTCGCGACGTCGAAGGACAAGGAACCCGAACCGGCCACTGTGCCGGTGGGGTCGGCGGGCGCAGGGCAGCATCGAGACGCGCTGGACGTCACGTGCGACGACATCGCCCGGCCGGTCGCGGAGCCCTGACCCGGCGAGCAGCGCGGGGTCGCAGGCGTCAGCGGCGGCGGTCGGAGGTGGCGAGGTCGGTGCCGCCGTCGCGGGTCTTCATGAGGGCGAGGCGTTCGTCGAGCCAGTGGTCGATGGTCTCGGTCGCCTGGAGGACGTCGGCGGGGTCGTCGCTGTGGCCGCGCCGCTCCACCAGCGTGCGCAGGGTGTCGTCCACACGGCGGATCTTCGCCGTCAGAGGGTGCGACAACATCGCGACCTCCTCCGAGGATGTCGGGTGGCTACATCAGTGAGGTAACCCGCCGGGGCCACACCGAAACCTCACAGCCGCCGACGGAACGTCACGATACGACAAAGAGCGCCGCCCGCGGGACAAAACGACCCATGGGCGGCGCTCGATGGGCGGATCAGTGGGCGTACTCGCCGCGGTAGTACTCGAACACCCAGCCGACGGTGGCCATGGCGGCCAGCGCGACACCGATGATGAAGATGAACCAGGCGAACACCAGCCCGATGAAGACCACCGACACCGCGCCGGCGGCGGCCAGCGGCCACCACGAGTGCGGGCTGTAGAAGCCGTACTCGCCGGCCATCTCCTCGACCTCGCCGTCGCGGTCCTCCGGACGGGGAGGCATGCGACGCGACAGCAGCAGGAAGTAGAAGGCGATCATGGCGCCGAGGCCGAACGTCAGCACGAGCGCGGTCGTGCCGGTCGGGTCCTCGGACATGAACCAGTAGACGGGGGTGACCACCGCGCAGAAGACCGCGACGATGGCGAAGATCACGCCCTCGATCTTCACTTGCCGTCCTCCTCGATGTCAGGCGGGCCGAGTGTCTGGGTGAGTAGCCCCGCGGGTACGGGTTTCTTCTGCGACACGGCCGCGGCCTCGGGGTACTTGAGGTCGAACGCCGGCCGCTCGCTACGCACCCGCGGCAGCGACGTGAAGTTGTGCCGGGGCGGCGGGCAGGACGTGGCCCACTCGAGCGAGTTGCCGAAGCCCCACGGGTCGTCGACCTCGACCTTGGGGGCGAGGCGGGTCTGCCAGACGTTCCACAGGAACGGCAGCGTCGACGCGGCGAGGACGAAGGCGAACACCGACGAGAACTGGTTGAGGAACGTGAACCCGTCGGCGGCGTCGTAGTCGGAGTAACGCCGCGGGAAGCCCTCGACGCCCAGCCAGTGCTGGACCATGAAGGTGCCGTGGAAGCCGATGAACAACAGCCAGAAATGCACCTTGCCCAGGCGTTCGTTCAGCATGCGGCCGGTGAACTTGGGCCACCAGAAATAGAACCCGGAGAACATCGCGAACACGACCGTGCCGAACACGACGTAGTGGAAATGCGCCACGACGAAATAGGTGTCGGACACGTGGAAGTCCAGCGGCGGCGACGCCAGGATGATGCCGGTCAGGCCGCCGAACAGGAACGTCACGAGGAAGCCGATGGCGAACAGCATCGGTGTCTCGAACGTGATCGAGCCGCGCCACATGGTGCCGATCCAGGCGAAGAACTTCAGCCCGGTCGGGATGGCGATCAGCATGGTCATGGCCGCGAAGAACGGTAGATTCACCGCTCCGGTGACGTACATGTGGTGCGCCCACACCGCGACGGACAGACCCGCGATGGACAGCGTCGCGAACACCAGACCCTTGTAGCCGAACAAGGGTTTTCGGCTGAACACGGGTATGACTTCGGTGATGATGCCGAAGAACGGCAACGCGATGATGTAGACCTCGGGATGGCCGAAGAACCAGAACAGGTGTTGCCAGAGGACCGCACCACCGGCCGTTGGATCGTAGATGTGGGTGCCGAGGTTCCGGTCGGCGAACATCGCGAACAGCGCGGCCGCCAGCAGCGGGAACGCGATCAGCACCAGGATGCTGGTGATGAGGATGTTCCACGTGAAGATCGGCATCCGGAACATCGTGATGCCGGGCGCGCGCATGCAGACGATCGTCGTGACGAAGTTGACGGCGCCGAAGATGGTGCCGAAACCGCTCATCGCCAGGCCGGCGACCCAGAGGTCACCACCGACGTTCGGACTGTAGACGGTGTTGTGCAGCGGCGCGTAGGCGAACCAGCCGAAGTCGGCCGCACCGCCCGGCGTGATGAAGCCGGCGCAGACGATGAGCCCGCCGAACAGGAACAGATAGAAGCTGAACATGTTCAGCCGCGGGAACGCGACGTCGGGCGCGCCGATCTGCAACGGCGCGATGATGTTGCCGAAGCCGATGAACAGCGGTGTCGCGAACAGCAGCAGCATGATCGTGCCGTGCATGGTGAACAGCTGGTTGTACATCTCGTCGCTGACCACCTGGCGGCCGGGCGAGAACAGCTCGGCCCGGATGAACAGCGCCAGGATGCCGCCGAACAGGAAGAACCCGAACGACGCGATCAGGTACATGTACCCGATGATCTTGTGGTCGGTGGACGTGATCCACCGGACGACCACGTTGCCCTTGCGCACCGGCCGGGCGACCGCGCCGGCGGCGGCGGTGCGCTCCAGATAGGTCGTCATTCGTGGTCACCGCCTGTGTTCTCGTCGTCGAGGACCTCGTCGTCGTAAGCTCCGCGGATCGGCGGCTCGATGATGGTGTCCTGACCAGCCTCGCGGAGGCTCTCGATGTGGTCCTGGTACTCCTGCTCGGAGACCACTTCGACGTTGAACAGCATGGACTGGTGGTACGCGCCGCACAGCTCGGCGCACCGGCCCACGTAGCTGCCCTCGCGGTCGGGCGTGACCTGGAAGGCGTTGTCGTGGCCCGGGATGACGTCCATCTTCATGTAGAACGCCGGGATCCAGAACGAGTGGATGACGTCGGGCGACATGAGGTCGAAGCGCACGGTCTGGTTGACCGGCAGGTAAAGGGTCGGCCGGTCATTGATGGTGCCGACGTCGTTGACCTCTTCGTCCATGTAGTTGAACGTCCAGGACCACTGCTGGCCGATGACGCCGATGGTGACGTCGGGGTCGTCGGAGAGCTCGGTGACCTGCTCCTGGTGGTCGACCGTGAACCAGAACAGCGGGACCAGCACGAACAGCGGCGCGACCGTGTACAGGAACTCGATCGGGATGTTGAACCGCGTCTGCTTCGGCAGTTCGTCGTCGCGCCGGCGATAGGCGACGACCGCCCAGATGATCAGGCCCCAGACCAGCACGCCGACCGCGAACGCGGCGATCCACGAGCCGATCCACAGGTTGCCGATCAGCGGCGTCTCCTCCGTGGCGGGCTCGGGGAGTGCCAGGCGCGACCAATCGTCGCGCTGCTGTGCCGAGCAACCACCCAGCACGAGCATCGTGCCGAGAAGGAGAACGGCGGCGGTCGCGGCCCGGCGACGTGCCGGTCGGACCCTGCCAGACTGACTCACGAGGCGCCCTTCTCTTTCGACCCGCTCGCCGGCCGGGCGAATTGGCAACCGGCACCATGGCGAGAGCAAACTTCTCCTGTCGCGGCCAACCCTAGCGGTTGCCCTTCGCCATCATTCCGGGAGGTACTCGATGAGCACGCGCGGCGTGTCGGCGCCATCGGACGTGGCCGGCCCGGTGCCGCCAGGGGCCGCGCCGCCGGGGTACTTCGACGCCGCTTCGACGGAGCCGCTGCACCCCGCCGCCCGCGAGGTCCTGCTGGCCGCGGCCGACGAGGGCTGGGCCGATCCGGCCCGCCTGTACGGCTCGGCCCGGCGGGCCCGGCTGCTGCTGGACAACGCCCGCGAGATCGTCGCCGCGGTCCTGGGCGCCCGGCCCGACGAGGTGACGTTCACGGCGAGCGGGACGCAGGCGATCCAGCTGGGCATGCTGGGGACGGTGGCGGCGCGACGGCGTCAGGGCGACGGCCCGCGGACGGTCGCGGTCTCCGCCGTGGAGCACTCCGCGGTGCTGCAGTCCGCGGCCCACCTGGCCCGGCACGAGGGCACCACGACCACAGAGGTGGGCGTCGACCGCGACGGCCTGGTCGACGCCGCCGAGTTCGGCGCCGCGCTCGGCGACAACACCGTGCTGGCCTGCCTGCAGGCGGCCAACCACGAGGTCGGCACCGTCCAGCCGGTCGACGAGGTCGACGCCCGCGGCGTCCCGCTGCTGGTCGACGCCGCGCAGGCGGCCGGGCGCGTGCCACTCCCCCGGCGCTGGTCGGTGCTGACGGCCAGCGCGCACAAGTGGGGCGGCCCGGCCGGCGTGGGCGTGCTGGCGATCCGCCGCGACGTGCGCTGGCGCTCCCCGCTGCCCGACGACGAGCGCGGCGGCGGCCGGGCGCCGGGGTTCGAGAACGTGCCCGGCGCGCTGGCGGCCGCGGCGGCGCTACGGGCCCGCTGGGACGAGGCGGAGCAGGTCGCCGAACGGCAGCGCGAACTGGTCGACCACATCCGCGCCCGAGTCCCGCAGCTGCTGGCCGACGTCGACGTCGTCGGCCACCCGACGCTGCGGCTGCCACACCTGGTGACGTTCTCGTGCCTCTACCTCGACGGCGAGGCGCTGGTCAGCGAGCTGGACCGGGCCGGGTTCGCGATCTCCAGTGGATCGTCGTGCACGTCCAGCACGCTGCGGCCCAGCCACGTCCTGGCGGCGATGGGCGCGCTGACGCACGGCAACGTGCGGGTCTCGCTGACCCGCGACGCCACCCGCGACGACGTCGACCGCTTCCTCGCCGCGGTGGTCGACGTCGTCACCCGGCTGCGGGCCGGTCTGGAGGCACTGTGACCGACGCGACACTCGTGCTCGACTGCCGCGGAATGCGCTGCCCGCTGCCGATCATCGAGCTGGCCAAGCACATCGGCGACGTCAAGGTCGGCGAGACGGTGACCGTCCTGGCCGACGACCCGGCGGCTGCGTCGGATGTGCCGGCGTGGTGCCGCATGCGCGCGCACGAGTACCTGGGCGCGACGGGCGACGACGCCTACACCGTCCGCCGCCTGCACTGACGCCGGGCAGCAGAAAGCCCCCGGACGAACGCCCGGGGGCCTTCAGCGTGGATCAGTGGAAAGAGTCGCCGCAGGCGCAGGAACCCCCGGCGTTGGGGTTGTCGATGGTGAAGCCCTGCTTCTCGATGGTGTCGACGAAGTCGATCGTGGCGCCGCCGAGGTACGGGGCGCTCATGCGGTCGACCACGACGTTGACGCCGCCGAAGCCCTTGACGACGTCGCCGTCGAGGGACCGCTCGTCGAAGAACAGCTGGTAGCGCAGGCCCGAACAGCCACCGGGCTGGACGGCGATGCGCAGTGCCAGGTCGTCGCGGCCCTCCTGGTCGAGCAGCGCCTTCACCTTGGAGGCCGCGCCGTCCGTCAGCACGACACCGTCGGTGACCTGTTCCTGAACCGTCATCTCGTTCTCCCGCTCCGAAGTCGGACTACGTCTTAACGCTACAACGCCACTCGGTGAAAGGACATTCCTTCCCTGTCAACGAGTCTCAGCGGCTCCACGTCTTGGCCACGCGCTCGGCCACGGCGGCCAGGCTCTCGTGCGGCCGCCCGAACGACTCCTCGGTGCCGACCATGTCGACCATCGAGTACGCCGCCTCGATGCCGTTGACCCGCAGTTCCCGATTGCCGACCTGCACCGCGCCGGCGAACGCGATGCACGGACGCAGCGCCGGCCCGGCCAGCGCCGCCAGCCCGGACACCACCTTGCCGCTCAGGGACTGCCAGTCCAGCTTCCCCTCCCCCGTGATGACGAGGTCGACGCCGCCGACGAGGTCGGCCAGGCCGACGGCGTGCGCGACGGTGTCGAAGCCGGGCTCGCGGACGCCGCCGAGCAGCAGCAGCCCGTAGCCCAGCCCGCCCGCCGCTCCCGCGCCCCGGTGGTCGGCCACGCGCCGGTCGGCCAGGTCGGCGAACGTCGTCAACGCGCCGTCGGCGGCCAGCCGGTCGGCGTCGGTGACCAGGCCCTTCTGCGGGCCGAACACGTTGGTGGCGCCACGCAGCCCGAGCAGCGGGTTGTCGACGTCGGAGGCGGCGACCAGCTGGACGCCGTCGAGCCTGGCCAGCGCCGGCGCGACGTCCAGCGACGTCAGCCCGGCCAGCGCTTCGGGCCCGCCGCGCAGAGCGCCGGACGGCTCCCCCGCCGCGTCGAGCGCCGCGAGCAGGCCGGCGCCGCCGTCGTTCGTCCCCGACCCGCCCAGCCCCACCACGACCCGCCGCGCCCCCGCGTCGACGGCATGCGCGACCAGCTCGCCGACGCCGTACGTCGACGCCCGTGCCGCGGCGCCCGGGACCGGGGTGCGGCCGTCGTCGCCCAGCGGCAGCAGCGCCAGCCCGCAGGCCTGCGCCGACTCGATGTACGCGGCGTCCCCGGCCAGCAGGAACGTCGCCGGGACCGGCTCGCCGAGCGGCCCGGTGACGATCGACGCGAGCAGCTCGCCGCCCAGACTGGAGTGCAGGACGTCGACGAAACCGGGCCCGCCGTCGGCCATCGGGACCGCCACGACCTCGTCGCCGGGTGCGGAGCGGCGCCAGCCCTCGGCGATGGCGTCGGCGGCTTCGACGGCGGTGAGCGTGCCGGCGAACTTGTCCGGTGCAACCAGGATCCGCATGGCCCAGAGTGTGCCGTATCGTCGCCGCCGACCGCCCGTCCGGATCCACCCCATCCGGTTGGTTAGCCGGGCGACTATGTCGGGTATCTTCCCTGCAGTGACATGACCAGCGGCTACGAAAGTGAGATCGCGCTGGTGCGGTCTGGGGCAGACGACGTGGTCGCCGCCGGCTTCGCCGGGCGGCTTGGAGGTGTGCCGTGACGGCCCCGGGCGGAGGAGTGCCGTCGCCGGGCGACCATCCCGACCCCGACGACCGGCCGAAGCGGCCGGCCCGGCCGGTGCGCACGGCACTGACCGGCGGGACGCTGCTGTGGTCCGACGGCCGGCTGGCTCCGGGCACCGTGGTGTTCGGCAACGGCGTCATCCAGACCATCGCCGCCGGTGAGGTCCCCGCGGGGACCGATCCCACCGACGCCGTCCGGGTCGACATCGTCCACGACGTCACCGGCCGCATCGTCGCGCCGGGCTTCGTCGACACCCACGTCCACGGCGGCCTGGGCGCGAACTTCATGACCGCCGACGCCGCGGCCGGCACCCGCATCTCCCGCTGGCTGGCGGCCGGCGGCGTCACCGCCTGCCTGGCGACCACCGCGAGCGTCGAGGCCACCCAGCTGCACCAGACGCTGGCCGGGCTGGCCTCGCTGCGCGGCCGACTGGCCGGCGGGCTGGGCATCGAGCTGCTGGGCATCCACGTCGAGGGGCCGTTCCTCGCGCCGGCCCAGCACGGCGCGCACCGGCGCGAGCACCTGCGGCTTCCGTCCGCGGCGGCCGTCGACGCCCTGCTCGAGGCCGGCGACGGCGCCATCCAGGTGGTCACGCTCGCGCCCGAACTGCCCGACGGCATGGACACCGTCGCCCGGCTCGCCGACGCCGGCGTGCACCCGTCGCTCGGCCACTCTGGAGCCTCGTACCAGCAGGCCAAGGCCGCCATCGGGCGCGGGCTGGACCGCGCGGCGCACCTGTTCAACGCGCTGCCGCCGGTCCACCACCGTGAGCCCGGCCCGGTGCCGGCGCTGCTGACCGATCCGCGGGTGCGCTGCGAGCTGATCGGCGACGGCGTCCATGTGGCGCCGGAGATGCTCCGGTTCGCCCTCGACGTCGCCGGCTGGGAGCGGCTCATGCTGGTCAGCGACGGGTGCGACACCTCCGGCCTGCCGCTCGGGCGGCAACGGCGCTGGGACGGCACCGAGGTCGAGGTCACCGAGAACGCGGTGCGGACGCCGACCGGGACCCTCGCCGGCAGCCTCACCCGGGTCGGCGACGCGGTGCGCACCGTCGTCCGCGACGGCGGCATCTCGCTGTCCGACGCGCTGCGGATGGCCTCCGCCGTGCCCGCCGAGTCGCTCGGCCTGGCCGACCGCGGCCGGCTCACCCCCGGCCGCATGGCCGACATCGTCGTCCTGGACTCCGACCTGCGGGTGCACACGACCTACGTCCGCGGCGAGGTCATCTTCGACCGCGACGAGATGGGCCCGGCGCGCTGACTCCCCTGGTGCTCCGGCGCCGGACCTGGTGATGTGGGGGCATGCGGATCCGGCCGATGCGACCCGAGGACGTCGACGCGGCGGAGCGGCTGACGGCGCTCGCGTACGGCGCCGACCGGACCGACGACCGGCGGCGCCGCTGGTGCGACCGCATCCGGCACCTGCTGACGACCGACCCGGGCGGCTGCTGGGTGGCCGACGACGGCGGCGACGGGGCGGCCGATGCCGCCGGCCCGGGCGCCTCCGGCGAAGCCGGCTCGATCAATGGCGTGGCGGTGGCGTTGCGCCGCGACCTGCTGTGGGTGCTGTCGACGTACGCCGTCCACCCCGATCACCAGAGCCGCGGCATCGGCACCGCGCTGCTCGGCGCCGCGATCGACTACGGCGCCGGCTGCCTGCGCGGCCTGGTGACGTCGCGGCCGGACCCGCAGGCGCTGCGGCGGTACCGGCGGGCCGGGTTCACGCTGCACCCGACCATGCGGCTCACCGGCGTCGTCGACCGGGCCTCCCTGCCCGCCGTCGACGGCGTCCGTGTGGGCACCGCGGCCGACCTCGACCTCGTCGACTCCGTGGACCGGCGGGTGCGCGGGGCCACGCACCGGCCCGACCACGCCTTCGTCATGGCGCACAGCACGCTGCTGGTCTGCGACCTGTTCACCGCCAGCGGCTACGCGTTCCTGGCCGACTGGGGCGTGACGCGGCTGGCGGCGACGAACCGGGCTGTCGCGCAGCGGCTGCTGTGGGCGGCGCTGGCCCGGACGGCGCCCGGCTCGCCCGCCGACGTGCGGAATCTCACATCCGACCAGGAGTGGGCCATCGACGTCGGACTCGCCGCAGGTCTGCGCCTCGACCAGGACGCCTACCTGGCCTTACGGCACATGCGACCGCCCGCGCCGTACGTTCCGTCCAGTGCATTCGGTTGAGCCCCCCGCTTCTTCCGCAGCGCGACGGAAGCAAAGTGAGGGACGATTGTGAGTACGGCGTGTGTTGTCACGAGCGCCGAGGCGACGCGGTCGCTACGCCCACGACGTCGTTGGCGCCGACTGCCGGAGAAAGGCTGACGAGCCGTGACTGTGACCCAGACCCCGTCGACACCCGTCCCGCTGCTCCTGCTCGGCCGTGGCGCCGACCCGCAGAGCGAACGCGGCGTGGAGTGTCCCGGCGACCTCCCCGCCGCCAGCGACCCCGACCTGGTCGAGCGCGCCCGCAAGGCCCGCGCCGCGCTGGGCGACCGCGCGTTCATCCTGGGGCACCACTACCAGCGCGACGAGGTCATCCAGTTCGCCGACGTCACCGGCGACTCCTTCAAGCTCGCCCGCGACGCCGCCGCCCGCCCCGAGGCCGACTACATCGTCTTCTGCGGCGTGCACTTCATGGCCGAGTCCGCCGACATCCTGACCAGCGATCACCAGCAGGTCGTCCTGCCCGACCTCGCGGCCGGCTGCTCGATGGCCGACATGGCCCGCATCCTGCAGGTCGAGGACGCGTGGGCGCGGCTCGAGGAGGCCGGCGTGGCGGGCGGCACCGTCCCGATCACGTACATGAACTCCTCCGCCGACATCAAGTCGTTCTGCGGCCGCAACGGCGGCGCCGTCTGCACCTCCAGCAACGCCCTCCAGGCGCTGGAGTGGGCGTTCGAGCAGGGCGAGAAAGTGCTGTTCCTGCCCGACCAGCACCTGGGCCGCAACACCGCCGTCCTGCAGCTGGGCCTGTCGCTGGACGACTGCGTGGTGATCGACCCGCACAAGCCGGGCTTCGGCGTCACCGACGAGCAGCTGCGCGCGGCGAAGATGCTGCTCTGGAAGGGGCACTGCTCGGTGCACGGCCGGTTCACCTCCGAGTCGGTGGCCGACGTCCGCGCCCGCATCCCCGGCGTCAACGTGCTCGTGCACCCCGAGTGCCAGCACGAGGTCGTCGTCGGCGCCGACTACGTCGGGTCGACGGAGTACATCATCAAGACCATCGCCGCCGCCCCGGCCGGCTCGGCCTGGGCCATCGGCACCGAGCTCAACCTGGTCAAGCGGCTGGCCGCCGAGCACCCCGACAAGACGGTCGTCTTCCTGGAGAAGACGGTGTGCTTCTGCGCCACGATGAACCGCATCGACCTCCCGCACCTGGTGTGGACGCTGGAGAACCTGGTCGAGGGCCGCGTCGTCAACCGCATCGAGGTCGACGACGACACCGCCCACTGGGCGCGGGTGGCGCTGGACCGCATGCTCGCGCTGCCCGGCAGCGGCGCCGTCAAGGACTGACGACCCCCGCGGACCGCTCCCGCCGCGATGAGTTCCGGCCGGGTCGCGGGTCTGTTCTGGTGACCCACACGTGACACCACGGAGGACGCCATGAGCACGCCCGCCGACCCGGCCACCGCCCTGCCCGGCCGCCCGCCCGTCGTCGACCTCGCCACCTGGCAGGCCGCCCGCGACGAGCTGCTGGTCCGGGAGAAGGCGCACACCCGCGAGGGCGACGCCATCGCCGCGGCCCGCCGCCGGCTGCCGATGGTCGAGTTCGACGGGACGGCCGAGGTCACCGGACCCGACGGACCGGTCCCGTTCCTTGACCTGTTCCAGGGCCGCGACGAGCTCGTGGTCTACAAGCACATGTGGTGGGACGGGGCGCCGCACCAGGGGCAGTGCGAGGGTTGCACCTACGCGGCCTGGCACCTGAAGGACGCCGTCTACCTCAACGCGCGCGGCGTCTCGTTCGCGATCCTCACCACGGGACGGTGGGACGAGGTGGCCGGCTACGTCGAGTTCATGGGCTACACCCAGCCCTGGTACTCGGTGCGCGACGTGGACGCGCCGGTGGGCGGCCCGATGGGCTACTTCGCCTGCTTCCTGCGCGACGGCCACCGCGTCTTCCTCACCTACTCCACGACGGGCCGCGGCACCGAGCCGGCCAACGGCTCCTTCGCCCTGCTCGACCTGACGCCGTACGGTCGCGGCGAGGCGTGGCAGGACCACCCCGAGGGCTGGCCCGAAGGAAGCGACGCGTGCTGGTACTGGCGCTCGGACGCCGACGGGACCGCGGCCTGGGGCCCGGCCAGCCGGCCCGTTGCGCAGTGGACCCGCCCCGGTGCCACCCCCGAGCAGACCCTCGGCCGGCACGGCCACGACCACTGACCCGGCACCGCCGGCCGGTTCGCGCAGGCGGTCAGACGCCGGGGGCGCCCCAGACGGGGAACCAGCGGGCGACGTCGGGCTCGATCGGGAGGTCGCCGCTGACCAGCGCGCGCACCTGCAGCTCCAGGGCGTTGTCGCGGTCCTGCCGCCGCGCGTCGACCGGCGCGAACGGGTAGAACGTGCCGCGCTTGTACAGGTAGACCAGCGCCAGCCCGCGGCCGTCCTCGGACCGCAGCCCGATGGTGGTGCACAGCAGCGACGGCCCGAACCCGGCCTCCTCGAGGGTGGAGTTCACCGCGTGGAGGTCGGTGCACAGCTCGGACATCTGCGCCGGCTCGCGCTTCACCACCAGCCAGGTGTAGCCGAAGTCGTCGTGCACCTCTTCCGGCTCGGCGCCGCCGAGCAGCGTGGTGACGTCGGCCTTCAGCCGGGCGAACGGGCCGCCCTCGACCTGGCGGAAGCACACCGCGCCCACCCCGGTGGGGTGCATCTGCGCCGACGCCTCCAGCGTCAGCGCCGCCGTGGGCAGCGCGAACAGGGCGTCGAGGTTCGGCTGGACCTGCTTGGTACGCCCGAAGATGGCGTCGAGGATGCCCACGTAGTCACTCCCGGCCCAGCTCGACGGAGATGCGGCTGAGCTGTGCGAGCCGCTTCTCCAGCGGCGGGTGCGAGGCGAAGAGGGACGCGATGTCGATCTTGCCGGTCAGCGCCGGCACGAAGAAGAACGCGTTGTACGGCTCGGCGGCGCGTAGGTCCTTACGCGGGATCTGCGCCATCTCGCCGGAGATCTTGGTCAGCGCACTGGCCAGGGCCGACGGCTGACCGGTCAGGATGGCGCCGGCGCGGTCGGCGGCCAACTCGCGGTAGCGCGAGAGCAGCCGGGTCAGCACGAAGCTGACGCCGTAGACCACGGCCGCCACGACCGTGACGATCAGCACCATGATGGCCGCGTTGTTGTTGCCGCCGCGGTTGTTGCCCAGGCCGGACCAGAGCAGCATCTTGGTCAGGAAGCCGGCCAGCACACCGACCACCGACGCCACCGTCATGACCAGGACGTCGCGGTGCGCGACGTGGGACAGCTCGTGCGACAGGACGGCCTCGAGCTCGCGCTCGTCGAGGCGGCGCTGGATGCCCCGGGTGACGCAGACGACGGCCCGCTCGGGGCTGCGGCCGGCGGCGAACGCGTTGGGCAGGTCGGTGTCGGACACCGCGACCCGCGGCTTCGGCATGTCGGCCAGCGCGCACAGCCGGTCGATCATGGCGTGCAGCGCGGGCTCCTCGGCCGCCGAGACCTCGCGCGCCCCCATGCCCGACAGGGCCAGCTTGTCGGAGAAGTACCACTGCCCCCACAGCACGCCCAGGCCGATGAGCACGCCGAGCCAGATGGCCCCCGTGCCGTAGGAGATGGCGCCGATCAACACGACGTAGAGCAGAGCCAGGACGACCATGGTCATGCCCATCCGGAACGAGAGCCCCCGATCCGGGGCGAACCTCGAGCGAGCCAACGTGCTTCCTCTCCTACCTGCGACGGGCGAAACCACGCCCACTGGGGAAACGCCGGGAGCGGCCCAGCGGTTCCCGCGCCGGGCCGGGCGAGCCCGGTGGGCCCACCCAGCCCCGACCGACAGCCATTGATGTCGGGTGATGCAAGGAGCACGACGAACCGAGGACTCAGGGAGACCTTCGGCCCCCCATCGCCCATCGGTCTTGCATCACCCTCCGGGTCACTTGGCCGGAGGCTCCGAAGGCACCAGGCCCTCTTCGGTGAGCAGCTCGCGGACCTCGTCGATGTGCGCCTCGTCGTACGGGAGCACCAGGTCGCTGTCGACCAGGACGTCGTCGGCGACCGCGGTGCCCGCCCGGCGGACCTCGTCGAGGAGCGACTTCAACGCCACGCGGAACGCGTCGTCGTCGCCGCCGTCGATGGCCTCGCCCAGCGCGTCGTCGAGACGGTTGAGCTCGTCGAGGTGGGTGTCGTCGACCTCGAACTGGCCCTCACCCATGATGCGGATGATCACAGCTGGCCCTCCTCGCGCTGCCGCTGCGGCTCCGCCGCCTCGGCCGCCGGTGCCGCGCCGTTGCCCTCGAGCTGCTTCGGCGGCTCGGCGCCACCGGTGATCTCCTGCTTCATCCGCGACAGCTCCAACTCGACGTCGCTGGTGGACGCCAGGCGGTCGAGCTCGACGCTGATGTCGTCCTTCGACGTGCCGGTGGGGTCCTCGAGCGCGCCCGACGCCAGCAGCTCGTCGATGGCGCCGGCCCGTGCCTGCATGTTCGCCGTCTTGTCCTCGGCGCGCTGGACCGCGAGGCCGACGTCGCTCATCTCCTCGGAGATGCCGCTGAAGGCCTCACCGATGCGCGTCTGCGCCTCGGCGGCGGTGTAGCTGGCCTTGATGGTCTCCTTCTTCGTGCGGAAGGACTCGACCTTGGCCTGCAGGCGCTGCGCGGCGAGAGTGAGCTTCTCTTCCTCGCCCTGCAGCGACTGGTGCTGCGTCTGCAGGTCGGTGATCTGGTTCTGCAGCCCGGACCGGCGGGTGAGAGCCTCGCGGGCGAGGTCCTCGCGGCCGAGCCCCAGCGCCTTCTGCGCCTGCTCCTGCAGCTTGCCCGACTGGCCCTGCAGCTGCGTCATCTGGACCTCGATGCGCTTGCGGCTGGTGGCGACGTCGGCCACGCCGCGGCGCACCTTCTGAAGCAGCTCCAGCTGCTTCTTGTACGAGTAATCGAGTGTCTCCCGGGGGTCCTCGGCGCGGTCGAGCGCCTTCTCGGCCTTCGCCCGGAAGATCATGGACATTCGCTGGAGGATCCCCATGAGGCCAGGTATCCCTTTCTCGAGCTGGTTAGCACTGCCACACACAGTGTTTCCACCCAACCCTACGGCGTAGTGCGTCGGCGTGGCAGGGCCGGTGGGAGAACTGTCCTACCCTGGTAGACGTGTTCCGTCGCCGAACTACTCCCGAGACCGCCGACGTCCCCGCCGAAGGCGCCGCGGACGACGACCTCCGCCCGGCCCGAAAAGGCCGCCCGACGCCCAAGCGTTCGGAGGCCGAGAAGGCCCGCAAGCAGCGGGTCCGGCCCGCGCTGAATCGGCGTGAGGCCATGCGCCGCGACCGCGAGCGCATGCGTGAGGAACGCGCCCGCACGCGCCAGGCGATGAACACCGGCGACGAGAAGCACTACCTCGGCCGCGACCAGGGCGAGGTGCGGCGGTTCGTCCGCAACTACGTCGACTCCCGGCGCACGGTGGCCGAGTTCTTCCTGCCGCTCATCCTGGTCATCCTGCTGACCAGCCTGATCGGCGTCCCGGTCGTCCAGCTCGCGTCCACCATCATCTGGCTCGGCGTCATGGTCCTGCTCATCGTGGACTTGACGATTCTCGGGGTCCGGGTGAAGCGTGAGGTGCGAAAGCGCTTCCCCGACGACCCCGGGAAGGGACACGTGCTGTACGCCATCACCCGCACCACCCAGCTCCGGCGGCTTCGGCTGCCCAAGCCGCAGGTCAAGCCCGGGACGCTCGTGTGAGCACGGCGCCCACGGCCGATCGCGACGACACCGGCCTGTTCATCCGCGCGCTGCGCTACGCCGACCCCGTGGTGCGGGCGCTGGAGAGCGAGCTGCAGCTGGACTACGCCGAGCGCTACGGCGACCCCGACGAGGGCCCGATCTTCCCCGAGGAGTTCACCCCGCCCGAGGGCCTGTTCCTCGTCGGCTTCGTCGGCAACGAGCCGGTCGCCACCGGCGGCTTCCGCAAGCACGGCGACGGCGTGGCCGAGATCAAGCGGATGTACGTCGCCCACGAGCACCGCGGCGGCGGCCACGCCCGCCGGCTGCTGGCCGAGCTCGAGGCGCACGCGGTGCGGGCCGGCTACACCAGCGTCGTCCTCGAGACCGGACTCAAGCAGCCCGAGGCGATGGCGCTGTACCAGTCCAGCGGCTACACGCCCACCGACCCGTACGGCTACTACAGTGAGGCCGAGTTCAGCCGCTTCTTCACCAAGAACCTGGACGACGCCGCCTCGGCATGAGCCGATAGATTCACGTGCATGGAATTTCGCACCCTCGGCCGATCCGGCCTCAAGATCAGTGAGATCGCGTACGGCAACTGGATCACCCACGGCTCCCAGGTGCAGGACGACACCGCCGTCGCCTGCGTGCGCGCGGCCCTCGACGCCGGCATCACGACGTTCGACACCGCCGACGTCTACGCCGGCGGCCGCGCCGAGGAGGTCCTCGGGCGGGCGCTGGCCGGCATCCGGCGCGAGTCGCTGGAGATCTTCACCAAGGTGTTCTGGCCGGCCGGTCACGACGGCCCGAACGACCGCGGACTGTCGCGCAAGCACCTGCACGAGTCCATCGACAACTCGCTGCGCCGCCTCGGCGTCGACTATGTCGACCTCTACCAGGCGCACCGGTGGGACGCGAGCACGCCGCTGGAGGAGACGATGGAGGCGTTCGCCGACCTCGTCCGGGCCGGCAAGGTGCTGTACGTCGGCGTCTCGGAGTGGACCGGCGAGCAGATCCGTCAGGGCCACGCGCTGGCCCGCGAGCTGCGCATCCCGTTCGTCTCCAACCAGCCCGAGTACTCGATGCTGTGGCGGGTCGTCGAGTCCGAGGTGGTCCCGGCGTCGGAGGACGTCGGCGTCTCGCAGATCGTCTTCTCCCCCATCGCCCAGGGCGTGCTCACCGGCAAGTACCGGCCCGGGCAGGCCGCACCCGAGGGCACCCGCGGCGCCATGACCAGCGGCGGGTCCGACATCGGCCGGCGCCTGCTGACTGACGACATCCTCACCCGGGTTCAGAACCTGCAGCCGCTGGCCGAGCAGGCCGGGCTCTCGCCGGCCCAGCTGGCGGTCGCGTGGGTGCTGCAGAACTCCAACGTCGCGGCCGCCATCGTCGGCGCGTCGCGGCCGGAGCAGGTCGTCGAGAACGTCGCGGCCAGCGGCGTCACGCTGGAGCCCGACCTGCTGAAGGCGATCGACGACGTCCTCGGCGACGCCGTCGTGCGCGACCCGGCCGAGACGGCCAAGCGGTCGCCGAAGTACTGACGCCCACCTGGGTGGCGAGCCCGCGGCGGGCCGGACCACACCGGACCGGCCCGCCGCCGGCCGCCGCGCGCCGTCAGTCAGGCGGGGCGAGGCTCATCGGGCCGTAGACATCGCGGCCGTCCTCGACCAGCACCACCGAGTCGACGCCGGCCTCGACCAGCCCGCGCCAGTGCTCGCCCAGCCAGCTCTCGGCGTCGGACTGGGTCGGGAATCCGGCGTCGGTGCGCCCCGTGCCGTCGTCCACGCCCGGCGCGGTGCCACCGTCCGGTGCCAGGAACCGCCACGTCCAGCTCATCTTCGCCTCCCGATCGACGCCCTCACTCGCCCCGACAGTACGGTCCGGCGGCCACGGGGCGACGCCCGGCCCCGATTGTGACCCAGGTCACATGGAACCGCACGTCATGACTCGGCGCCTGCGCTGTCTTGACGGGTACAAGGGTGCGTCGTTGCCGCGCAGGGGACGGCAACGACGCGCCCTCGGTATAGCCTCCGAAGCGGGCTTGACGAGCGCCGCGACGCGCCAGTGAGCGCCTTGACAAGAGACGCGTCATGCTGTTGCCTTCCGCGTAAAGTTCAGTTCGCGGGGGGCGGGAGTTCATCGACGTGGGTAGTTCAGCGCCCGCAAGGCGCCAGCGCCTGCTCAGCGACCCGGACGTCTTCCGGTACGTTGCGGCGCGCATCGTTTCGTTGACCGGCTCGGCGGTGACGTTCATCGCCATGCCGGTCCTCATCTACGGCATCACCGCCTCGGCCACGTGGACGTCGCTGGTGGTCGTCGCCGAGGCCCTGCCGTACCTCGTGTTCGGCCTGGTCGCCGGCGCGATGGCCGACCATGTCAACCGGCGCCTGATGATGGTCGGCGCCGACCTGCTGGCGGCGTTGTCGCTGGCCACCGTCCCGATCGCGTTCTGGTTCGATGCGCTGACCGCCGGTCACGTGCTGGTCGCGGCGTTCGTCGTGGGCACCATCTACGTCTTCTTCGACGCCGCCAACCAGGGCGCGCTGCCCAGTCTGGTCGGCAGGGAGCGGCTGCCGTCGGCGAACGCGCTGGTGGCCGGCGGGAGCACGGTCGCCGAGACCGTGGTGCCGATGCTGGCCGGCGCGCTCATCGTCGTCATCTCCCCCGCGTCGATCATCGCCATCGATGTGCTGACGTTCCTCGCGTCGGCGCTGCTCATCCGCAGCATCGTCCGGCCGCTGTCCGGCAAGCGGGACCGCGCGAGCACGATGCGGCTGTCGGCCGTGGCCGAGGGCACCCGGTTCATCCTGCGGCACGAGATCATCCGGGTGATGATCGTCATCGGGGTCCTGGTGGCGTTCAGCGCCGGCTCACTGATGGCCATCCTCGTCGTCTGGGCCGACCGCTCGCTGGGCGTCCAGGAGGGCGACTGGCGGCTGGGCCTGCTGTTCGGCGCGTGGGGCATCGGCGCCGTCGTCGGCAGCATCCTGATGCCACGGCTCATGCACCGTTTCGGCGGGGCGCGGTCGGCGCTGCTCGTGCTGCCGTTCGCGGCCCTCGCCGGGGTCGCCGTCGCACTGGCGGAGAGCTGGGTGACCGGCGCGCTGGCGATCGCCGGCTGGTCGCTGATGTACCTCGTCATCGCGACCATCTCGGTGACGCTGCGCCAGCAGGTGACGCCGGAGCCGCTGATGAGCCGCGTCATGACGGCCGGGCGCATGGCCACCTTCGGCGTCGGCTACCCGCTGGGCGCGGTCGCCGCCGGAGCGCTGGCCGGCACCGTCGACACCGACGTGGCGGTCATGGTGTGCCAGCTGTCGCTGGTCGTCGCCGCGATCGTCGGCTGGCTCTCGCCGCTGCGGACGGCGCCGCGGCGGCTGGAGGTCGCCGAGGGCTGACGGCGGCGCCGTCAGGCAGCGCGCGCGGCGATGACGCGCGCGCACGCCATGGCCTCGGTGTGCGTGGTGTCGACCTCGAGGTCGTAGGCGACGCCGCGGTGCACCAGCTCGGCCTGGGTCGCCGCCATGCCGGCAACGCGGTCGCCACGGGCGAGCTCGCGGTCCGCCGCCACCGCCGCGTCGCAGCGCACGCCGACCCAGAGCACCCGCAGGCCGTCGAGCCGGACGCGCCACTCCTGCTGCGAGTCCGCGCCGCCCAGGAACACGTCGTCGACGACGATCCGCGCGCCGGCCCGGGCCATCGCGGCGACGCCGGTGATCCAGGCGCCCTGCAGCTCGCGGAACGCCGGCCCGACGCCGATCTCGGCGCCGGAGCCGAACGTGATGCCGTCGCCGGGCGTCCGCAGCGCCGGCGGCATCGCGTCGACCAGCACGTCGACGCCCACCGCCAGCCACGGGTCGGGCAGCACGGCCTGCAGGCAGCGGACGATGCCGGACTTCCCCGAGCTCGAGCCGCCGTTCAGCACGATCACCTGGGCGGACACCGGCGGGTCAGCCCTCCTTCGTCGACGGCTGGACGAACGGCGGCCGCACGACCTCGAACGCCTCGGCCCGGCCGCGCACGTCGACCTGCACCTCGGTGCCCTCGGCGATGTCGGGCGGCAGCAGCGCCAGGCCGATGCCCTGCTTGAGCGTCGGCGAGAACGTCCCCGACGTGACGGTGCCGGCGGGCGCGCCGCCGGCCGTCACCGTCATGCCCGGACGCGGGATGCCCCGGCCGCGCGCCTTGAGGCCCTGCAGCCGGCGGGCCGGGCCGGCCGCCTTCTCCGCCACCAGCGCGTCGCGGCCCCAGAACGCCGGCTTGGACCAGCCGACCGCCCAGCCGGCCCGCGCCTGCACCGGCGAGATGTCCAGCGAGAGGTCCTGGCCGTGCAGTGGGTAGCCCATCTCGGTGCGCAGCGTGTCGCGGGCGCCCAGGCCGGCCGGCGCGATGTCGTACGGCTCGCCGGCCGCCAGCAGCGCGTCCCACACCGTCCCGGCGTCGTCCCACGGAACCAGCAGCTCGTAGCCGCGCTCGCCGGTGTAGCCGGTGCGGCAGACGGTGAGCGCGACGCCGTCGTGCGTGGTCTCGGCGAACGACATGTAGGGGTGCCCCGTGGGCAGGCCGAGCGCCGCCAGCACCTCGTCGCTGTGCGGTCCCTGGACGGCGAGGACGGCGAAGTCGCGGTGCCGGTCGCGCACCTCGACGCCTTCGGGCGCGGCCGCCGCGAGCCGCCGGACCACCTCGGCGTTGTTGGCGGCGTTGGGCACCAGCAGCAGGTCGTCGTCGGCGCGCAGGTACACGATGAGGTCGTCGACCACTCCCCCGGACTCGTCGCAGCACAGCGTGTACTGCGCCTGCCCCGGGCCGATCTTGTCCAGCGCGTTGGTGAGGCACGCGTCGACGAACGCCCGCGCGCCCGGCCCCGTGACCGACGCCTTGCCGAGGTGGCTGACGTCGAACAGCCCGGCCCGCTCGCGCACGGCGGTGTGCTCGTCGACGATGCCGGTGTACTGCAGCGGCATCGACCAGCCGCCGAACTCGGCGAACTTGGCGCCCAGCGCCACGTGGCGGTCGTACAGGGAGGTCCTGGCGAGGTCGTCGGTCGTCACGGCCACACCCTACGGGGCCGACGGCGCGCGGCCGCCCACCAGCCGGCCCGCTCTTGTTGATCTTGGAGTAACCGCGGAGATCCGGCCCGGAATGTCCGATGAATCCCGCGGTTACTCCAAGATCAACGGGCGGGGTGGCACGATCGGGGGATGGTCGCGTCCGTCGCCGTGCTGTCCGACGTCCACGGCGCCCTGCCCGCCCTCGAAGCCGTCCTCGCCGAGCCGGACGTCAGAGCCGCCGAGCGGATCGTGCTGACCGGCGACATCGCTGCCGGCCCTCTCCCCGTCGAGACGCTGGACCTGCTGGTCTCGCTCGGCGACCGCGTCACCTGGGTGCGCGGCAACGCCGACCGCGAGCTGGTCGCGGTCGCGCGCGGCGGGACGTCCGGCATCGACGTCTCCGACTGGGCCGGGCGGCAGTTGCGGCCGGACCAGGTCGACCTGCTGGCCGCGCTGCCGCACCCCGTCACGCTGGACGTCGACGGCTTCGGGCCGGTGTCGTTCTGCCACGGCACGCCCCGCGACGACGACGAGGTGGTGCTGGTCGACAGCTCGCTGGAGCGGTGGGCCGAGGTGCTGTCGACGGTGCCCGGCGACGTGCGGACGGTTGTCTGCGGCCACACCCACATGCCGTTCCAGCGGCTGGTCGACCGCCGGTTGGTGGTCAACCCGGGCAGCGTCGGCATGCCGTACGGACGGCCTGGCCCGCACTGGGCGCTGCTGCGCGACGGCGTCGTGACGCTGCGGCGCACGGCGGTCGACCCGGACGCCCTGGCCGACGCCGTCGTCGCGGCGAGCGCTTACCCCGGCGCGCGAGCGTGGGCGGACGCGTACGCGCGCACCGTCCACTCCGACGCCGAGGCGCTGACGGTGTTCGCACCGCGAGACGGCAGGACGGTGACCCGGCGGTAGCATCGGGCGGAATCGTCTGAAACGAGCGACGTCAGGAGAACCGTGACCAGCATTGCCCTGTCCTCCGCCGCCCCGACCGGCCTCAAGGTAGACGCCGTCGTCGTGGGTGTGGCCCCGGGCGACGGCGACGTCGTCCTGCTGCCGGGCAGCGAAACCCTCGACAAGGCCCTGAAGGGCTCGCTGGCGCGGCTGCTCGGGCAGCTCGGCGCCACCGGGAAGGCCGACGAGGTCACGAAGCTGCCGGCGATGGGCGCCGCGAAGGCCGGCCTGCTGGTCGCCGTCGGGACCGGACCGCTCGCCGAGGCCGGCACGCCGGCGCGGCACGAGTCGCTGCGCCGCGCCGCCGGGGCCGCCGCCCGCGCCCTGGCCGGCCAGCAGTCAGCGGCCGTCGCGCTGCCGGTGCTCGACGAGGCCGACGCCGCCGCCGTCGCCGAGGGCATCGCGCTCGGCGCCTACACGTTCGACCAGTACAAGAGCGGCGACCCGACCACGCCGGTCGAGTCGGTCACGCTGATCGGCCCCGGCGTCAAGGCCAAGGGCGTCAAGGAGGCCGTCACCCGCGCCGAGACCGTCGCCGCCGCCGTCAACCGCGCCCGCGACTGGGTCAACATCCCGCCGCGCGACCTCACCCCGGCCACGTTCGCCGACGCCGCCACCAAGCTGGCCAGGAGCGCGAAGCTCGACATCGAGGTGCTCGACGAGAAGGCGCTGGCCAAGGGCGGCTACGGCGGCCTCATCGGCGTCGGCCAGGGCTCGGCCAACCCGCCGCGGCTGGTCCGCGTCGCCTACCGCCCGTCCCGGGCGAAGAAGCATGTCGCGTTCGTCGGCAAGGGCATCACGTTCGACTCCGGCGGCCTGTCGCTCAAGCCGGCCGACAGCATGGTGGAGATGAAGAGCGACATGAGCGGCGCCGCTGCCGTCGTCGCCGCCGTGCACGCCATCGCCCAGCTCGGCACCAAGGTCGCCGTCACGGCGTACGCCGCCATGGCCGAGAACATGCCGTCGGGCAGCGCCCAGCGCCCGTCCGACGTCATCACGATCTACGGCGGCAAGACCGTCGAGGTGCTCAACACCGACGCCGAGGGCCGCCTGGTGCTGGCCGACGGCATCGTCCGCGCCGCCGAGGACGAGCCCGACCTCATCATCGACGTCGCGACGCTGACCGGCGCGGCCGTCGTCGCGCTGGGCAAGCGGGTGTCCGGCATCATGGCCAACGACGACGACCTCGGCGCGAAGATCCACGACGTCGCAGGCCGGTCCGGCGAGGCCATGTGGCCGCTGCCGCTGCCGGTGGAGCTGCGCGAGAAGCTCGACTCCCCCATCGCCGACATCGCCAACATCGGCGACCGCTGGGGCGGCGCGCTGCAGGCCGGGCTGTTCCTGCAGGAGTTCGTCGCCGACGGCATCGGCTGGGCGCACCTCGACATCGCCGGGCCGGCGTTCAGCGACAAGGCGCACGGCTACACCCCGAAGGGCGGCACCGGCGCGGCCGTCCGCACGCTGGTGCGGCTGGTCGAGGACGTCGCCGACGGCGCCCTCTGACGGCTTCTTCCAGGACGGCGGTCGTGCGCGCTCAGGCGCCGCGGCCGCCGTTCTTGCGGTTCCAGTCGCGCATGCGCTGCGGGTAGCCGACCACCTGCGCGTCGTAGGCCGGGATGCCGAGCTTGCGGGCCAGCCCGTGCGCCGCGGCGGCGTCGCGGACGCGGCGGCGGGTCCACTCGCCGTCGTGCGCGACGAAGACGACGGTGGTGGCGGTCATGGTCGTCGGCGGCTCGACGAACGCCTCGACGCCGCGGCGGGTCCGGGCGAACTCCTCGAGGTGCTTGACGTCGGCGGAGTCGGCAGCGCGGTCCAAGCTGCCTTCGGCGCTCTTCCGCCGTCGCCGGAACAACCCCATCGTTCGACCTCCGAGTCCGTCCGCCTGGTGGAATCCAGGACCGTATCGCGACACTACCTGCTCACAGTGCAACGTCCCGGTCCGGTGAATGGTGTCGGAACAGCGAATGGAAGGATGCTGTTGACGCTGAAAACGACCTGACGACACATCGAGGAGCACCACCGTGGCCGACACTGCCGGTTTCGACGTCATCATCCTGGGCGGCGGGAGCGGCGGCTACGCCGCGGCGTTCCGCGCCAGCGAGCTGGGCATGAACGTCGCGCTGATCGAGAAGGACAAAGTCGGCGGCACCTGCCTGCACTACGGCTGCATCCCCACCAAGGCGCTGCTGCACGCCGCCGAGGTCGCTGACAACTCCCGCGAGAGCGAGCAGTTCGGCGTCAAGACCTCGTTCGAGGGCATCGACATGCCGGGCGTCAACTCCTACAAGGACGGCATCGTCGCGCGGCTGTACAAGGGCCTGCAGGGCCTGGTGAAGGCGAACAAGGTGACGTTCATCGAGGGCGAGGGCAAGCTGGTCGCGCCCAACGCCGTCGAGGTCGCCGGCGCCCGCTACGAAGGCCGCAACATCATCCTGGCCACGGGGTCGCGGTCCCGCTCGCTGCCCGGGCTGGAGATCGACGGCACCCGCGTCATCAGCAGCTACGAGGCGCTGACGCTGGACCGCGTGCCGTCGTCGGCGGTCGTGCTGGGCGGCGGCGTCATCGGCGTCGAGTTCGCCAGCGTGTGGCGCTCGTTCGGCGCCGACGTCACCATCGTCGAGGCGCTGCCCCGGCTGGTCCCGGCCGAGGACGAGGCGTCGTCCAAGGTGGTCGAGCGGACCTTCCGCAAGCGCGGCATCGGCTTCAAGACCGGCGTCCGGTTCGCCGGCGTCGAGACCCGCGACGGCGGCGTCACCGTGTCGCTGGAGAACGGCGAGAAGATCGAGGCCGAGGTGCTGCTGGTCGCCGTCGGACGCGGCCCGGTCACCGAGGGTCTGGGGTACGAGGAGAACGGCGTCACGCTCGACCGCGGCTTCGTCGTCACCGACGAGCGGCTGCGCACCGGCGTGCCGAACGTCTACGCCGTCGGCGACATCGTCCCCGGCCTGCAACTGGCCCACCGCGGCTTCGCGCACGGCATCTTCGTCGCCGAGGAGATCGCCGGGCTCAACCCGGTCCCCGTCGACGACCTCGGCATCCCCAAGGTCACCTACTGCGACCCCGAGGTCGCCTCCGTCGGCCTCACCGAGGCGCAGGCCAAGGAGCGGCTGGGCGACGACAAGGTCGTGACCCTCGAGTACAACCTCGCCGGCAACGGCAAGAGCCAGATCCTGCGCACCCAGGGCCACGCCAAGCTGGTCCGCGAGAAGGACGGTCCGGTCATCGGTGTGCACCTGGTGGGCGCCCGGGTCGGCGAGCTCATCGCCGAGGCGCAGCTCATCTACAACTGGGAGGCGCTGCCCGACGAGGTGGCCCAGCTCGTCCACCCGCACCCGACGCAGAGCGAGGCGCTGGGCGAGGCGCACATGGCGCTGGCCGGCAAGCCGTTGCACGTCCACGGCTGACCTGCCGGGGCATAAGCTTGCCTCGGCCTTGTAGCGACGACCGTACGTAGGACTCGAGAGGACAGACGATGGCAACCTCCGTCACCTTGCCCGCACTCGGCGAGAGCGTCACCGAGGGCACAGTGACCCGCTGGCTCAAGCAGCCGGGTGACACGGTCGCCGTCGACGAGCCGCTGCTCGAGATCTCCACCGACAAGGTCGACACCGAGATCCCGTCGCCGGTCGCCGGCACGCTGCTCGAGATCAAGGTCGCCGAGGACGAGACGGTCGAGGTCGGCGCCGAGCTGGCGGTCATCGGCGAGTCGGGCGAGTCCACGGGTGACGGCGGCAGCGGCGACCAGGCGGCCGCTCCGGCCGAGGAGGCCGCGCCCGCCGAGGAGGCCGCCCCGGCTGAGCAGGCCGCGCCCGCCGAGGAGGCACCGGCTGCCGAGGCTCCGGCCGAGGAGGAGGCACCGGCTGCCGAGGCTCCGGCCGCCGCGGAGGCACCTGCCGCCGAGGCCGCTCCGGCCGCGTCCGCCAACGGCGCGGGCGGCGAGAGCACGCCGATCACGCTGCCGGCGCTGGGCGAGAGCGTCACCGAGGGCACGGTCACCCGCTGGCTCAAGCAGCCGGGCGACACCGTCGCCGTCGACGAGCCGCTGCTCGAGATCTCCACCGACAAGGTCGACACCGAGATCCCGTCGCCGGTCGCCGGCACGCTGCTCGAGATCAAGGTCGCCGAGGACGAGACCGTCGAGGTCGGCGCGGTGCTCGCGCTGGTCGGCGTCGCGGGTGGCGCGCCCGCGGCCCAGCCGGCCGCCGCCGCACCGGCGCCCGCACCGGCTCAGGAGGCTCCGGCCGCGGCCCCCGCACCGGCCGCGACGCCCACGCCCGCCGCCGTCCCCCAGGCGCCGCAGACCGCGGGCCCGCAGGCGACCGCCACCCAGGCGCCGCCGGCGCCGGCCGCGCCCGCCGCGGCGCCGTCCGGCAACGGCACCCCGTACGTCACCCCGCTGGTCCGCAAGCTCGCCGCCGAGCACGGCGTCGACCTCGGCACCGTCCAGGGCAGCGGCATCGGCGGCCGGGTCCGCAAGCAGGACGTGCTCGCCGCGGCCGAGGCCGCCAAGGCCGCCGCCGCGCAGCCGGCCCCGTCCGCGGCCGCTCCGGCCGCCCAGCCGGCCGCGGCGCCCGAGTCGGTCGAGCCGTCGCCGCTGCGGGGCACCACCGAGAAGCTGACCCGCATGCGCAAGGTCATCGCCAAGCGCGTGCACGAGTCGCTGCAAGAGACCGCGCAGCTCACCAGCGTCGTCGAGATCGACATCACGACGCTGGCCCGGCTGCGCGACCGCCTCAAGGCCGACTTCGCCCAGCGCGAGGGCGTGAAGCTGTCGTTCCTGCCGTTCTTCGCGAAGGCCGCGGTCGAGGCGCTCAAGCAGCACCCCAAGATCAACGCCTCGATCGACGTCGAGAAGGGCGAGGTCACCTACCACGACCGCGAGAACCTCGTCATCGCCGTCGACACCGAGGCGGGCCTGCTGGTGCCCGTCGTCAAGGACGCCGGCGACCTCAACATCGCCGGGCTGGCGCGCAAGATCGCCGAGGTGGCCGAGAAGGCGCGCACCGGCAAGCTGACGCCTGACGAGATCACCGGCGGCACGTTCACGCTGACCAACACCGGCAGCCGCGGCGCGCTGTTCGACACGCCGATCTTCTTCCAGCCGCAGGTCGCGATCCTCGGCACCGGCGCCGTCGTCAAGCGTCCGATGGTCATCGACGACCCCAACCTGGGCGAGACGATCGCCGTCCGGCACATGGTGTACTTCGCGCTGAGCTACGACCACCGGCTGGTCGACGGCGCCGACGCCGCCCGGTTCCTGACGACGGTGAAGAAGCGGCTCGAGGGCGGCCGGTTCGAGGCCGACCTCGGCCTCTAGCCCCCGTGCGGGTCGCGGTTGCGGGGTCGAGCGGTTTCATCGGCACGGCGCTGGTCGCCGGGCTGCGCTCCGCCGGTCACGATGTCGTGCGGCTGGTCCGGCACGCCCCGGCCGCGCCGAACGAGGCGCAGTGGGACCCCGAGCAGGGCCGGGTCCCCCTCGCCCGTCTCGTTGGTGTCGAGGCCGTGGTGCACCTGGGCGGGATCAACGTCGGCTCGCACCGCTGGACCCGCCGGTTCAAGAAGCGACTGCACCACAGCCGCATCCGCTCGACGACGGTGCTTGCGTCGGCCCTGACCGGCCTGGCCGCCCGGCCGCGCGTGTTCGTCAGCGCCTCCGCGATGGGCTACTACGGCCCCGACCGCGGCCGCGAGCTCCTCGACGAGGAGTCCGGCCCCGGCGACGGCTTCCTCGCCGGCCTGTGCCAGGACTGGGAGCACGCCGCCGCCCCCGCCCGCGCCGCCGACATCGCCGTCTGCCATCCGCGCTTCGGCCTCGTGATCGGGCCGGGTGGCGGGGCGCTGAAGCCGCTGCTGCCGCTGTTCCGCCTCGGCCTGGGCGGCCACTTCGGCAACGGCGAGCAGTTCTGGAGCCCTGTCTCGCTGAGCGACACGGTGCGGGCGTTACGGTTCCTCATCGAGCAGCACGGCTGCGTGGGCCCGTACAACGTGTCCTGTCCGGCGCCGGTGTCGAATGGCGAGTTCAGCCGGTTACTGGCCGACGAGCTGCATCGGCCGAGGCTGCTCCCGGTGCCCGGATTCGCCCTCCAGATCGCCATCGGCCAGGCATCGTCGGAGCTGCTCGGCAGCCTGCGGATGGTACCCACCCGGCTCAGTGAGGCCGGTTTCCGGTTCGAGCACCCAGATGCGCGGTCAGTGATCAAGTCCGCCCTCTGAGGAGTTGCGCCAGCCCCCTGCTGCTTCCATTGTCGGGGGGCCGCCCCAAAGATGGGCCCGGCTCTGCCCCCGCTTGAGGGCTCGCTCCGCTGGCCCTCGCCCTTCCTGGGTGGCGTTCCGGCGACCGACTCCGCTGTTGGTCACCCTCCGCTGGCCGCCTGCGGGGGATCTTCACCCGCCGCAGGTGCACCTCACCCGCCAGAAGTACCGCACCAGGCCCCGAACCGATCCCAGTACGGTCCCCAGGCGAGTGAGGTGCACCCCAAGCGAGCGAGGTGCCCCACCAGCCCGCCGGAGAGCGCTCACCCACACCTCGTTCCATGATCATCAAAGAAACGGTGCGCCCCGACGCCCCGAAACTTTGATGATCATGGAACGGGTGGGGCCAGAGGCGGCCAGCGGAGAGCGAACAGACAGCGGGCCCGAAAGCCTGGCCACTTTCCGGAAGGCCCCCTGATGCTGTGAGAACGAGGGCGCGGCGGCCCGACTGACTAGCCGAACCGCCAGGAGCTCGTGCCGTCCTCGTTGGCGACCGCGATGAGGTCCGCCTCCCAGGTCTGCTCCTCGAACCCTTCCATCTCCTGCTCCACCTCGCCGTCGTCGTGGACGAGCGTGTAGGGCGGGGTCCGCTGGGTGATCGTCACCGTCGCCCGGCCGCCCTCCAGGGTCACGAGCTCGGCGTTGACCACCTCGAAGATCAGCCCTTCGGTGTGGACGCCGGCGTCGTCGTAGTCCTGGAGCAGCTCGGCGTCCTCGGTGAGGGTGGGGTTGGTCGGGGCGTGCACCTGGCAGAGCAGCTCGGGCTCGCTCTCCTCGAACGCCTGCGCCCGCAGCGTGTACAGCCGCTGCACCTCCTGGGTCCAGTCGGTGACGGTGGGCGGCGGGACGGTGGGCGCGGGCTGCGGGCCGCCGCAGAGGTCGGTCGACGCCGCGGACTGGTCGGGGCTGGAGCCGCTGCCCGGGCCGTCGGTCGGCGTGTCGTCGCCGAAGATGCGCCAGCCGACGATGCCCACGCCCGCGACCAGCAGCAACGCCACCAGGGTGCTGACGATCCAGAGGCGGTCCTTGCGTTTCGGTGCGCCGGTGTCCTCGTCGTCGTGGACGGGGGGCGGGGCGCCGCGGCCGCCGCCGCGCCGGGACTCCTTCGCCGCCGGTGGAGGCGCCGCCGCCGCTTCGGCCGCACGACGGTTCGGGCGGCGGGCGGAGCGCTGGTCGGGGCGGCGTTCGTCGGGCAGCACGCCGCCGGGGACGGGGACGTTGACGCCGTCGTCGATGCCGCCGCGCGAGGGGCCAGCGGGCGGCGGCTCGTCGCTCCGGCCGCTCTGGCCGCGCCGGCCGCGTCGCGGGCTGCGGATCGGGCCGGTGGGCGCCGTCGGGCTGGCGCCCGCCCCGCCCGGCACCGTCGTGCCGGCACCCGCGCCGCCGGCCAGGCCGCCCACGGCCCCCGACGCCAGCGCCTCGGGCGACTCGCGCTGGTCGGCGGACTCGGAACGACGACGGGCCCGGCGGCCGGTGGCGGTCGAGCGGCGCATGAAGGCCGCGACGTCGTCGTCGGCGCTCATGACGGGGGCGTCCAGGACGGGCCGCATGGTGCCGGTCGTCGCGTGGTTCTCCTCGAGGACGAGCTCGACCGGCGCGGGGTCGGCCACGGCGAAGAAGACGTTGCCGATGCTGCTGACCGGGGGGCGCCGGTTGGGCACCGGGTCGAGCGCGCTGGCCAGCAGCGCCTGGGTGGCCGGCGCGACGGCGGGCAGCGCCAGCCGCATGGACGGCAGGTACCCCGTCAGTGCCACCACCGCGGCCGTGACCAGCCCGTACACGTCGGCCGGGGGGCCTGGCGGCGACCCGGCCTGGACCTCCGGCGGCACCGGACGCGCCCGCTGGCCGACCCGCAGCGGGACACCGGTCTGCACCAGGCCGACGCCGGCGACCATGGGCCGGCCGTCGAGGCTGAAGACGATGTCGTCGAGGGTGAGGTCGCCGTGGACGATGCCGCGCCGGTGGATCTCGGCCAGCCCTTCGGCGATCGGCGCGCACGCCGTGACGACCTCGCCGGCCGGCAGCACGCCGCGGGCGCCGATGATGCCGGCCAGGCTGCCGCCCTCGGCCGCGCCCAGGATGACGACGATGCCGGCCGGCCCGTCGACGACGTCGAGGAACGGGATGACGTGGGGGTGGTCGACCGCACGCAGGGCGTGCGCCGCCAGCCGCAGCCGGTCGCGTACCTGGGGGCCCACCTGCCCCACGAGACGCAGGGTGACGGACGCACCGGTCGCGTCCTCTCGCGCGAGGTACATGGCCGACGCGTCGGAGCCGAGGCGGCGGGTAACCGTGTATCCCGCGGGAGTCTCGAGACCCTGCATCCGCTTATCGTTGCAAACCTCGCGCCCGGATGCCGCATCGGCCGTGTCACAGCCTTGTCAGGACACCGATTCCCGGCCCGCGCAGGAGCCCTGCGGGAGCTCGCCGGCCAGTGACTACGATCCCTGACATGGACGCGGTCACGCCGCTCGCCGCACCCGACAGCCCGTTCGGGCTGCCGCTCTGGCTCGGCATCGCCGTGATGTTCGGCATCGTGGTCGCGCGCGCCCAGGCGACCTACTGGCTGGGCCGGGCCGCGGGGACGGGAATCGCGCGGTCGCGCTGGGGCGACCGCCTCGGCCGCGACCGGCTGGCCCGGGCCGAACACGTCGTCGCCCGCTACGGGCCGGTCGCCGTCACGCTGTCGTTCCTGACCATCGGCGTGCAGACGGCGGTCAACGCGGTCGCCGGCGCCACGCGCATGCCGTTCGGCCGCTACCTGGCGGCGATGCTCGTCGGGTCGGCGCTGTGGGCGGTCATCTGGACCGTCGGCGGGCTGAGCGTGCTCTGGGGCGCCGCGACGGTGGCGTCGGCGGCGCCGCTGGCGGCCGCGACGGTGGTGCTCGCGGCGGTCGTGATCGTCGCCCTGATCGTCGGGTACCGTCGGCGGCGCGCCACCCGGCTCGTCCCCGACCAGGAGACCCGATGACCCGCACGCCGACCGTCCTCGCCACCAGCGGCGGGTTCGCCTACGACGCCCGCGGCAACTTCCGCCCGACCGCGCTGGCGCAGTTGGCGCTGCGACTCACCGGCGCTGACCGGCCGAAGCTGTGCTTCCTGGCGACGGCGTCCGGCGACAGCGTGCTCTACGTGCAGCGCACCTACGCCGCGTTCGCCGGCTGGTCGGTCGACGTGTCGCACCTGAGCCTGTTCTCGATGCCGAACGTCGACGACCTGCGGGCGCACGTGCTGGCGCAGGACGTGCTGTGGGTCGGCGGCGGCTCGGTGGCCGGGCTGCTGGCGATGTGGCGCCTGCACGGCCTGGACGACGTCATGCGCGAGGCCTGGGCGGCCGGCGTCGTCCTGGCCGGGGTGTCGGCCGGATCGATCTGCTGGCACGTCGGCGGCCCCACCGACTCGTTCGGCCCGGAACTGCGCGCCGTCACCGACGGGCTGGCGCTGCTGCCGTATGGCAACGGCGTCCACTACGACTCCGAGGAGCAGCGCCGCCCGGTGCTGCACCGCATGGTCGCGAGCGGCGAGTTGCCCGCGTCGCTCGCCACCGACGACGGCGCCGGCGTGCTGTACCGCGGGACCGAGCCGGCCGGCGTCTACGCCGAGCGCGACGACGCGCAGGGCTACCTGGTCGAGGCGTCCGGCGGGGAGGCCAAGGAGACCGTCCTGCCCACCGAACGCCTCTGACCACGCGGCCGGCTCAGCGCCGCCGGACGGGCTCTTGCTCGGGCTCGGCCACGCCGTCGCCGGGCGTGCTGCCCACCTGCAGGTGGAACTCGCCGTCGTACTGCTCGGTGCCGTAGTCGACCGCCCGCTCGACCACCTCGACGCCGCGGTCCTCGCGCACCATCATCGGATCGCTGCGCAGGTCCTTCGCCAGCGCCACGCAGATGCCGACCATCACCAGCATGAACGGCGCACCGGCCAGGATGGTGATGTTCTCCAGGCCCTCCAACGCGGTCGCGCCGCCCTCGCCGATCATCAGCATGATCGCGGCCACGGCGCCCATGAGCAGCCCCCAGAAGACGACGACCCGCTTCGACGGCGCGATCGACCCGCGCTGCGACAACGTGCCGGTGACGATCGACGCGGCGTCGGCGCCCGACACGAAGAAGATCGCCACCAGCAGCATGACCAGCACGCTCGCGATCGTCGTCAGCGGCAGCTGTTGCAGCACCGAGAACAGCTGTTCCTCCTGGCCGGCCGGACTCTCCGCGGTCCCGGCGAGGTCCGCGCCGTCGCGTTGCAGGTCGATGGCGGTGCCGCCGAAGATGGAGAACCAGACCACGCTGACGACGCTCGGCACCAGCAGGACACCGACGACGAACTGGCGGATCGTGCGGCCGCGGCTGATCCGGGCGATGAACATCCCGACGAACGGCGTCCACGACATCCACCACGCCCAGTAGAAGATCGTCCAGCCCGACACCCACTCCTGCATCGCCTCGCCGCCGCTGGCCTCCGTCCGGGCGGCCATCTCGGCGAGGTCGGCGAAGTAGTCGCCGATCGCCGTCGGGATCAGGTTGAGGACGAAGATCGTCGGGCCGGCGACGAAGACGAAGAACGCCAGTACGAAGGCCAGCACCATGTTGGTGTTCGACAGCCACTGGATGCCGCGCTCGATGCCCGACACCGCCGAGGCCACGAACGCGAACGTCAGGACCGCGATGACGGCCACCAGCAGGCCGGTGCTGACGTCGTCCAGCCAGCCGATCTCCTGCAGCCCGCTGCCGATCTGCAGGGCGCCGAGGCCCAGCGACGCGGCCGTCCCGAACACCGTCGCGAAGATCGCGAAGACGTTGATCGCCCGGCCGAAGCCGCCCTCGACCCGGCGCCGGCCGAGCAGCGGCGTGAACACCGAGCTGATCAGCTGGCTGCGGCCGCGCCGGAAGGTGCCGTAGGCGATCGCCAGGCCGACGACGGCGTAGATGGCCCACGGGTGCAGGGTCCAGTGGAACAGGGTCGTCGCCATGGCGGTGTTCATCGCCTCGATGCTCTCCGGCTCACCGGTGCCCGGCACGGGGTCGGTGGTGAAGAACGTCAGCGGCTCGTTCACGCCGAAGAACATCAGCCCGATGCCCATTCCGGCGCTGAACATCATCGCGACCCAGGACGACGTGCGGAACTCGGGCCGCTCGTCGTCGGCGCCGAGCGGGATGCGTCCGTACCGGCTGAACGCCACCCACAGGACGAAGACGACGAACCCGGTGGCCGTCAGCGCGAACGCCCAGCCGGCGTTGTGCGTCACCCAGGTCAGGGCCTCCGACGAGGCGCTGGACAACGAGTCGGTGTCGACGAACCCCCAGATCACGAACGCGAACACGATGGCGCCGGCGGTGCCGAGGACCACCTTGTCGGTCGGCCGTCTCTCCTCGGCGGCGATGGCGTCTGAACCGGGTGCCTGAACACCCGATCGATGGGCCTCTGTCGTCGTTCCTCGTTCACCAGTCACGTCGCGTCGCGTACCCCTGATGGGCACTACTCCCCTCTTCACCCACAGTGATGACGCTTTTCAACGTAACGGCGAAGCGACCGTCAGGGCAGCAGACCCGCCAGCAGGTCGTACGAACGCAGCCGCTCGGCGTGCGGCGAGACCGTCGTGACGACCATCAGCTCGTCGGCCGCGGTGCGGTCCAGCAGCGATTCCAACTCGCGGCGGACGGTGTCCGGCCCGCCCGCGATCTGGCCGCCGAGGAACGGCGCCAGCAGCTCCTCCTCGGCCGGGGCGAACTCGTGCGCCGCGGCCTCCTCCGGCGTCGGCAGCGGACCGGGCCGCCCCGACCGCAGCCGCAGCATCGACAGCTTCATCGGCCCGGCCAGCCAGCGCGCGTGCTCGTCGGACTCGGCCAGCACGACGCTGACCGCGACCATCGCGTACGGCGCCGCGTGCTCGGCCGACGGCTGGAACCCGTCGCGGTACAGCTGCAGCGCCGGGACGGTGTTGACGGAGCTGAAGTGGTGGGCGAACGAGAACGGCAGCCCGAGCGCCGCGGCGGCCCGGGCGCTGTAGTCGCTGGATCCGAGCAGCCAGACCGGCACGTGCGCCCCGCGTCCCGGCGTCGCGGTGATGGCGGCGTATGGGTGCTCGTCCGGCCACTCCCCCGAGAAGAACGCCCGGACCTGGGCCAGGTGCTGCGGGAACTCCTCGACCAGCCGCGGGTCGCTGCTGCCGCGCAGCGCGTGCGCCGTCAGCCCGTCGGTGCCCGGCGCCCGGCCGATGCCGAGGTCGATGCGGCCCGGGTGCAGCGCCTCGAGCGTGCCGAACTGCTCGGCGACCACCAGCGGCATGTGGTTGGGCAGCATCACCCCGCCCGACCCGACCCGGATGGACGACGTCGCCGCGGCCACCGCCCCGATGAGGATCGGCGGCGAGGAGCTGGCGATGCCCGGCATGTTGTGGTGCTCGGCCAGCCAGTAGCGCCGGAAGCCCAGGTCATCGACGTACCGGGCCAGCTCGAGCGTCTGCGCCAGCGCCGTCGACGGCGTCGACCCGGTCACCACCGGCGCGAGGTCGAGAACGGACAGGGGTGTTCCTCTGAAGTTGGCCACGACAGGTGCCAACCGCGCGGTTGCCGCGAGCCTTCCCGGCGGGCGTAGGCTCGACGTTCGTGGGCGAGCTACGGATCATCCGGCACGAAGGCCACGTGCCGTATCAAGATGCCTGGGACGAGCAGCGCCGGCTGCACGCCGCAAGGGTGGCCGGCGACATCGGCGACACCGTCGTCCTGCTGGAACACGAGGCGGTCTACACGGCGGGCAAGCGCACGACGCCCGACGAGCGGCCGCTGCTGGATGCCGGCGCGCCGGTCATCGACGTCGACCGCGGCGGCAAGATCACCTGGCACGGCCCGGGGCAGCTCACCGGCTACCCGATCCTCAAGCTGCCCGAGCCGTACGACGTCATCGGCTACGTCCGCCGCGTCGAGCAGCTGATGCTCGACGTCTGCCAGGACGTCGGCGTCGCCGCGGTGCGCGTCGACGGCCGCAGCGGCGTGTGGATCCAGCCCGGCGACGGCGCCCCCGACCGCAAGCTGGGCGCCGTCGGGCTGCGCGTCGCCCGGGGCGTCACCATGCACGGTTTCGCGCTGAACTGCGACAACGACCTCGGCTGGTACGACCGCATCATCGCCTGCGGCATCAGCGACGCCGGCACCACGACGCTGTCCCGAGAGCTGGGCCGCCGGGTCACCGTCGCCGAGGTGCTCCCGTATGTCGAACGTCACCTCGACGAGCTCCTGGCGCTGCAGCCGCAGACGTAGGGTGGAGAGGTGACTGTCGCGCCGGAGGGACGTCGGCTGCTGCGCCTCGAGGTGCGCAACGCCGAGACGCCGATCGAGAAGAAGCCTTCCTGGATCAAGACGAAGGCGACCATGGGCCCGGAGTACCGCGAGCTGCAGTCGCTGGTGAAACGCGAGGGCCTGCACACGGTCTGCCAGGAGGCCGGCTGTCCCAACATCTTCGAGTGCTGGGAAGACCGCGAGGCGACCTTCCTCATCGGCGGCGACCACTGCACCCGCCGGTGCGACTTCTGCCTCATCGACACCGGCAAGCCCGACGACCTCGACCGCGACGAGCCGCGCCGGGTCGCCGAGTCGGTCCAGGCCATGGGGCTGCGCTACGCCACGGTCACCGGCGTCACCCGCGACGACCTCCCCGACGAGGGCGCCTGGCTGTACGCCGAGACCATCCGCGAGATCCACAAGTTCAACCCGAACACCGGCGTCGAGATCCTCACGCCGGACTTCTCCGGCAAGGCCGACCTCCTGCAGCAGGTGTTCGACGCCCAGCCGCAGGTGTTCGCGCACAACGTCGAGACCGTGCCGCGCATCTTCAAGCGCATCCGCCCGGCGTTCCGGTACGAGCGCTCGCTCGACGTCATCTCGATCGCCCGCGCCGCCGGCATGATCACCAAGTCCAACCTCATCCTCGGCATGGGCGAGACCCGCGAGGAGATCTCCCAGGCGCTCGTCGACCTGCACGGCGCCGGCTGCGACCTCATCACCATCACGCAGTACCTGCGCCCGTCCGTGCGCCACCACCCGATCGAGCGGTGGGTCAAGCCCGAGGAGTTCGTCGAGCTGCAGGCCGAGGCCGAGGAGATCGGTTTCGCCGGCGTCATGTCCGGGCCGCTGGTGCGCTCGTCGTACCGCGCCGGACGGCTCTACCGGCAGGCCATGGAGGCTCGCGCCGCCCGCTGACGACGCTGGTCGGAGCGCGTTACTACTCACACGCGCGCGAGTTGTAACGTTCTCCCCATGGCACGCAATGACGACGAGGGTCCCGAGAAGACCGGGCGCATCGCGCAGATCCGGCAGACGTACAAGATGGCTCGGCGGTCCGACCGCTGGGTCGGCTGGATCACCCTGGGCATCCTGCTCGGCGTCATCGGGCTCTCGGTCGTCGTCGGCATCTTCGTCGGGCCGCTGTGGCTGTGGATCATCGTGGGCCTGCCCATCGCGCTGCTGGGCGCCGCCATCGTCTTCGGGCGGCGGGCCGAGCGGGCCGCGTACGGTCAGATCGAGGGGCAACCCGGCGCCGCCGCGGCCGCCCTGGGGACGCTGCGCCGCGGCTGGGACACCACCCCGATGGTCGGCGCCAACCGCTACCAGGACGTCGTCCACCGCGCCGTCGGCCGGCCGGGCATCGTGCTGATCGGCGAGGGCACGTCCGCCGGCCGGGTCGCCAACCTGCTCGCGCAGGAGAAGAAGCGGCACGCCCGGGTCGCGCCGGAGATGCCGGTCGTCGAGGTCATCGTCGGCCGCGAGGACGGCCAGGTCCCGCTCCAGCGGCTCACCCGGCACCTCAACAAGCTGCCGAAGAACATCCGCCCGGCCGAGGTGACAGAGCTGCGGGCGCGGCTGCGCGCGCTGGGCAGCACGCCCATCGGCATCCCGAAGGGGCCGCTGCCCAAGGGCGCACGCATCCCGCGCGGCACCCAGCTGCCGGGCCGCTGAGCCGGGCGCCGGCCGAACCGGCTCGCGGCGCGGCGCGTCTCATCACCATGCCTCAACGATCGTGGACCGGCCTGCCCGTACGTGCCCTGCTCGTCGCCGCTGTCGTCGTCGCGGCCTCGGGCTGCGGCGGCGACGAGGCGGACGTGGCCCGCTCGGAGGCGTCGCGCGAGGACGCGACGCCGGCCGACGCACAGGCCGCCGGCGAGATCGTCCGCACCCTGGCCACGAACCTGTACACGCCCCTGGCCGGCGCCGGCGACGGCAACCTCGTCTACTCGCCGGCCAGCATCGCCGTCGCGCTGGGGATGCTGCGCGCGGGCGCGACCGGCGCGTCGGCCGACCAGCTCGACGCGCTCCTCGGCACGACCGGCCCGGACCAGCTGCACCCGGCGTTGAACGCGCTCGAGCAGGCCCTGGCCACCCGCTCGGGTGAACGCGAGAACGCCGACGGCGAGGAGGCCGACGTGGCGCTGTCGTCGGCCAACTCGCTCTGGGCGCAGGACGGCGCGCAGTGGGAGGCGCCGTTCCTGGACACGCTGGCCCGCTTCTACGACGCCGGCGTGCGCCAGGTCGACTTCGCCGACGCCGCGGACGCACGCGACTCCATCAACGGCTGGGTGGCCGACAACACCGAGGACAAGATCGCCGAGCTGATCCCGCCCGACGCGCTCAGCGAGGCCACGAAGCTGGTGCTCGTCAACGCGCTCTACGCGAAGGCGCCGTGGGACGCCGTGTTCCACGACGTGGGTGAGCGCGACTTCACCACGATCGGCGGCGAGCTGCTGCAGGCCCCGGCGATGAGCCTGGCGACGACCTTCCCCTACCAGGCCGGCGACGGGTGGCAGGCGGTGACCATCCCCTATGCGGGCCGCGAGCTGGCGATGACGCTGCTGGTCCCCGACGCGGGCGCGTTCGCGGCCGTCGAAGGGCGCCTCGACGGCGAGCTGCTCGGCACAGTGCTCAGTAACGCGCAGACCGCCCAGGTCGACCTCCAGCTGCCGATGTTCGACCTGCGCACCGCCACGACCCTCTCCGACACGTTGGCCACCCTCGGCGTGACCGCGCCGTTCGACCCGTCGACCACCGACTTCGCCCCGATGAGCACGGACCCCGACGTCGTCCCGCTGACCGTGAGCGAGGTCCGGCACGAGGCGACCATCACCGTCGACGAGGAAGGCACCGAGGCGGCCGCCGCGACCTCCGTCGAGATGGAGACCGGCTCCGCGCCCGCGGACGGCCCGGTCGAGCTGACCGTCGACCGCCCGTTCGTCTTCGTGCTGCACGACGTCGAGACCGCCACGCCGCTGTTCGTCGGGCGGGTCACCGACCCCGCGGCCTGACCGCTCAGCGGGCGTTGACGACCACGGTGTTCGACGCGAGGTCGTGCAGGCCGCGGCCGTCGCGGGTGAACACCAGCGGCGGGATGATCAGCGCGATCATCAACGTCCGCACCGCCGCCATGACCGGGCTGATGCGCCGTCCGCCCAGGTGAGCGACCCGCAGCCCGACGAGTAGCTGACCCAGGCTGCCGCCGGCCAGCGTCGTCGACACCACGACCAGCAGGTACCAGCAGATCAGCGGCAACCAGAACACGTCGCTCTGCGCGTCCCACACGCCGGAGTTGCCGCCGGTGACGATGAACGCGACCAGGTTGCCGGCCAGCCAGTCCAGCAGCAGCGCCGCGATGCGACGTCCCCAGCCGCCGGCCGAGCCGGGGCCGTGGTCGGGCAGCTGGAGGTCGGACGAGGTCGGCCGGTCGGAGCTCACCCTGCGAGCCTAGAGCCTGGCCGACACCCGGCGGCGACCGGATCGGCGCACCGTCCCACATCGCACGTAACACTGGTGAAACACTCGGGACACCGACGGGAAATCCCAGGAATCTAGCGTCCGGGCCACGAGGGTAATACGGTCAACGCCGACCGTCGACGGATGCGGAGACTGCGCCGCCGAGGCGCGAAGGAGATGCGGATGTTCACCAACCCGGACGAGCTGCTCAAGTTCGTCAAGGACGAGGGCGTCGAGTTCATCGACGTTCGCTTCTGCGACCTGCCAGGCGTCATGCAGCATTTCAACGTGCCGGCCTCGGCCTTCGACGCCGCCGCCATCGCCGAGGGCCTGATGTTCGACGGCTCCTCGATCCGCGGCTTCCAGGCCATCCACGAGTCCGACATGAAGCTGATGGCCGACCCCGCCACGGCGTTCGTCGACCCGTTCCGCAAGGCCAAGACCCTCGCGCTGAACTTCTCCATCGTCGACCCCTTCACCGGTGAGCCGTACAGCCGCGACCCGCGCAACATCGCGACGAAGGCCGAGGCGTACCTCGCCAGCTCGGGCATCGCCGACACCGTCTACTTCGGGCCCGAGGCCGAGTTCTACGTCTTCGACGACGTCCGCTTCGAGACCAAGCAGAACGCCGGCTACTACCACATCGACTCCATCGAGGGCGCCTGGAACACCGGCCGCGTCGAGGAGGGTGGCAACCGCGGCTACAAGACGCGGTACAAGGGCGGCTACTTCCCCGTCCCGCCGGTCGACCACTACGCCGACCTGCGCGACTCGATGGTGCTGGCGCTGACCGAGGTCGGCATCCCGGTCGAGCGGGCCCATCACGAGGTCGGCACCGCCGGCCAGGCCGAGATCAACTATCGGTTCGACTCCCTCAAGCACGCCGGCGACCGCCTGATGCTGTTCAAGTACATCATCAAGAACGTCGCCTGGGAGGCCGGCAAGACGGCCACGTTCATGCCGAAGCCGCTGTTCGGCGACAACGGCTCGGGCATGCACTGCCACCAGTCGCTCTGGAAGAACGGCGACCCGCTGTTCTACGACGAGCTGGGCTACGGCGGCCTGTCCGACATGGCCCGCTGGTACATCGGCGGCCTCATCAAGCACGCCAACTCGCTGCTGGCGTGGACCAACCCGACGGTGAACTCGTACCACCGCCTGGTCCCGGGCTTCGAGGCGCCGGTGAACCTCGTCTACTCGCAGCGCAACCGGTCCGCGGCGGTCCGCATCCCCGTCACCGGCACGTCGCCGAAGGCCAAGCGCATCGAGTTCCGCGTCCCGGACCCGTCCAGCAACCCCTACCTCGCCTTCTCCGCCATGCTCATGGCCGGCGTCGACGGCATCCGCAACAAGATCGAGCCGCCGGAGCCGGTCGACAAGGACCTCTACGAGTTGCCGCCCGAGGAGCACGCCAACATCGCGACCGTCCCCGCGTCGCTCGGCGAGGCCCTCGACGCCCTCGAGGGCGACCACGACTACCTCCTCGAGGGCGGCGTCTTCACCGACGACCTCGTCGAGACGTGGATCGACTGGAAGCGCGTCAACGAGATCGACCCGATCCGTCTGCGTCCCCACCCGCACGAGTTCGAGCTCTACTTCGACATCTAGACGTCGGTCTGCAGGGCACACCCCTGACGGGAGCCGTTGGTCGCCTGCCTCGAGGCGCGGCCAACGGCTCCTCTTTGCTTTGCGCCGTGCTGGTCCCACCCAGTAGGCTGCGCCCGGCACGGGCACCGTCAACGAGCGATACTGAGAGGCAAGCGAGTTGTCGCATTCGAGGATCGGTGTCGTGGTGGGTCTCGCGCTTGCTGTCGGTCTGGGTGGCTGTTCGGGTGGCGACGAGCCCGCCGGCCTCGAGACGACGCCGCCACCGGCTACGACGGCCGCCACCACCCCGCCCAGCACCGACGAGCAGGACGCCGCGGCGATCCGCGAGGTCTACACCGGCTACTGGGGCGCTCTGATCGACTCGGAGAACGGGCCCGACCCCGACCCCGCGCTGTTCGACGGCATCGCCACCGGTGCCGTGGTCGAGGAGCAGATGGCCCGGGTGGCGAACATGGTCGACGAGCAACAGCGCCGCATCGGCGAGCCGGAGATCGGCGAGGTCCAGGTCAGCGTCGACGGCGACGACGCCACCGCCGAGGCCTGCGTCGACCAGCGACCCTGGGGCGTCGTCGTGCAGGAGCAGACCCAGCCGCCGCTCGAGGTCGCGCCCGGACCCGTCGGCGTCCGGCTGCAGCGCGAGGGAGACGGGTGGCTGATCGTGGCGCGGATACCGGTAGCGGAGGCGACAATCTCATGCTGACACCAGGGAAGTATGCGCGGCTGGCCGTGGCGCTGTTCGGCCTGGTGCTGAGCCTGCTGGTCGGCGGCAGCGCCGCCCAGGCGGCGCCCGCCTCGGCCGCGGCCGACGCCCAGCCGCGAGCCGACTGCACGGTGCCGCCCGGTTGGACCGAGTCGTACGTGAACGAGAACGGCGACCTCGTGACCGTCACTCATTGCCCCGGTGGCGATGAGGGTGGCGATGAGGGTGGCGGGGACGAAGGCGGCGGCAACGAAGGCGGCGGGAGCCAGGAGCCCTCCTGCGAGTTCGTCGACCTCTACAACGAGTACTGTGACGGCCCGAACCCGTGCTGGATGAACGTCCCGGCTGCCATCGAGGACCATCCGGACCTGCCTCAGCCCAAGCCGTCGCCGGACTCGATCCCCGTCTACTGGCGCTGCCGCAACCCCGACGACTCCTATTACGACGGCTACGAATGGCTCGAGAACATGCCCGTCGAGGTCGAACCACCGCTCGAGCAGCAGGCCATGACCGCGTACGGCCTGCTGGTGGTGCCCGACTTCACGCTGGCGTTCAACCCGCCCGAGCAGGCCTACGTCAACCTCGACACGTGGTGGTGGGCCGACGGCATCGACGACGAGGAGCTGGTGGGCAGCTCCGCGTTCGGCGTCGTGGCCATCGCCACCCCCGACCACCTCGAGGTGCAGCCCGGCGACGGCTCCGCCGCCTTCGACTGCGACTGGGTGACGGCCGAGTCCGAGACCTGCAACTACAGCTACGCGCGGGCGTCGATCTCGGGCACGGTCAGCGTCGACGGCAAGCCGGCCTACGACGCGCAGGCCCGGCTGGTCTACACGGTCCGGTTCGAGAACGGCGGTGCGCCGCTCGTCCTGCCCGGGCTGCCGACCGAGCTGACCGGTGACTGGCAGAACACGCCGGTGCCGGTCGCGGAGATCCAGTCGATCGTCGAGTGACCGGCCGGGTCGTCGAGCACCCTACGCTCGGCGCCCGGCGGCGCGCTCGTGGATGGCGCGCATGCGCTGGTCGAACGGCGGCACCGGCCCGACCACCTCGAGGCCCGGCACGACGGCGGTGATGGGGAGGACGCTGACCGGCGCTGCCGGCAGCCCCCACTCGGCCCGCCAGCCGGCCAGCTGCGCGCTCGACGCGGCGAAGACGATGCGGCCGAGGCCGACCCAGCCGTGCGCGGCCGCACACATCGGGCAGTGCTCCCCCGACGTGTAGACGGTCGCGCCGGCGCGGTCTGCGGCGGGCAGGTTCCGAGCGGCCCACTGCGCCAGCGCCAGCTCCGGATGCGCGGTCGGGTCCGCGGTGGTCGTCTCGTGGTTGTGGTCCTCTGCCAGAACGGTGCCGTTGCGATCGACCAGCACCGACCCGAACGGGCCGTCACCGGCCGCGAGCGCGGCCTCGGCCAACTCGACACACCGCTCCAGGTGAGCGGCGTCAGCGGGGTTTGCGTCAACGTGCGTCATCGTGAAGGATCCTAGTTCGAGTTCGTCTCCGAAGTGGTCGCCGCGCACTCGACAACCTTTGTCACCTGAAGCGGGTACAATAGTTGTCATGGCGGACTCGACCCTGGCCCGGCTCGGCTCCATCGCCGAACGTCGGTGGGGCCTCGTCACCACGGCCCAAGCAGGGGAGGCTGGCGTCTCCCGCAAGCAGCTCGCCCGGATGGCTTCGGCCGGGGCCATCGAGCGCGTGGCGCAGGGGGTCTACCGCATGGCCGGAGCGCCACCGCAGGACCACGAGGCGATCTACGCGACGTGGCTGGCGCTGCGCGGGGCGACCGCACCTCGCAGCGAGGCAGGAGTCGCCCCGATCGTGGCAGCTGGAGCAACGGCCGCAGTCGTTCACGGGCTGGGCGACTTCCTCCTCGACGGCTTCGACTTCATCGTCCCCAGCCGCAAAGGCACCCGGCTCCCTGGCGTACGTCTGCGTATCCGCCACCTCACCAACGAGGAGGTCGTGCCCGTCGACGGACTCCCCACGCTGACCGTCGAGCGGACCATCGCCGACCTCGTCGACATCGGCACCGATCTGTCCATGGTCGCCGCGGCCGTGCGTGATGCGACAAGCGCCGACAAGCTGGTGTCCCGCCACCGACTCGAGTCTTACCTCTCCCCTCTCGCGGCGCGGCGCAAGAGCGACGCCAGATCCCTGGCCGACGGTCTCTTCGATCTGGCCGGCGTGCGTTCGGAAGGATGGGAGCGTGGCTGAGCACGAGGGATACGCGGACTGGCGATCGCTGGAGCTGGCGATCAAGGACGCCGCGAAGAAGGCAGCCCAGCAGGCAGGCCCCGGAGTCAGCGCAGCCACCGTCGACGCCCAGATCCGGCAGGCCCGGTTCGACCGGTTCCTCTGCCGCGTCTTCGCCGCTGGCGAGCAGTCGGAGTGGCTGCTCAAGGGCGGGATGAGCATGCCGGCGCGGGTGCCCCGCCATGTCGCCGGTCGCGCTCCATGACACGAACAGCGCCTATCCTCAAATGTCGGACCCAGCAGCCACACTAGGACCATGTGACTCCGTAGCGTCGCGGTGATGGCACAGGGCTACGGCAGGACACCATTGATGCTGCACTCGCACTGGCCGCGATGGCCAACGCAGAAAGGAGAGAGCGATGCCCATCCGAGTCGACGTCGCTCCCTCCGTGCTGTCCTGGGCGCTCAACGTGACAGGAGCCGACGAAGAAGGGCTCCACCGTCGCTTCAAGGTTGATCAGTGGCTGACAGCCGAGACCCGTCCGACGCTGAAGCAGCTCCAGGATTTCGCGAGGGCGACAGGCGTGCCCTTCGGCTACCTCCTGCTCCCCCAGCCTCCAACCTGGACACTGCCTGTGCCCGATTTCCGTGAGGGCTTCGATGGAGCACCTCCGCCGAGCGCCAACCTCATCGCCGTATTGGGCCAGTCTCAGCGCCGGCAGGAGTGGTATCGCGACTATGCGCTAGGGCTCGGGGCAGAGCCTCTAGAATTCGTTGGTTCCGCCGCGGACGAGGGCCCGACAGAGGCAGCGGCACACATTCGAAGCGCGCTAGATTTCGAGATCTCCACCCGCCACGGGACTTGGGCCGACACGCGGAAAGCTCTCCTCAGAAGCTTCGAGGCGCTCGGCGGCCTGACCATCGCGACCTCCATGGTGAACAACAACACCAGGCGTCCGCTCGACGAGAACGAATTCCGTGGATTCGCGCTTGTTGATGACATCGCGCCGCTCGTGTTCGTCAACACCCACCAGACCATCAATGGCCAGATTTTCACACTCGCCCATGAGTTCGCCCACATCTGGCGTGGTACCAGCGGTATCGGCAATGAAGATCTGCGCAGTGACGCGCAATCCGAAATCGAGCGCTGGTGCAACGCCGTGGCGTCCGAAGTGCTAGTGCCACAGGAGGACCTGGAGTCTCACCACGCCCGAGTGGCAAGCGCGCCGCTCACCGAAGCATTGGATGCCCTGGCACATGACTTCAGATGTGGCACTCTTGTGGTCCTACAGGCGCTCCACCGCACCGGCCTCCGTCGCATGGATAACTACGCTAACGCGTACGACGCTGAGGTTGCTAGGCTCCGGGCGCTCAGCGCGGCAAACGAACGTGGCGGCGGCGACCACTACAATAATCAGCCTTTCCGCGTCGGCGAACGCCTTTCTCGTGCCCTGATCGCAGACGCACTCGAAGGACGAACGAGCATCGAGGAAGCCATGCGGCTGATGTCCATGAAGTCCCTCAGCACGTTCGACGAGTACGCACGCCGCCTCGGGGCCGCCTGATGTACCTCCTCGACGCGAACGCCTTTATGGAGGCGAACCGCCTGTACTACGCCTTCGACATCGCGCCGGGTTTCTGGACATGGCTCGGCGATCCGTCGCTTGCCGGCCAAGTCGCCTCGATTGACGCGGTCAAGGACGAGATCACTGCCGGCGACGGCGATCTCGTCGACTGGGCTCAAGCGCGACCCGCGACTTTCTGGATAGCGGACACCGACGACGTCTTGACGGCGATGCGTGAGCTCGCAGCCTGGGCCGTAGACCCCACTCGGCAGTATCGCCAGGAAGCCGTCGACGAGTTCCTCGACTCCGCCGATCTCAAGCTGATAGCCCACGCCATCGCCACGAGGGCCACAGTGGTCACTCGCGAACAGCCCGCTCCGGAGTCCAAGAAGAAGATCAAGATCCCTGACGTCTGCGAAGCATTCGACGTTTCTTGGACCGATCCCTTCAGCCTCTACCGAACGCTAGGGATGAAGCTCGTCGCCTGACCAGTGCGAATGCGCGACGTCGGCAAGAATCGTTCGAGACCCGCCCAGGTCCAAGATGACACAGAACGCGGATGGCGCCGCCCGCGTCCGCTCAACGACGAGCTCACCGACGACCTGTCGACGAGCGCGTAGCCGGACTCGTGCGAGCATGTGCCCCTCAGCGGGCGTCGTCGTAGAAGAGGCGCTCGACCACGGCTCGGGCCTTGCGGGCGCAGCGGTGGTAGTCGTCCACGAACATCGCGCTCTCGCCGGCGTCGTAGCCGACGACCCGGGAGACCGCGGCGAGCGTCTTCGGGTCCTTGGGCAGCATGTCCGACGGCCGGCCGGTGACCAGGACCGTCGCGTTACGGATGCGGGCCGACATGCGCCAGCTGTCCTCCAGAACCGAGCGGTCGTCGGCCGACAGCAACCCGGCCGCCACCGCCGCGGCCAGCGCGCCCGGTGTCGACGTCGTGCGGAGGGCGGGTGCTGAGGACGCGTGCCGCAGCTGCAGCAGCTGCGCCGTCCACTCGACGTCGGCCAGGCCGCCGGGCCCCAGTTTCAAGTGCATGGACGGGTCGGCGCCGCGGGGCAGCCGCTCGGACTCGACGCGGGCCTTGATGCGCCGCACGTCGCGGATCTGTGTGTCGGTGAGCCCGGCGGTGGGCCACCGCAGCGGGTCGATCAACGCCAGGAACCGGCGCAGCAGCTCCGGGTCGCCGCAGCAGGGCGCCGCCCGCAGCAGCGCCTGCCGCTCCCACACCTCGCCCCAGCGGTCGTAATAGGCGGCGTACGAGGCCAGCGTGCGCACCAGCGGCCCCTGCTTCCCCTCCGGCCGCAGAGCGGCGTCGACGGTGAGGGACGGCTCGGGCGACGGCAGCGAGAGCAGCCGGGTCATCTCGTTGGCGACGGCGAGCGCGGCCGACGCCGCCTCGGTCTCGTCCTCGTCGGGGTAGGGCGTGTGGACGAACAGCACGTCGGCGTCGGACGCGTACCCCATCTCGCGGCCGCCCAGGCGGCCCATCGCGACGACGGCCAGGCGGGTCGGCAGCGGCCCGCCGCGCGCGGCCTCGACGGCGCGGGTGGCGGCGGCCAGCGCGCCGGACAACGTCACCTCCGCGATGACGGTCAGCGCCTCGCCGACGTCCTCGACGGGCGCGCCAGCGGCGAGATCGGCGACGGTGACGCGGAACAGCTCGCGTCGCCGCATGGCGCGGACGACGCCGATGGCGTCGACGGGGTCGTCGTGGCGCTGGACGCCGGCCAGGACCTCCTTCTCCAAGGGCCCCCGCTCGCGCAGCCGCAGCGAGTCGCCGTCGCCGAGCATCGAGACGGCCTCGGGGGCGCGCAGCAGCAGCTCGGCCGCGTACCGGCCCGACGCCAGCACGCGGGCCATCCGCTCGGCCGCCGCGCCGTCGTCGCGGAGCAGCCGCAGGTACCACGGCGTCGTGCCGAGCGCCTCGCTGACCTTGCGGAACCCGGCCAGCCCGGTGTCGGGCTCGGGCGCGTCGGCGAACCAGCCCAGCAGCACCGGCAGCAGCGTCTTCTGGATCGACGCCCGCCGCGACACGCCCGTCGTCAGCGCCTCGATGTGGCGCAGCGCGCCCGCCGGGTCGGCGTACCCGAGCGCCCGCAGCCGGGCCAGCGCCGCCTCCGGGCTGAGCCGGACGCCGTCGCCTGGCAGCCGCGCGACGGCGGACAGCAGCGGCCGGTAGAACAGCTTCTCGTGCAGCCGCCGCACCTCGCGGGCCTGCTGATGCCAGACGTCGACCAGCTCGGCCGGCTGCTTCATCGCCAGCGACCGCGCGAGGATCCGCAGCTGCTCGTCGGAGTCGGGGACGACGTGGGTGCGGCGCAGCCCGCGCAGCTGGATGCGGTGCTCGAACGTCCGCAGGAACCGGTACGCGGCGTCCATGACGGCGCCGTCCTCGCGCCCGACGTACCCGCCGGCCGTCAGCGCCGCGAGCGCGCCGAGCGTGTTGCCGTCGTGCAGGCTCACGTCGGCCCGGCCGTGCACGAGCTGCAGCAGCTGGACGGCGAACTCGACGTCGCGCAGCCCGCCGGGGCCGAGCTTGAGCTGGCGGTCCGCCTCGGCCGGGCGGATCTGGTCCTCGACCCGCCGGCGCATGGCGTGGACGTCGTCGACGAAGTGGTCGCGGCCGGCGGCGGTCCACACCATCGGCATGACGGCGTCGACGTACTCCTGGCCGAGGGCGAGGTCGCCGGCCACCGGACGGGCCTTGAGCAGGGCCTGGAACTCCCACGTCTTCGCCCAGTCCTGGTAGTAGGCGACGTGGCTGGCGACGGTGCGCACCAGCGGACCCCGTTTGCCCTCGGGCCGCAGCGCCGCGTCGACCGGCCAGATGGTGCCCTCGGCGGTGTAGACGGAGCACGCGCGCATCAACGCCGTGGCCAGCGTCGTCGCCGTGGACAGCCAGCCGGTCGAGCCGTCGGGGTCGGACGCGGGCGGCTCGGCGACGAACACGACGTCGACGTCGGAGGCGTAGTTGAGCTCGCGGCCGCCGGCCTTGCCCATCGCGATGACCGCCAGCCGGCAGTCGGGCGCGCCGTCCGGGAGCGCGGCCCGGGCGACGGCGAGCGCGGCCTCCAGCGTCGCACCGGCGAGGTCGGCCAGCTCGGCGGCGACGGCCGCGACGTCGAGCCAGTCGGCGAGGTCGAGCGCGGCCAGCGCCGTGACGTGCCGCCGGTACGCCACCCGCAGCGCGTCGAGCAGCTCGGCCGACTCCCCCACCGCGACGGGCACCGGCGCGGCCGGGTCGGCGCCGACGGCGGTGAGCAGGCGGGCCCGGACAGCGCCGGCGTCGGGCCGCCGCTCCGAGGAGAGGTCGCCGAGGTCGAGCCAGTGGTCCGGGTGCCGGCACAGGTGGTCGGCAAGCGCCGAGCTGAACCCGAGCACGGCCAGCAGCCGGCGCCGGTGCGGTGAGTCCGCGGCCAGCACCGCGCGCAACGCCGCCCGCCGTTCGTCGGTCTCCAACGACTCCAGCACGCGGCCGATGCCGCGCAGCCCGAGATCGGGGTCGGCGACCGCACCGAGCGCGGCGACGAGGTCGGCGGCGTCGATGTCGCTGAGCAGCGGGCCGTCCAGTTCGCGCTGCGCGGCTGCGGTGTCGGCGAACCCGGCCTTGGCCAACCATGCGACGCGGCCCTCGGTCCGGTTCACAGACATGAAACAAACCTACCGCCGTTGTCCGCTGCCCACCGGCCGCCCATCCGCCGCCAAGTTGATCTTGGAGTTGTTCGGCAATGGCTGGACGAAATGTCCGATAGATGGCCGAACAACTCCAAGATCAACTTCAGGAGGGGCTCACCACGCCAGGGTCCAGCCGAGGGCGGCGGCGCCCAGGCCGGCGAGCATGCTGACCAGTACGTTCGCGACCCCGCGGGCCCACGCGCCGTCCTCCAGCAGCCGCAGCGTCTCGTAGCCGAACGTGCTGTACGTGGTCAGCGCGCCGCACAAGCCGACGCCGACCAGCGCGCTCGTCTCCGTGCCCACGGTCGGCGAGCCGAGCACCAACCCGAGGACGAACGACCCCACGACATTGACCACCAGCGTCCCCCACGGGAACCCGCCGCCGAGCCGCCTTTGCACCCAGCGGTCGACGACGTAGCGCAGCGGCGCGCCCACGGCCGCGCCGGCCGCCACCAGCAGCACCGTCACTGCTCCCCGCCCGCCCCGCGGTTCCCCCGGCCCACGTACCGGACCACCTCGACGTCGGCCAGCGTGATGAGGCCCTCCTGCACCAGCGGCGCGACCTCGTCGACGAACCGGTGCACGGGCTCGGCGCGGTCGACGATCACGACGGCGACCGGCAGGTCCTCGGACAGGCTGAGGATGCGCGTGGTGTGGATGTGGTTGGACGCACCGAAGCCCTCGATGCCACGGAACACGCTGGCGCCGGCCAGCCCGGCGGCGTGCGCCCGGTGCACGATCTCGGTGTACAGCGGCCTGCCGTGCCAGGTGTCGTTCTCGCCGACGACGATGGTCAGCCGCCGGGCGGGTCCCTCCAGCATCATGCGCGTCTCCTTCTTCGCAGGGCCCGGGTGGCCGCGGTCCCGAGCCAGACGGCCAGCAGCGCCAGGACCGGCGTCACCAGGAAGTACGTCAGGGCAGCGACTGAACGGCCGTCGGCCAGCAGCCGCTGGGTGTCCACCGCGTAGGTGGAGAACGTCGTGTACCCGCCCAGCACGCCGATGCCGAGGAACGGGCGCAGCAGCCGGTGCGGCGCGGTGAGGTCGAGCAGGACGGCCATGAGGACGCCGATCAGCAGGCAGCCGGACACGTTGACCGCCAGGATCGCCCACGGCCAGCCGCTGCCGGCACCGGGTTGCAGCGACGCCGCGCCGTGGCGGGCCAGCGACCCCAGCACGCCGCCCGCGGCGATGACCGCGAGCACGGGCAACTGCCGGCGCAACCTGGACATGCGGCTAGTGGCGCACCGCCGGCGACGTCGCGACGATGCGGGCGAACCGGGCGGCCAGCTCCCGCCCGGCGGCGACGACCTCGGCGTCGCGGTCCACCAGCTCGCGCACGACCGGCGCGGCGTCGACGTCGGGCAGCTCGGCCGCCCAGCCGGCGAAGGTCGGCTCGGACACCTCCGGGTGGAACTGCACGCCCCACGCCGCTGCCCCGACGCGGAACGCCTGGTGCGGGTACATCGCCGACGAGGCCAGCCAGACCGCTCCCGGCGGCAGCTCCGCGACGGCGTCTGCGTGCATGCTCGGCCCGGGGAACGGGTCGGCCAGGCCACCGATCAGCGGGTCGTCGCCGGCCTCCGGGCGCCAGCGGACGTCGACGACGCCGGACTCGCGGCCCGGCGCGGCTCCGACGTCGACCCGGCCGCCGCACGCGACCGCCAGCAGCTGCGCGCCCAGGCAGATGCCGAGCGTCGGCGTCCCGTCGCCCGAAGCCGCCGCAAGCAGTGACCGCACCGCCGGCAGCCATGGCGCGACGCCGTCGTCGTAGGCGTTCATCTGGCCGCCCAGGACGATCAGCCCGGCGCCCGGCGCCGACGGCAGTGGGTCGCCCGCGTACGGCCGCAGCACCCGCATCCGCGCGCCGGCGGACTCCAGCCAGTCGCCGAAGCGGTCCAGCGGGCAGCCCGGCTCGTGCTCGACGACGTCGACGACCCCCGTCACGCGGTCACATCACCGGCAGCATCTTGGCCCGCTCGAACGCGGTGACCTGCAGGCTGTACTCGTTCCACTCGGCGCGCTTGTTGCGCAGGAAGAACTCGAAGACGTGCTCCCCCAGCGTCTCGGCGACCAGCTCGGAGTTCTCCATCGCCTGGATCGCCTCGTCCAGCGAAGTCGGCAGCGGGTCGATGCCCATGGCCCGGCGCTCGCGGTCGGTCAGCGCCCACACGTCGTCCTCGGCGCCGGGCGGCAGCTCGTAGCCCTCCTCGATGCCCTTGAGGCCGGCCGCGAGGATGACGGCGTAGGCGAGGTACGGGTTGCAGGCGGAGTCCAGCGAACGGAACTCGACGCGCGCCGACTGGCCCTTGTCGGGCTTGTACATCGGGACGCGGACCAGCGCGGACCGGTTGTTGTGTCCCCAGCAGATGTAGGCCGGGGCCTCGCCGCCGCCGCGCAGCCGCTTGTAGGAGTTGACCCACTGGTTGGTGACGGCGGTGATCTCGGGCGCGTGCCTGAGCAGCCCGGCGATGAACGAGCGGGCCACCTTGGACAGCTGGTACTCCGCGCCGGGCTCGTGGAAGACGTTGCGGTCGCCCTCGAACAGCGACACGTGGGTGTGCATGCCCGATCCGGGCCACTCGGTGAACGGCTTCGGCATGAACGACGCGTACAGCTCCTGCTCGAGCGCGACCTCGCGGACCACGGCGCGGAACGTCATGAGGTTGTCGGCCGTGGCCAGCGCGTCGGCGTAGCGCAGGTCGATCTCCTGCTGGCCGGGCGCGCCCTCGTGGTGGCTGAACTCGACCGAGATGCCCATGTCCTCGAGCATCGTGATGGTGTCGCGGCGGAAGTCCTGGGCGATGCCGTGCGCGGTGTGGTCGAAGAAGCCGCTCGCGTCGACGGGGACCGGCTCGTCGCCGCCTTCGGGCTGGTTCTTGAAGACGAAGAACTCGACCTCGGGGTGCGTGTAGAAGGTGAACCCCAGCTCCGCCGCCTTGCCCAGTGCGCGCTTGAGCACGTGGCGCGGGTCGGCGTACGACGGCGAGCCGTCGGGCATGAGGATGTCGCAGAACATCCGGGCGGTCCCGTTGGAGCCGCCGCGCCACGGCAGCACCTGGAACGTCGTCGGATCGGGCTTGGCCAGCATGTCGGCCTCATACACGCGCGCGAACCCCTCGATGGCCGAGCCGTCGAAGCCGATGCCCTCGGAGAACGCGTTCTCCAGCTCAGCGGGGGCGACCGCGACCGACTTCAGGAAACCGAGCACGTCGGTGAACCAGAGCCGGACGAACCGGATGTCGCGCTCTTCCAGCGACCGGAGGACGAACTGCTGCTGCTTCTCCACGCGGCCAGTCTGCCCCACGCTCGTGTCCGCCGGGTAGCTGGACGGTGTCGTCGCGTGACTAAGCTCGGATCGTGCCGCAGATCAGAATCGCGCTCGCTCAGGTCAACCCGACCGTCGGTGCGCTCGAGGCCAACGCCGACCTCGTCGTCCGCATGACGAAGCACGCCGCCGCGCAGCACGCGCACCTCGTCGCGTTCCCCGAGATGATGCTGACCGGCTATCCGGTCGAGGACCTCGCGCTGAGGGCGTCGTTCGTCGACGAGTCGCGGGCCGCGCTGGAGAAGCTGGCGGTCCGCCTCGACGCCGAGGGGCTGGGCGCCACCGCGGTCGTCGTCGGGTATCTGGGCCGCGACGACGCGACGACGCAGCAGTACCAGCTCGGCCGGCCGAAGGGGTCGCCGCAGAACGCCGTCGCCGTCCTCTACGGCGGGCGCGTCGTGGCCCGGCAGGCCAAGTACCACCTGCCCAACTACGGCGTGTTCGACGAGGCCCGCTACTTCGTCCCCGGCAACCACCTCGGCGTGTTCCGGCTGCACGGCATCGACGTCGCGCTGGCGGTCTGCGAGGACATCTGGCAGGACGGCGGGCCGGTCTCCGTCGCGCGCGAGGCGCGGGCCGGGCTGCTGCTCGTCGTCAACGGCTCGCCGTACGAGCGCAACAAGGACGACAGCCGCCTCGACCTCGCCCGCCGCCGGGCCGCCGCCGCGCAGACGACGCTCGCGTACGTGAACATGGTCGGCGGCCAGGACGAGCTGGTCTTCGACGGCGACTCCCTCGTCGTCCGCCCCGACGGCGAGCTGCTCGCCCGGGCGCCGCAGTTCGAGGAGGGCTGCCTGGTCGTCGACCTGCAGCTGCCCGACGCGGTCGCGCCGGCACCGGGCCCGTGGGGCATGACGCAGGAGCGGGTCGCCGGGTTCCCCGTCCACCGGACGACGCTGACGTCGGCGCCGCTGCCCGCGTACACGCCCGATCCCGGCGCCCTGGCGCCGCGGCTGTCCGACCTCGCCGAGGTGTACGCGGCCATCGTCACCGGGCTGCGCGACTACGTCCACAAGAACGGCTTCACCTCGGTGGTGCTGGGGCTGTCCGGCGGCATCGACTCCGCGCTGGTCGCCGCCGTCGCCGTCGACGCCCTGGGCGCTGAGAACGTGAACGGCGTCTCGATGCCGAGCTCGTACTCGTCCGAGCACTCCAAGTCCGACGCGCAGGACCTCGCGACGCGCACCGGGCTGCGGTTCCGCACCGTCCCCATCGCGCCGATGGTCCGCTCGTTCCTCGAAAACCTCGAGCTGACCGGGCTGGCCGAGGAGAACCTGCAGGCCAGGGTGCGCGGCATGACGCTCATGGGGCTGTCGAACCAGGAGGGTCACCTCGTCCTGGCGACCGGCAACAAGACCGAGCTGGCAGTCGGCTACTCCACCATCTACGGCGACGCGGTCGGCGGCTACGCGCCGATCAAGGACGTCCCGAAGACGCTGACCTGGGAGCTGGCCCGCTGGCGCAACGCGGCCGCCGCCGAGCGCGACGAGACGCCGCCGATCCCGCAGGGCTCCATCGACAAGCCGCCCAGCGCCGAGCTGCGCCCCGGCCAGCTCGACTCCGACTCGCTGCCCGACTACCCGCTGCTCGACGACATCCTGTACCGGCACCTCGAGCACGACCTCGACGCGACGGAGCTGCAGGCCGCCGGGTTCGACGCCGGCATCGTGGCCAAGGTGCTGCGCATGGTCGACACCGCCGAGTACAAGCGGCGGCAGTACCCGCCCGGCCCGAAGATCACCATCCGCAACTTCGGCCGCGACCGGCGGGTACCGATCACCAGCGCCTGGCGCGAAGCCCCTCGCCCCGCTGCCGCGCCGGCGGCCGCCGCTGTGGTCTCTCCGGCTGTGACGGAATCGGTGGCAGCTCCTGCCGCGGAGCCGGCCCCGAGGACAGCCGAGGCAACGCCCACGTCCGCCGAGCCGCAGGCGGACGCCGTCCAGCCGCCGAGCACCGAGGAGCCCGAGACCGCCGAGCGGGAGCTGCCGCCGCCACCTCCACCGCACTGACCCCTCGTTCGTGGGACAATCGGAGGTGTTAGGGGACCCGGACACGGGCCTCGAGACACACTCAAGGAGTCCTGCGATGACGCACGAGACCGTCCCGTTGTACGGCGGCCAGCTCTCCCGCCGGGTCACCATCCGCGACCTGCGCACGGCCAAGGAGCGCGGCGAGCGCTGGCCGATGCTGACCTCGTACGACATGTACACCGCCGAGATCTTCGACGCCGCCGGCATCCCGGTGCTGCTGGTCGGCGACTCGGCCGGCAACAACGTCTACGCCCACCCCGACACCGTCCCGGTGACCGTCGAGGAACTGGTCCCGCTGGCCCGCGCCGTCGTGCGGTCCACCAGCCGGGCGCTCGTCGTGTCCGACCTGCCGTTCGGCTCGTACCAGCTCGGCCCCGAGCAGGCGCTGGCCACGTCGATCCGCGTCATGAAGGAGACCGGCGTCCAGGCGGTGAAGCTCGAGGGCGGCCTGCCGGTGGTCGAGTCGGTGCGGCGCATCGTCGAGGCCGGCATCCCGGTCATGGCGCACGTCGGGTTCACGCCGCAGAGCGTCAACGCGCTGGGCGGCTACCGCGTGCAGGGTCGCGGCCCCGAGGCGGACAAGTTGATCGAGTCCGCGCTGGCGCTCGAGGAGGCCGGCGCCTTCGCCGTCGTGCTCGAGATGGTGGTCGCCGAGGTCGCGGCCGAGGTGACGAAGCGGCTGTCCATCCCGACCATCGGCATCGGCGCCGGGCCCGACGTCGACGCCCAGGTGCTGGTGTGGCAGGACATGGCCGGCCTGCGCGGCGGCCGGATGCCGCGGTTCGTCAAGCAGTACGGCGACCTCCGCGGCGCGCTCGTCGACGCGACCAAGGCGTTCGCCGACGACGTCGTCAGCGGTGGGTTCCCGGCCGAGGAGCAGACGTACCACTGAACGGGCCGCGCAGCTGTTCGGTGAGCTGCCAGAGCCGGGCGGCGTCGTCGCGGTCGTACGAGGCCGGCGACGACGCCGCCGTCCGGAACCGGTCGTAGTAGGCGCCGTTCTCGACGACGTCGTCCGCCGCCAGGCGGGTCACCGGGTCGGCGCCCTGCTGGACCGACAGCGACATCAGGCTCGCCATCAGCACCAGGGCGCGCGGGAAGTGCCGGCCGAGGTCGGTGCGGACCATGCCCGGATGCAACGCGACGACGGTCAGATCCGGGTGCCGGCGGTGCAGCTCGTACGTGAACAGCAGGTTCGCCAGCTTGGTGCGGCTGTAGACGAGGAACGGGTCGTAGCGGCGCTCGCTCTGCAGGTCGGCGAGGTCGACGACGACCGGGCCGCTGCCGCGCAGGGGCGCGCGATGGCCCTCGGAGTTGACGTTCACCACCCGGCCGTCGCCCTCCTGGAGCAGCGGCAGCAGTGCGCTGGTCAGCGAGAACGGCGCCAGGTGGTGGACGGCGAGGTTCAGCTCCAGGCCCTCGGCGCTGACCCGGCGGTTCGGCAGCATGACGCCGGCGCCGTTGACCAGCGTGTCGATGCGGTCGGCCGTGTCCTGGACCGCGGCGGCCGCCCGCGCGACGCCGTCCGCCGTCGACAGGTCCGCGGCGACGACCCGCCCGCCGGGCAGACGTCGTTGCAGGTCGGCGGCGCGCTTCGGGTCGCGGCCGATGAGGACCAGCCGGTGCCCGGCCGCGGCGAGATCCTCCGCCGACCGCCTGACCAGCCCGGACGTCGCCCCGGCGACGACGATGGTGCGTGTCACGCCGGCGCCTTGACGTTCGAGAGCCCGAACGTGCGCGCGATCAGCCCGTCGCGCAGCCCCGCGGGCAGGTGCGAGACCAGCCGCAGCAGCCGCACGTCGCTCGACGCCGCGTACCAGCGCTTCGGCCGGCGCGCCTCGACCGCCCGGACGATCGCGGCGGCGACCTTCTCCGGCGGGCTGCTGCGCTGGTTCGCCGACGCCTTCTCGACCGCCGCGAGGTGCTGGCGGTAGAGCGCGACGCGGCCCGGGTCGGCGTCGTTCAGCGCGGAGCGGGCGGCGGCCTCGGCCTTCGCGAAGATCAGCGTCTTCGTCGCCCCCGGCTCGACCAGGACGACCGGGATCCTCCACACCGCGAGCTCGCCGCGCAGCGCGTCCGACAGCGACTCCAGCGCCGCCTTGCTGGCGCCGATCGGGCCCAGGAACGGGACCGGCACCCACGCCGTCGGCGCGCTGACGTTGACGACGCGGCCGCCGCCGGCCCGCAGCAGCGGCAGGAACGACTGGGTGACGTAGGCGGGGCCGAACGTGTTGACCTCGAACTGGCGGCGCAGCTCCTCCGGCGGGATCAACTCGAGCGGGCCCTGCACGATGACGCCGGCGTTGTTGACGACGGCGCGCAGGCCCGCTCCGCCGACGTCGTGAGTGACCTTCTTCGCCGCCAGCGCGACGCTGGCCGGGTCGGTGACGTCCATCTCGACGACGCGGACGCCCTTGACGCCGGCAAGCGCGCCGGCGCCCGCGCCCGCGTTGGCGCGGACCGTCGCGAACACCGTCATGCCGCGGTCGGCCAGCGCCCGGACGGCGACCGCCCCGATGCCCCCGTTGGCGCCCGTCACCAGGACGGCGCCGGTCTTCTCGGCCATGGCTTGCTCCTTCACATGTCATTAAGGACATGTACCTTAGGACATGTTCGAGTATTCATGTGGCCGGAGGGACATGTCAAGATGAGGCGACCGGTTCCGCCAGAGGAGATTCGATGTCGCTGAGACACGGCCTGCTGGGCCTGCTCGCGGAGGGCCCGGCCAGCGGCTACGACCTCGCCGGCCGGTTCCACGAGGTGCTCGGCATGGTGTGGCCGGCCCAGCACCCGAAGATCTACGCCGAGCTCGGCAAACTCGCCGACGAGGGCCTCATCGAGGTCGACTCCGTCGGCGCACGCGGGCGCAAGGCCTACCGCATCACGCCGGAGGGGCTGGCAGAGGTGCGCCGCTGGCTCACGTCGACCGAGGTCGACCACACGATGCGGCTGCAGGCGCTACTGCGCTCGGTGTTCTTCTGGCTCATGCCGCCCGACGACCTTCGGCGGCACCTTCAGGCGGAGGCGGTCTACTACCAGCGGACCGCCGGCTTCTACCGCGAGATCGCCGCCGCCAAGGACCGCGGCGAGTACGGCGACAGCCCGCCGACCCAGGCGATCCGCATCGCCGCCGAGGCCGGCATCCGGCTGCACCAAGCACTCGCCGACTGGGCGGAGTGGGCTCAGACGGCGCCGCTCAGCACCGACGAGGATCCTGAGTAGCTGCGGCGTCGACCGGGGTGCGCCCTGGGGGTGCCGACGGGGAAGAACCGGGCACAGCCCGCCAGCTCTGCGCCGTCGGCGTCCTGGTCTCAGGTCATGTCCTGGTCCACAGTTACGCCGGCAAACGCCTACCAGGCATCCGCCCGTGACACAGGACCAGGACGTCACGGGAGACAAGTACGCCGGCCGTGTGGTCCTGGGTCTGACGCGCGTCCTGGGTCTCAGGCGCGCCAATCGGCGAATCCGAGCCCGCAACCGCGCGTCAGACCCAGGACGCGCCCCACACCCAGGACGCGGGCAGTGCCCGCTCTTCCCCGTCCCCCTGATAGCTGCCCGCACTTAGCCTCGATCCGTGGAAGGGCTATCGGGTGATCTTCGCTCCTGACTGTTGATCTTGATCGGGGTCGTGGGCAGGGCTGGTCGGCTGGTCTGCCCAGCTCTTCCACGTGTCGGTGTCCGGTCGGGGCCCGGTGCGGGCGGTGGTCGACGGTCAGGCCGCCGCGGCGGGTGGCCCGGTGGCGAGCACGTGGTTCCAGAGGCGGGTCCACTGCTGGGCCCAGGGCCAGTGCGTGGGCAGGTGCAACACGCGGCGGCGTTGCGGGCGGGCCAGCCGGGCGGGCACGGTGACGATCTGTCGGCGCAGTGTCGCGCCGCGCGCGACGGCATGCCGCGGACTGGTCAGGGTGCCGGCGGCGCGGAGCAGGTTGTGGGTCATCGCGGCGCAGGTCGCCCAGGCGGCGTTCGCGGCGAACCGGCCAGACGGCAGGTGGGCCAGCGGCCCGTCGATGAGGTCGGCGAACACGGTCTCGATGATCGCGTGCGCGCGGTGGGTGATGTCCGCGTCGGCGGTCGGTTCGGTGTTGTCGGTGAAGAACGGGTGGTGCCGCCAGACCGGGAACAGTTCATCGGTCTTGGCGCGGTCGCGGACCCGGCGCACGATCAGCCGGGCGGTGACCTGGTGCTTCTTGGCCTTGGAGCCGAACGCGGTGAACGGTACTTCGGCGACGTGGGCGTCGGAGATCAACTGCCCGGTGTCCGGGTCGACGACCGCGCCGGGGTAGTGCACCGGTGTCCACGCGTCGGCGGGGATGGTCGCGATCGCCCTGCTCACCGCACGGTTCTTGGTCAGCGCCACGGAGAACCGGGCCCCCGCCCTCACGCAGGCGCCGACGACGACGCTGTTGCCGTAGGCCGAATCACCGCGGACCAGGATCTCACCCGCCGCGCCGGCGGCGCGGGCGGTCCGGATCGCCTCGGCGACCATCGTCGCCGCGCCCTTCCCGGAACCGGCCCGCCCGGCCCGTAGCCGGATCCCGGCCACCACCGGCGCACCGTGCTCGGTACTGATGCTGGTGGCCAGCGGCGACAGGCCCTTGCGGAGCACCTGCCGCCCGGCGATCTTGGTGTGCCCGAAGCTGGCGCCCTGCTTGGCGTGCCCGTAGACCGGGCGCAGCAGCGAATCGATGTCGACGAACGCCCGAGTCCCGATCCCGGGCAACAGCCCCGTCGTCGTGACGAGGCCGACCAGATGCGCCCGCGCGACCGAGGCCAACTGCAGGGCATGGCCATGGGTGAACTCCCGCAGGAACTGCCCCAGCGTGGCCGGCGCATACACGCCGCCGAACAACCGGCCCATCCCGCCGGAACGGACCACGTCCAGATCGTCGATGCAGTCCGCGCCGGCAGCCATCCCCGCCACGATCGAGGTGATCTTGCCCGCCGGGTTCACGCCGGCCGACTTCACCCTCACCGAGCCGACCGCGACCTTGGACGAGATCAGCTCGGACAGGCCAGCCTGCTCGGCCAAGGCCATCACCGGCACCAGCCCCGCGCACGACACGAGATTCTCGTCATCGAACCTCGGCATCGCCTTCGACCAGACGTGAGATAGTCGCACCGAGAGTGCCTTCCGCAGCAGTGGCGATCAGGACCTAGACAATCCAGATCCTCCCTGCACAGAAGGCACTTTCTTCGTCACCACACCGAACGACCAGCCAGCCAGTCCACGGATCGAGGCTTAGACCGCGAGGGTGCGGGTCAAGTCCAAGCCCCCACCACCCACGAACATTCACCACAGCGGGCGCGGACTTGAGGCGCACCCTCGCGGCTAAGACCATGGGCAGCAGGGGGACGGCCAACTAAGGCAACCCCGGCGCACTGACGACTACTCGTCGTCGTTCCAGTCGCGGTCGAGGGCGTCCTGCTGGGCGGTGCGTTCGTGCGCCCGGGCCAGCGCGTCCTCGGCCTCGGCGCGCGTCTCGTACGGCCCGAGGCGCCGGTCGTTGGGGCAGCCGTCGACCGGCTCGACCGTGGAATGCACCAGGCACCAGTACCAGGGTCCGTCGGCCACGATGACTCCCTTCGCCGCAGAAGCGCACCTCAGCTGAACATCCCAGGCTTCGCCTGAGAAGCGCACCTCAGCCTAGACTTTCACACCATGTCGCCCGTCGTCCCCGGCATCGTGTCGGCCGAACGCCCCGTCCCGCCGTCCATCGCGCGCCCGGAGTACGTCGGCAAGACCCGCCCGGCCCCGTTCACCGGCTCCGAGGTCAAGGACGCCGCCACCGTCGAGCGCATCCGCGTCGCCGCCCAGCTGGCCGCCCAGGCGCTCGCCGAGGTCGGCAAGCACGTCGAGCCGGGCATCACCACCGACGAGCTCGACGTCATCGGGCACGAGTTCCTGGTCGAGCGCGGCGCGTACCCGTCGACCCTCGGGTACCGGGGGTTCCCGAAGTCGCTTTGCACGAGCGTCAACGAGGTCATCTGCCATGGCATCCCCGACTCGACGGTGGTCCGCGACGGCGACATCGTGAACATCGACATCACCGCCTATATCGACGGCGTGCACGGCGACAACAACGCGACCTTCCTGGCCGGCGACGTCGACGACGAGACGCGGCTGCTGGTCGAGCGGACGCACGAGGCGCTGAACCGCGCGATCAAGGCGGTGAAGCCGGGCCGCGCCATCAACGTCATCGGGCGGGTCATCGAGTCGTACGCCAAGCGGTTCGACTACGGGGTCGTGCGCGAGTTCACGGGCCACGGGGTCGGCGAGTCGTTCCACTCCGGGCTGGTCGTGCCGCACTACGACGACCCGGGGTCGACGACGATCATCGAGCCGGGCATGGTGTTCACCATCGAGCCGATGCTGAACCTCGGCACCCACGAGTGGACCATGTGGGACGACGGCTGGACGGTCGTCACGCGCGACGGCCGGCGGTCGGCGCAGTTCGAGCACACGCTGCTGGTCACCGAGACCGGCGCCGAGATCCTCACGCTCCCCTGAGGTCCCGGCGCCGCCCCGGCGCCCGTCAGCGCAGCCCGAACGCCCGCACGACGGTCTGCTCCAGCCGGTTGCCGTCCACGTCGGTCGCGGTGAGCCGCAACGTCACCGCGCCGCCCGCGGCGCCGTCCGCCCCGAAGGTCGCCCGGTAGCGGCCGTCCCCGCCCCGCAGCCGCGCCGGCGTCCACGACTCGCCGTCGTCGAACGAGACGTCCAGCCCGACCTCGTCGATCTCGACGTCGGGCGTGCCGAACTGGTGCCGCAGGCCGACGTCGACCCGGATCGGCTCGTCCACCGGCACCGTGCTCAGCGCGTCCGCGCCGGGCACGTCGTAGTCGGCGAGCAGCAGCGGCAGCCGCTCCCCGTCGCCGTCGTCGCCGGCCGAGTGGAACGTCCACGCCGAGCTCACCCGGGTGGAGTAGCGCCACCAGGGCTGATCCAACCGTCCGTCCAGCTCGAGACGGAACGTGCCAGGCCCGGCCGGGACGTCGAACCAGCCGAACTGGTCGGGCGACTCCCCCAGCAGCTCGTCGTCGCGGTACAGCCGCAGCGCGTACTCCTCCAGCCCGAAGCCCATGATCTGCACGTGACCGGGGTCGTGCACGAACCCGCTGATCACCGCCTCGACGGTGTCGCCGTACCGGTTGACGCCGACGTTGGCCGACTCACGGTCGGGCAGCGAGTGGGTGGCCACCGGGCTCATCCACCGGACGTCGTCGCGCTGCCGGGGCCGGTACGTCCGGCCGATCTCGTCCCAGAACGGCCCCAGGGGGTACTCGTTGTGTGACAGGACCGACTGCGACCACTCCACCTGGTTCGCCAGCACGTAGTCGGTGCGCTCCGACGGCGCGGTCACGTGCGGCACCATCCAGCCGCCCATGGAGTTGCCCGACGGCGACCAGCCGCTACGCGCCTCCGACATCACGTCCGTCGGCGTGTGCGCGTCAAACCTGACGGCGATGGTCGCGAGATCGGACCGGCGGAACTGCCACCGCGGCTGCTCGGGGATCCGCCCGCGGACCGGGACGAGCAGGTCGTAGACGTACGGCGTGACGGCCGAGCTGGTGAGCTCGAGCTCCACCGGGCTGTCCGCCAGGAGCTCGCGCAGCCGCGCCGCGGCGGCCCGGCTGGTGCCGATGACCGGAATCTCGACCTCCGGGTACAACAGGTCGACCTGCAGGCCCGCGTTGTCCTGGTCGTAGAACAACACCACTCTTGCGCCGGCCCGCTCGAGCTCGGCCGCCTGCTCGCCGTTCTCTCGCCCGGGGTCCCGGACGGCCAGGGCGATCGCGCCGTCGACGGACGTCTCGCGCAGCTCGCCGGCGGTGGCCGCGCCCACGTCGACGACGGGCAGCCGGAGCGTCCCGTCGATGCGCGGGGAGAACCCGTAGTAGTCCGTATCGATCTCGGCGGACGCGCCCGGCACCTCGGCCCGGACCGGCGGCTCCTCCAGCCGGGCGCCGGTATCGAAGGAGAACTCGCCGGACGTCACGGGCTCGGTCGGCACAGCGAAGAGCGCGACGGCGGCGCCGATGACCTTGAGCGCCGACAACAGCACGCGCCCGTCCGCGGAGCGGCCGCGGCCGTACCCGATCATGCTCCACCGTGCCGTCGCGTCCTCCGCGCCGCGGACCGTCGTGTGGACCGGCTCCGCGCCCTGGGCGTCGAGGACGACCTCCGTGGCACCCGTCACCACGACCTCAGGCTCGGTGACCAGCGTGTACTCCGTCACCCGGTCGTCCTCGGCCGCGCGACGGAGGAACGTGCCGAACGAGTACGTACCCGGCGGCAGCCGGAGGGTCGCCGTCCCGTCCGGCACCGGTTCGACCGCCCAGTTGCCCTGCTCGATCTCGACGACATCGACCTCGCCGGACGCCGGCGCGCCGCTACGGTCCACCATCCGCACCGTGACGTCGTACGTCTCCGGCTCGGCGTACCAACCGGCGGGAATGCGGACAGAACGCTGCGTCGCCGGGTCGGTGGCGACGACAGCGGCCTCGTAGGTGCCGGGGCCGAGGGCGGCGACGTCGGCGGTGACGGCGGCAGTCGCGGTGCCGCCGGCGGGGATCGTCAGCTCGGACGGCGTGACGGTGACCGAGTCCGCGAGCGGCGGCCCGGCCACCGTCGCGGTGACGGCGACGTCCAGCGTCACGGGCGCGTCGGAGAGGTTCGTATAGGTGACCTCGCGGGTGACCGGCTCGACGTCGCCGTGCGGCCAGCGGTGATGGCCGAACTCCAGCTCACCCGCCGACGGCACGACGCTCACGGTCGCAGCCTCGGCGACGTCGACCCGGCCGGCGCCCTGCTCGTAGATGCTGACGTCCGAGGCGGGTGCGGCGGTCGACATCAGGACCGCGCGCAGCTGCGCCGCCGACCAGTCCGGGTACTGCCCAGCGAGGATCGCTGCCGCGCCGGCGACGTGCGGCGTCGCCATGGACGTCCCGCTCATCGACCGGTACGTCTCGTCGTCGCCGCCGCCGTCGTCGATGGTGGTCGACCGCGCCGCCGTGATCGCTACGCCGGGGGCGGTGATCTCCGGCTTGATGGCGCCGTCGGCGAGCCGCGGGCCGCGGCTGGAGAACGGCGCGAGGACATCGTCGCCGTCCACGGCGCCGACCGCGAGTGCGGCGTCGGCCGCCGCCGGGCTCGTGACCGTCTCGGGGCCGTCGCCGAAGTTCCCCGCCGCGATCACGAAGAGCGCGCCCGACTCCTCCGTCAGCCGGTCGACGGCGAGTGACGCGGGGTCCTGGCCGTCGGTCGGCTCCGTCCCGAGGCTGACGTTGACGACGTCCGCACCCTGTTCCACGGCCCACTCCATGCCGGCGATGAGGTCGGACACCTGCCCGAAGCCGTAGTCGTCGAGGACCTTGCCCGAGATGAGCTTCGCCTCGGGCGCGACGCCCCGGAAGCTCCCGTTCGAGGCCGCGCCGGTGCCCGCGGCGGTCGAGGCGACGTGCGTGCCGTGCCCGTCCCGGTCCACGGCGTCGGCAGACATCGAGAAGTTCCGTTCCGCGACGACCTGGCCGGCCAGGTCAGGGTGGGTGGCGTCGACACCGGTGTCGAGGACCGCGATGACGGCTCCGGCGCCGGCGTACCCGTCCTCCCATGCCTGCGGGGCGCCGATCTGGGGGACACTCTCGTCGAGGCTCGCCCGGACCGTGCCGTCGAGCCAGACGTGCGAGATCGCGGCCCCGGCGCCGCGCGCGCCGTCCGCCTGCGCGAACATCGACCAGAGCCGCGCCGCGGCGTCCCTGTCCTGCTCGACGGCGACGGCGTCGATGCCGTCCAGGGCGGTGGTGACGGTCGCGCCCGGCAGCTCACGCGCGGCCGTCCTCGCGCCGGAGTACTGCACGATGAGCGGCAGCGTCGCCCGGTCCTCGTCGCCGTAGCCCTGGGCGACCAGCCCGGTGACGTCGAACAGCGCGGGGTCGAGCGTACCCGCGGCGAGGAGCGGCTGCGCCGCGGCCGGCACGACGTACGTGCCTTCGGCGGTGCGGCGGACCTGTACCGCGTCTGACGGGCTGTCGGGCCCGGGGACCATGGTCACGCTCTCGCGTCCCGGCTCGCCGGCGCCGACCAGCACCCGGTCGCCGGTCACGAGGGTGATCAGCCGGCCACCGCCGCCGGCCACCGCCCCGGGTGCCTCGGGCGGAGCCGGCGGTGGGGGCTCAGCGGTGCTCGCGCCCGCCGTCAGCACCATGGCCAGCGCGGCGCCGAGCACCGCCCGCGCCGGTCGTCGTCCGTTCGTCGGCCGTTCTCGTCCTGTCGTCACGCCTACCACACGGAAACGGACGAACGGGAGGTTGTAAAGCCGGGCGTGACAGGTCCGCTGGCCCCGAGCGCGTTCATCGGCGAAGCTTGATGACGTGACCTCGACGACGCAGGGTTTCGGCATCGACATCGGCGGCAGCGGCATCAAGGGAGCACCGGTCGACCTCGGCAAGGGCGAGTTCGCCGCCGAGCGCGTCCGCGTCGACACCCCCGAGGAGTCGACGCCCGCCAACGTCATCGCGGTGGCGCTCGAGGTCCTCCAGGAGTTCGGCTGGACCGGGCCGTTCGGCTGCACGTTCCCCGGCATCGTCAAGCGCGGCGTCATCGGCTCGGCCGCGAACGTCGACAAGTCGTGGATCGGGGTGAACCTCGAGAAGGAGCTGACCGAGCGCACCGGACAGCCCGTCACCGTGGTCAACGACGCCGACTCCGCCGGGGTCGCCGAGGACCGCTTCGGCGCCGCCGCCGACCAGGACGGCGTCATCATCGTCACCACCCTCGGCACCGGCATCGGCAGCGCCGTCCTGCACGACGGCGTCCTGCTGCCCAACACCGAGTTCGGCCACCTCTATCTCGCGCACCACAAGGAGGCGGAGAAGTTCGCCGCCGCGTCCGTCCGCGAAGAGAAGGACCTCTCCTGGGAGGACTGGGCCGAGCGGCTACAGGAGTTCTACGCCCACCTCGAGTTCATCTTCTCCCCCGACCTGTTCGTCGTCGGCGGCGGTGTCAGCAAGAAGGCCGACAAGTTCCTGCCGCTGCTCGACCTCGAGACGCCGATCGTGCCGGCCGGGCTGAAGAACGACGGCGGCATCATCGGCGCGGCGCTGCTTGCCGCCGAACGTGCTGCTTAGCGCTATCCTGGCGCCGGAGGACGAGCCGGCCGGGCGGCCGCGTCGGGGCCGTCAGGTCCCGCCGAGGAAAGTCCGGACTCCACAGGGCAGGGTGGTGGGTAACGCCCACCCGGGGTGACCCGCGGGACAGTGCCACAGAAAGCAAACCGCCTCCCGCGTTCGCGCGGGCGGTAAGGGTGAAACGGTGGTGTAAGAGACCACCAGCGCCCCAGGTGACTGGGGCGGCTCGGTAAACCCCACCCGGAGCAAGGTCAGACAGGGAGCGTTCGAGGGCGGCCCGCCCGAGCTCCCGGGTAGATCGCTGGAGACCACCGGCAACGGTGGCCGTAGATGGATGGTCGCCGGTCCCGGTCCGCCGGGAACCACAGAATCCGGCTTACAGGCCGGCTCGTCCCCCGTACTGTCCGACCCGTTGAGTAGCCTGCCCCGCTTCGTTGCCCGATCAGGTGGAGGACCGCTGCACATGGCGATGATGCTGGTCAGCTACGACGCACACACGCCGGGACACAGTTATGACCATCTTCTGGACGCGCTCGAGGGGTTCGGCGCGTACTGGCACTGCCTCGACTCGACGTGGCTGGTCGAGACCCGAATGAGCATCACCCAGGTCCGCGACTCGCTCTGGCTGCACATGCACCCCGACGACGAGCTCCTGGTGGTCGACGTGACGGGGGCGCCGGCGTCGTGGGTCGGCTTCACCCGCGAGTGCGGCGACTGGCTGCGGGACAACCTCGACCGTCCCGGCCAGACCTGACGGCATGACGGCGGGTGGTCCGGCGCCACTGTGGCTGCGCCGGACCACCCGTCGTGCCCTACCGCTGGGTCGCCGTCCGGCGGATCACCAGCAGCGCACCGGCGGCCAGGAAGGCGAAGGCCGCGAGCCAGAGCGGCCCCAGGTCGCCGGTGCCGGTGTTCGGCAGCTCCTCGCCGTCGCCGCCGGCGCCCGCCCCGCCGGCGCCGCCGTCGTCGTCACCGGCACCGTCGTCGGCGTTGCCGTCGTCGTCGCCGGAGCTGCCGTCGTCGTCCTCACCGACCTCGCAGCCGAGCGCGTCGGCGTCCCGGTCCAGATGGAACGGGTCCAGCTCGGCGTCGAACAGCTCGATCGGCTTGTGGACGTCGTCGATGTCAGGGCAGTTGTAGTCCCCGTGGGTGTCGCTGCACCACGCGGCGGAGTCGGCGTAGTGGGCGCACGGGCCCAGCTCATCCGCCGGCGGTTCCTCGGCCGGCGGTTCCTCAGGCGCTCCGCCCGCGTCGCCGTCGGGACCACCCTCGCAACCGATCCCGTCGTTGTCGTCATCGAGGCCAAACGGGTCATGCCCAGTGTCCACCAGGAAGATCGGCCAGTACTCGACCGGGATGCTCGCCTCGTTACAGTTGTAGTTCTCGTCCGACGCCGGGTCGCACCAGGCCTCGGAATCGGCGTAGGCGGCACAGTCGGCCGCGTCCTTGGTCTCGACCGTCGTCTCGACGGTCGCACCGTCCTCGGCCCAGGCCGGTGCCGTGGCACCGAGCAGTAGGGCCAGTCCGGCCAGTATCGCTATGGTGACCTTTCGCAAGGTCGCCCCCCTTCGGATCTTCGGATACATAGGCCGTAGGTACGGCCCATCCAAAGGCCCGGACGCTAGCGCGATCTTGCTCACCCCGGAAGCGCTTTCGGGCGATTCGCCGCGATTCTCATGAAGATCGACGGAGTAGCGTAACCGATCGTGACCGACCAGCGTGACACCGACCCCAAGGAGATCGTCCGGCGCGGCTACGACGCCGCCTCACGCCATTACCGCGCCGACGACGCCGCCCCCGAGACCCATCGGGCGTGGGTCGCCGAGCTGACCGGCCGGCTGCCGGCCCACGCAAGCGTCCTTGACCTGGGCTGCGGCAACGGCGTCCCGGTCGCCCGCGACCTCGCCGCCGCCGGGTTCGCCGTCACGGGCGTCGACCTCAGCGAGGTGCAGATCGCCCGCGCCCGCGCGCTGGTGCCCGGCGCGACGTTCCTTGCGGCCGACGCGACCACCGTCGACCTGCCGGCGGGGAGCTTCGACGCGGTCGTGTGCCTGTACGCGCTGATCCACATCCCGCTGGAGGAGCAGCCGCCGCTGCTGGAGCGGATCGCCGGCTGGCTGCGGCCCGGCGGCCTGTTCGTCGCCACCACCGGCCACGACGCCTGGACCGGCGCCGAGGAGGACTGGCTCGGCGGCGGCGCCACGATGTGGTGGAGCCACGCCGACGCCGCGACGTACCGGGAGTGGCTCGCGGCCGCCGGATTCACCGTCGAGCGGCAGGAGTTCGTCCCCGAGGGCGACAGCGGGCACGAGCTGTTCTGGGCCGCCGTGCCGCGCTGACGGCCGGGGTCAGCCGCCCGCGTGGTGGGCGGTCAGCTCGTGCGCGTGCTCGGGGACGACGCCGTCGTAGGCCGGGTTGATGTGCACGACGACGTGGCCGAGGTGCCGGACGCGGTGCAGCAGGGCGTGGTGGACGATCTCGGCGATGCGGTGCCCCTCGGCGACGGTGGCGGCGCCGTCGACGTTGACGTCGACGTCGGCCTCCAAACGGTGGCCGGTCCACCGCGCCCGCACCCGCCCGACGCCGTGGACGCCGTCGACCCGGGCCGCGACCGACTCGATCGCCTCGACGGTGCCGTCGTCGACGCCGTCCATGAGCCGGCGGAAGATCGTCCGGCAGGAGCCGGCCAGGATCCACACGATCGCCAGCCCGACGACCAGCCCGACCAGGGCGTCCGCCCGCGGGAACCCGAGCCACACCCCCGCGACACCGACCACGACGACCAGCGACGTGAGGCCGTCGGCGCGGGCGTGGTGGCCCTCGGCGACCAGCGCGGCCGACCCGATGCGGCGGCCGATGCGGATGCGGTAGACGGCGACGGCCTCGTTGCCGGCGGCGCCGATCAGCGCGGCCGCGAGCACCCAGCCGAGGTTGGTCAGCTCGCGCGGCTCGACCAGCGCGCGCACCGACTCGACGATGATCAGCGCCGCCGACGCCGCGATGACCAGCGCGATCAGCACGCCGGAGAGGTCCTCGGCGCGCCGGAAGCCGTACGGGTAGCGGCGGGTCGGCGCCCGCCGGCCCAGGCGGAACGCGATGAGCAGCGGGATCGTGGTGATCGCGTGCCCCAGGTTGTGCACGGTGTCGGCCAGCAACCCGACCGACCCGCTCACGGCGACGATGACCAGCTGCAGCGCGGCCGTCGCCATCATGCCGGCCAGCCCGATCCACGCCGCCCGGATGCCGGCGCCGCTGGCCTCCTCGGCGCTCTGGATCGCCTCCGTCGCGTCGTGCGAGTGCGGGGTCAGCGCGTGCCGCAGCCGCGCGAGCCGGCCGCCGCGGCCCGCACTCCCCCGCCCCGCGCCGCCGCCGTCCCCGTCCCCGTGCCCATGCCCATGGCCGTGTCCGTCGCCGTGCCCATGGCCCGTCCCTCGCTGCTCTCTCCGCACACCATCAGCATATCTGCGCACCTACGCAGATAAGCAAGTGCGCGGAGTAGACTCCCCTCGTGCACGAGACCATCGACGGCTTCCACATGCCCGGCGCCGACCAGGTCGAGCGGGCGGCCGGCGCGCTGCGCATGCTCTCCGACCCCACCCGGCTGAAGCTGATGTGGGCGCTCTTGCAGGGCGAGTCGTCGGTGAACCATCTGGCGGAGCTGGTCGACGCGAGCCCGAGCGCCGTCAGCCAGCACCTGGCCAAGCTGCGGCTGTCGGGGCTGGTGCTCAGCCGCCGCGACGGCACGTTCGTGTTCTACCACGCGGCCGACACCCACGTGCGCCAGCTGCTCGAGCAGGCGCTGTTCCACGCCGACCACGCCCACGGCGAGCACCCGCGCGAGGACGACCCGCACCATGTCCACGACATCGGGGCCACCCCGGCCCCGACGGCTTAGCCTCGATCCGTGGACTGGCTGGCTGGTCGTTCGGTGTGGTGACGAAGAAAGTGCCTTCTGTGCAGGGAGGATCTGGATTGTCTAGGTCCTGATCGCCACTGCTGCGGAAGGCACTCTCGGTGCGACTATCTCACGTCTGGTCGAAGGCGATGCCGAGGTTCGATGACGAGAATCTCGTGTCGTGCGCGGGGCTGGTGCCGGTGATGGCCTTGGCCGAGCAGGCTGGCCTGTCCGAGCTGATCTCGTCCAAGGTCGCGGTCGGCTCGGTGAGGGTGAAGTCGGCCGGCGTGAACCCGGCGGGCAAGATCACCTCGATCGTGGCGGGGATGGCTGCCGGCGCGGACTGCATCGACGATCTGGACGTGGTCCGTTCCGGCGGGATGGGCCGGTTGTTCGGCGGCGTGTATGCGCCGGCCACGCTGGGGCAGTTCCTGCGGGAGTTCACCCATGGCCATGCCCTGCAGTTGGCCTCGGTCGCGCGGGCGCATCTGGTCGGCCTCGTCACGACGACGGGGCTGTTGCCCGGGATCGGGACTCGGGCGTTCGTCGACATCGATTCGCTGCTGCGCCCGGTCTACGGGCACGCCAAGCAGGGCGCCAGCTTCGGGCACACCAAGATCGCCGGGCGGCAGGTGCTCCGCAAGGGCCTGTCGCCGCTGGCCACCAGCATCAGTACCGAGCACGGTGCGCCGGTGGTGGCCGGGATCCGGCTACGGGCCGGGCGGGCCGGTTCCGGGAAGGGCGCGGCGACGATGGTCGCCGAGGCGATCCGGACCGCCCGCGCCGCCGGCGCGGCGGGTGAGATCCTGGTCCGCGGTGATTCGGCCTACGGCAACAGCGTCGTCGTCGGCGCCTGCGTGAGGGCGGGGGCCCGGTTCTCCGTGGCGCTGACCAAGAACCGTGCGGTGAGCAGGGCGATCGCGACCATCCCCGCCGACGCGTGGACACCGGTGCACTACCCCGGCGCGGTCGTCGACCCGGACACCGGGCAGTTGATCTCCGACGCCCACGTCGCCGAAGTACCGTTCACCGCGTTCGGCTCCAAGGCCAAGAAGCACCAGGTCACCGCCCGGCTGATCGTGCGCCGGGTCCGCGACCGCGCCAAGACCGATGAACTGTTCCCGGTCTGGCGGCACCACCCGTTCTTCACCGACAACACCGAACCGACCGCCGACGCGGACATCACCCACCGCGCGCACGCGATCATCGAGACCGTGTTCGCCGACCTCATCGACGGGCCGCTGGCCCACCTGCCGTCTGGCCGGTTCGCCGCGAACGCCGCCTGGGCGACCTGCGCCGCGATGACCCACAACCTGCTCCGCGCCGCCGGCACCCTGACCAGTCCGCGGCATGCCGTCGCGCGCGGCGCGACACTGCGCCGACAGATCGTCACCGTGCCCGCCCGGCTGGCCCGCCCGCAACGCCGCCGCGTGTTGCACCTGCCCACGCACTGGCCCTGGGCCCAGCAGTGGACCCGCCTCTGGAACCACGTGCTCGCCACCGGGCCACCCGCCGCGGCGGCCTGACCGTCGACCACCGCCCGCACCGGGCCCCGACCGGACACCGACACGTGGAAGAGCTGGGCAGACCAGCCGACCAGCCCTGCCCACGACCCCGATCAAGATCAACAGTCAGGAGCGAAGATCACCCGATAGCCCTTCCACGGATCGAGGCTTAGGCCGCGCCCATCGTCTCGGCCAGCTGCGGCACCAGGTGCTCCAGCGCGTAGGGCAGGCTGAGCACCGTCGACCACGTCAGAGCGCCCGCCACCAGCGGGTCCTCGATGTAGAGCACCCGGCCGTCCTGCACGACCTGGAGCTGGTCGTAGAGCGGCTTCTCCTCGATCTGCGCGCGCAGGTCGGGCTCGTGGCCGATGTTCCAGACCAGCAGCTCGCGGTCGAGCTGGGTCATCAGCTCGTCGCTGACGGGCGCGCCGTCGAGGTCACCGGCCAGCTCGGCGAGGTCGGCGGGGAGCACGAAGCCGAGCTGCGTCATGAAGACGGTGCGCGGGTCGGTGGCGCTGCGGACGAACGACGAGCCGGGCTCGAACAGCTCCGCGACGACCATCTCGACGCCCTCGAACTCCGGGTTCGCCGCGGCCGCCTCGGCGAACTGCGCGTCGACGTCGGCGATCAGCTCCTCGGCACGGTCGGCCTGGCCGAGGATCTGCCCGACCATGCGGGCGGTCTCCTGCCACGGCATGCCGTACTCGGGGTAGTCCGGCGACGACGCGACCGTCGGCGCGATGACCGACAGCGTGTCGTACTCCTCCTGCGTCATGCCGGTGTACAGGCCGATGATGAGGTCGGGCTCCAGGTCGGCGATGGTCTCGTAGTCGAACGCCTGCATGCCGGTGAACGCGCCCTCGTTCATGACGAGGGGCTCGGCGTCGCCCAGCTCGTCCTCGGCCCACGGCCAGGTGGCGTGGTCGTAGTCGCCGTACCAGTCGGTGACGGCGATCGGCGCGACGCCGAAGGCCAGCACGGCATCCTGGTCGCTGAAGCCCAGCGTGATGACCCGCTCCGGCGCCTCGGACAGCTCGGTGCTGCCGTAGCGGTGCTCGACGGAGGCGGGGAACTCCCCGGTCGCCGTGTCGCTGGTGGCGTCCGGCTCGCCGGTCGCGGTGCTGCCGTCGTCGCCGTCGTCACCCCCGCACGCGGCGAGGAGCAGGAGCGGAACCGTCAGAGCAAGGGCGAGCCGGCGGCCCGCGGCGGTGAACGACATGAGCCAAAGGATAGGCTTACCTGACCGACTGCCGCGCACCGGGTACCGTCGTGGGATGGCCGGCCTCGCCGAGGTGACCGGGGACGTCCTGGTCGCCACCCACGCGTTCTGCATCAGTACGACCACCGTGGTGATCGGCGCCGAGGGCGGCTGCTTGGTGGTCGATCCGGGCGTCACGCCGGCCGAGCTGTCCGACCTCGCCGCCGCTTTGGCTTCCCGCCGGCTGCACGCCGTGGCCGGGTTCGCGACGCACCCGCACTGGGACCACGTCCTGTGGAGCCGCTCCCTCGGCGACGACGTGCCCCGCTTCGCGACGGCGGCCTGCGTGGCCGCTTCGGCGGCAGGGCGCGACCGCGACCTGGCCGAGGCCCTCGTCGAGGCACCGGAAACGGACGGCGACCGGTTCGCCCGGCTCGCTGCCTTGCCCCGGGATGGCGTTGTCGTCCCGTGGCGCGGCCCGCGGGTGGACGTCGTCGAGCATCGGGCGCACGCGCGCGGGCACGCCGCACTGGTCGTCGGAGGCGCCGGCGTGCTGGTCGCCGGGGACCTGTGCTCGGACGTGGAGGTGCCGCTGCTGGACCTCGACGCCGCCGACCCGCTCGGCGACTACCACCACGCGCTGGACCTGCTCGACTCCCTCGCCGGCGACGTGCGGTACGTCGTGCCAGGTCACGGCCACGTGGGCGACGGCGCGGAGCTGCGCCGCCGCCTCGCCGCCGACCGCCGCTACCTCGACGAACTCGCCGCCGGCCGCGGCGACGACGACCCGCGGCTGACGCAGGGCTGGCTGGTCCGCGACCACCGCGCCCAGCGCGCCGCGCTGAGCAAAACGATCAGGTGACGAAGTCGCCGCGTTTGAGCCTGTTGCTTTTTGAAAGATGAGAACGATGTTCATCCACGGGGCAACTTGGCCGCTGCAAAGGCGCTGGTCAGCGAGGTGGGCTTTCGCCATTTGATCAAGGGCCCTCCACTTGGGCCTATTTTCAGCCCGTTTTCGCGTTGTTCCCCCCACCTCGCCTGGACGGAGCCTCATTCAGCAACAGGCTCGTTTCCCCGTCACTTCGTCACCTGATCGTTTTCTGTCCGCATGCTGGAGATGATCAGGTGACGAACCAGCCACCCACCCGCGCGCTGTGTCACCTGATCATCTTCGCGAAGTTGATCAGGTGACAATGCGGGCGTGAGGCGGCGCGTCAGCCGAGGGCGGTGTCGAGGGCGGCCCAGTCGACGGTGCGGGGGCTGTGCGCGCCGATGGTGGCCAGCAGGCCGAGCCGGGACGAGCGCACCGCCGGGTCCTCCGCCATGACGAGGATGTCGTCGAAGAACGCGTTGACCGGGTCGGCCAGCGCGGCGGCGGCGTCAGCGAACTCGCCGACCGGGCGGCCGGACCGGTCGCCCAGCGCCGCGACCGCTTCGACCAGGCGCTGCTCGGCCGGCTCGGTCAGGACGGCGGCGTCGTAGGCGGCCGCGGTGCCTGCCGGGACGATGCGGTTGATCCGCTGCAGCGCCGCCACCAGCGCCCGGAACCACTCGTCGCCGGCCCGCGAGCGCAGCGCCGCCAGGGTCGCGACGGCCTGGCCGGGGGCGTCGGCGCCGGGGAGGACGGCGGTGACGAAGTCGGCCGGGACCTCCTCGTCGCGCAACTGCTGGGCGAACCGGGCGACGACGAACTCGCGCGCCGCGGTCACCGCGGAGTCGGCGACCTCGATGCCCTGGGCGCGCAGCCGGTCGGCCGCGACCGCGAGCCCGCCGTCGACCGTCACGCCGGAAAGGGCCGGCGTCTCGCGCAGGATCCGCACGACGCCGAGGGCGGCGCGCCGGAGCCCGAACGGGTCGGAGCTGCCGGTCGGCTTGGCGCCGAGCGCGAACATGGCCATGAGCAGGTCGAACCGGTCGGCCAGCGCCAGCACGGCACCCGGAACCGAGACCGGCAGCGCGTCGGCCGTCGACCGCGGCAGCTCCATCTCGAACAGCGCCTGCCCGACGGCGGGCGTCTCACCCGCGCGGACGGCGTACTCGCGGGCCATGACGCCGGCGAGGCTGGACAGCTCGACCACCATCTGCGACGAGAGGTCGAACTTGGCCAGCGCGGCGGCCCGCTCCAGCGCGGCGGCGTCGTCGGTGGACAGCTCGACGCCCTTGGCGAGGTCGGCGGCGATGGTCTCGATGCGGGCGGCCCGCTCGGCCACGGAGCCGAGCTTCTCCTCGAACGTCAGCTTCGTCAGACCGGCCTTGAACTGCTCCAACGGCACCTCGAGGTCGGCCCGCCAGAAGAACGCGGCGTCCTCGTACCGGGCCCGCAGCACACCCTCGTTGCCGGCGCGGACGAGGTCGGCCTCGACCGACCCGTTGGCGACGGCGACGAAGTGCGGCAGCAGCGCACCGTCGGCCGAGCGGACCGGCAGGTAGCGCTGGTGCTTGCGCATGACCGTGGTGAGGATCTGCTCGGGCAGCTCGAGGTACCGGGTGTCGAACCCGCCGAGCAGCGCGTTCGGCTCCTCGACCAGGTTGGTGATCTCGTCGACCAGCCCGGCCTCGGCGTCGGTGTCGACGACGCCGCCGACGGTCGCGGCCAGCTCGGAGGCGGCCGAGACGACGGCGGCGCGGCGGACCGCGGGGTCGGCGACGATGCCGTGCCCGGCCAGGAACTCCAGGTACCCGGCGGCCGACGGAACGGTGACGACGGGCTCGGGCGCGGTGCGGTGCACGCGGGTGGTGCGGCCGCTGACCAGCGCGGACACCCGCACCGGCACGACGGTGTCGCCGAGCAGCGCGGTCAGCCAGCGGATCGGCCGGGTGAAGGACAGCGCGGGGTCGCTCCACCGCATGTTCTTCTCCGACCGCAGCTCGGTGACGACCTCGGCCAGCAGGCCGGAGAGCACCTCGACCGCGCCCCGGCCGGCGTCGACCACCCTGACGACGACGTGCTGGTTGCCGCCGAAGTCGGCCGTGGACAGCTCGGAGACGTCGGCGCCCTGGCCGCGGGCGAAGCCGAGCAGCGCCTTCGTCGGGTTGCCGTCGGCGTCGTAGGCGGCCTCGACCCGCGGGCCGCGGACGGTGCGGTCGGCGTCGGGCTCGCGCGGCTCGACGGCGTCGACCTGGACGACGATGCGCCGGGGCGTCCCCACGACGTCGACGGAGCCGTGCCCGAGCCGGGTGGCGCCGAGCTTCGTCGCGACCGCGTCGCGCACCGCGGCCACCGTGTTGGTGACCTCGTGCGGCGGCATCTCCTCGGTGCCGATCTCGAACAGCAGCGGCGCGGCCGCCGTCATCTCGGCCGGCAGGTTCGGCAGCAGCGGCTCGGCGTCGTCGTCGTCGAGACCGGCCCGCGGCACCAGGCCCAGCGGGTGGCCGAGCTCCTCGCGCCGCGCCGTCCACAGCGAGGACACCTCGCGGGCCAGCCCGCGCATGCGCGCGAACGCCTTGGCCCGCTCGGTCGTGCTGATGGCGCCGCGGGCGTCGAGGACGTTGAACGTGTGCGAGCACTTGAGCACGTAGACGTGCGCCGGCACCGGCAGCCGCTCGGCGATCATCCGCTCGGCCTCGGCGGCGTAGACGTCGAACAGCCGGCGGTTGGCCTCGATGTCGGCGTCGTCGAGGTAGTAGCGCGACATCTCGTACTCGGCCTGGCCGAACGCCTCGCCGTAGGAGATGCCGGGCGCGTACTCGATGTCCTTGAAGTGGCTGACGCCCTGCAGCGCCATGATGATGCGCTCGATGCCGTAGGTGATCTCGACCGAGACGGGGTCGAGGGTCTGCCCGCCGGCCTGCTGGAAGTAGGTGAACTGGGTGATCTCGAGGCCGTCGAGCCAGACCTCCCAGCCCAGGCCCCAGGCACCGAGGGCGGGCGAGGCCCAGTTGTCCTCGACGAACCGGATGTCGTGGGCGTGGATGTCGATGCCCAGCGCCTCGAGGCTGGCGAGGTAGATCTCCTGCGGGTCGCCCGGGTCGGGCTTGAGGATGACCTGGAACTGGGTGTGCGTCTGCAGGCGGTTCGGGTTCTCGCCGTATCGCGCGTCGTCGGGCCGGACACTGGGCTCGACGTAGGCGACGTGCCAGGGCTCCGGACCCAGCACCCGGAGGATGGTGGCGGGGTTCATCGTCCCGGCGCCGACCTCGGTGTTGAACGGCTGCACCATGAGGCAGCCCCGGTCGGTCCAGTACTTCGTCAGCGCCAGCAGCGCGTCCTGCATCGTGAGCACCGGGAAAGCCTAGTGGTGCGAGGCCGATGGCACGAACTGGAACCCGGTGACCCGGGCCACGATTTCACCGTGCGGAACGACGAACCAGCCGTCGTCGTGACCGGCCCACTCGCGCCAAGCGGCGGCCAGCCGGTCGAGATCGGACGTGCTCGCCAGGCCGCGGGCGACGGCCTGCTCGGCGAGCGCCGAGGACGTGACCCGGTCGGCCCACAGACCGCCCCACCACGCGCGGTCCGCCGGGGTGGTGAAGCACCAGACACTCGCGGTCGCGGTGACGTCGGACAGGCCGGCCTCGTGCGCCCACGCGAGCAGCCGCCGGCCCGCGTCGGGCTCGCCGCCGTTGCCGAGGGCCAGCGTGCGGTACAGCTCCAGCCATTCGGACAATCCGGGCAGCCGCGGGTACCAGAACATGCCGGCGTAGTCGGAGTCGCGGGCCGCCACGACGCCGTCCGGCCGGGCCACCCGGGCCAGCTCCCGCAGGACGGCGACGGGGTCGGCGACGTGCTGCAGCAGCTGGTGCGCATGGACGACGTCGAACGCCGCCGCGTCGAACGGCAGCGCGGCGGCGTCGCCGGTGACGAACTCGACGGTGGCGTCGCCGGCTCCCGCGCGCGCCGCCGCGATGACCTCGGCCGACGCGTCCAGACCGACCACCCGGCCGGGCGCCACGAGCGACGCGAACTCCGTCGTGATCGTCCCCGGGCCGCAGCCCACGTCGAGCACGTCGGTCCCGGGCGTCAGCCGGTCGCGGAGGTAGGCCGCCGAGTTCGCGACCGTGCGCCACGTGTGCGAGCGCAGCACGCTCTCGTGGTGGCCGTGTGTGTACGACGCCATCGTCATACCGTACGAAAGCCCGGCGGTTAGGCTCCTGGAGTGCTGATCCTGCTGCCGCCGTCGGAGGGCAAGACCGCGCCGGGCGACGGCGAAGCCGCGGTCGACCTGGACGCGTTGTCGTTCCCCGAGCTGACCGGCGACCGCGTAGACCTGCTGGCCGCGCTGGTCCGGCTCTGCCGCACGTCGCCCGAGGCCGCGGCGACGGCGCTCGGGCTCGGCCCGACGCAGGCCGCCGACGTCGAGCGCAACGCCGTGCTGCCGCAGGCGCCGGCCGCGCCGGCCCGCGAGGTGTACTCCGGCGTGCTGTACGACGCGCTCGGCCTGCGGTCGCTGCGCGGCGGCACGGCCCGGCGGGCCGACGAGTCGGTGCTGATCACCAGCGGGCTGTGGGGGCTGCTGCGGCCGTCGGACGTCATCCCGGCGTACCGGCTGGGCGGCGGCGTGAGCCTGCCCGGCGTCGGCCCGCTGGCCGCGTTCTGGCGCCGGCCGCTGGGCAAGAGCCTGCCCGCGGCGGCCGGCGACGAACTGGTCGTCGACCTGCGGTCCAGCACGTACGCGGGGTTCTGGCGGCCGCCGGCCGACGTCGCCGCGCGCACCGTCGTCGTCCGCGTCCTGCACGAGCACGACGGCCGGCGCACCGTCGTCAGCCACCACAACAAGGCGACGAAGGGCCGCATCGTGCGGCGGCTGCTGCAGGACGGCGCACGGGTCGCCACCCCGAAACGGCTGGTCACGGTTCTGACGCGGCTGGGCTGGACGGCGGAGCTGACCCCGCCGTCCGGCCCCGGCCGCCCGGCCACCGTCGACGTCGTGGTGACCGAGGTCGCGACCTCCTGAAGCGTCAGGACAGGATGACGTACGGCTCCGGCGGCTCACCCGGGAAGACCAGCGGCGCGTACGGCACCGGGTTGACGACCACCGGGATCGGGTCGCCGGTCGGGATCAGCCGGTCCGCCACGACCTCGCCACTCGCGTCGACCGTGCCGAAGCAGTAGCCCAGCTCCCGCGCGGCGTCGATGAGCAGCGCCAGTCCTCCGTTCGTCCCCGTGCCCGCCGGTGTGTCGTACGGGCCGTCGTGCAGCGAGATGATCGCGCCCGAGCGCAACTGCGCGACGATCGCGTCGCTGATCTGCTGCGCCGTGCGCTCCGGCACCCAGTCGTCGGTGCCGATGCGGGTCATGTAGGCGGTGTAGCCGAGCTCCGCGATGATCTGCCTGACCTGCGCGTTCGCCGATCCGAACGGCGGCCGGATGCCCTTGAACGAGATCGGCGCGCCGACGGAGGCGAACGCGGCCTCGGCGTCGAGGATCTCCTTGCGGACGGCGTCCGGCCCGCCGGCCGCGAGGGTCTGGTTGAGGTTGGCGTGGCTGAAGGTGTGGTTGAGCAGCTCGTGCCCCTCGGCCAGCTGGAACCGGGCGAACTGCGGGTTGGCCAGGACCCGCGTGCCGGTGTCCATGAACACGCCGGTCACCTGCTTCTCGCGCAGGATCCGCAGCGTCTCGGTGCGGAAATGCGACGGGCCGTCGTCGAACTGGATGGCCAGCCGGTTGTCGCAGGTGTTCGGGACGGACGTGTCGCGCGGGCCGCCGACGTGCGTGCGGGCGGCGGCCGCCACGACCCGGGCGCGGTCCTGACGCGACAGCTCCCCCGAGGCGACGAACTCGTCGGCGGCGGCTCGGGCGGCGGCGACGAACTCGCCGTGCGTCGCGAACGGCTCGCCGGCCCAGACGCGGTCCAGCAGCGTGCAGCCGTCCGGGCCCTCCGGGTTGGCGACGCCGGTCTCGACCCGCGGCGGGCCGAACCACACCGACTCCCGCGGCGACCAGCCGTTCGGGCACTCGTCCGCGGCGGCGGGAGCGACGGCGGCCGCAGCCGACGCCGTCCCCAAAGGAGTCGGGACGATGATCTCGTACGGCTCCGGCGGCAGCCCACCGCCGAACAGCAGCGGCAGGTACGGCACCGCGTTCTCGACCGACGGGATCGGCTCGCCGCTGGACACGTACCGGTCGGCGACGATCGCGCCGGTGCTGTCGAACGTGCCGAAGCACAGCCCGGCCGCCCGGATGTCGTCGATGATCAGCGGCAGCGCCTTCATCAGCTCCGGCCCGGCGACGGTGTCGATCGGCCCGTCGTGCAGGAAGATGTTGCGCCGTCCGTCGGCGATGCCCTCGGCGATGTCGGCGCGCAGCTGCTCCGCCGGCCGGTCCGGCTCCCAGTCCGCCGCGTCGATGTCGCCGCTGATGACGGTGAAGCCGAGCCGCGCCAACTCGGCCCGCACCGACGCGTTCGCCGCGAGGAACGGTGGGCGCATACCGAGGAACGGCCGCTCGACGCCGGCCGCGTCCAGGGCCTCCTCGGTCTTGCGCATCTCGTCGCGCAGCCGCGGGATCGTCACCTGGTTGAGGTTCGGGTGCTCCCACGTGTGGTTCAGCACCAGGTGGCCCTCGAGCCGCTCGAACGCCGGCAGCTGCGGGTTCGCGGCGATGCGCATCCCGGCGTCGAAGAACGTCGCGGTGACCTGCTTCTCGCGCAGGATCGCCAGCGTCTGGTCGCGGTAGAAAGACGGGCCGTCGTCGAACGTCAGCGCGACGCGGTCGGTGCAGGTGTTCGGGATCGAGTCGTCGTGCGGGCCGCCGACGGCCGAGCGCGCGGCGGCGGAGCGGATGGTCGCGGCCTGCTGGGCGTCGAGCAGGCCCAGGTCGCTGAACTCGCGGGTCGCACGGGCGACGGTGCCGACGAACTCGCCGTGGGTGGCGAACGGCTCCTCCGCCCAGACGCGGTCCAGCAGCGTGCAGCCGTCGTCGCGGCCCGGGTTCGGGATCTCGGTGTCGATGCGCGGCGGGCCGAACCACACGGTGGTCTCGGTGGACCAGCCGCCCGGGCACGCGTCCTCCGCGGCCGCGACGGCTTCCGGTTCGGGTGCCGCCGCCGAGGGGCCGATCAGGGCGCCGGCGGTCACCACCGCCAGCGCTCCCGCCGTCGCGAATCGTCCTGCCGTCGTCCTGGCCATGGCCACTCCTTCGGGGGTCGAGGGCGTGCCGAGGGATGCATCTACTCAGGCTGAGCAAAACGCCGAGCAGATCGCTGATCTCTGTGAAGGTACCCGTGACAGATCGTCATCGGAACCCCGAATCGGAGATTTACGGCAACTTTCTCATCTTGCTGATGTGAAACTAGGCGACGGCGGCGGCCGCCAGCGCGCCGGCCAGGGCCGCACGGTTGCCGAACGTGCTGGTTCTGACCTGCAACGACTCGCCTTCGGTGACGGCGAGCCAGCGGCGGGTCGCGGTCAGCGTCTCCGGCCGGGATCCGATGCCGCCGCCGAGCACGAACGTCGCCGGGTCGACGATCGCCCGTACCGCCCGCACGGCCAGCGCCAGCAGCCGCCCGAGCTCGTCGAGCACCTGCGCGGCCGCCCGGTCGCCGTCGGCCGCGGCGGCGAACACCTCCGGCGCGGGCCGCCGCCGGCCGGCCAGCTCCAGGTAGCGACGTTCGACGCCACCGCCGCTGACCTGCTGTTCCAGCGGTCCGTGCACGAGGTTGGCCGGGTCGAACGGGTCCGATCCGAACGGCAGGTCGGCCACCTCGCCGGCCAGCCCGCGGCTGCCCGCGTACATCCGCCCGCCCAGCACCAGGCCGAGCCCGACCCCCGTCCCGACGGCGACGAACGCGAGGTCACCGCCGCCGGGCAGCCAGGCGTGCTCGCCCCACGCGGCCAGGTTCGCGTCGTTGTGCACCAGCGGGCGGGCGCCCAGCCGGACCTCGAGGTCGGCCGGCACGTCCATGCGGTCCCAGCCCGGGATGTTCGGCGCGTGGCCGACCGCGCCGGTGACCGGGTCGGGCGCGCCCGGGCAGCCGACCGCCACCCGCGGCGGCCGGCCGGCGAGGCCCGCGGCCGCCGTCAGCGACTCGACGAGACGAGCGATCTGGCTGGTCACAGCCGTGCCGCCGCGCGGATCGGTGCGCTCGACGCGGTCCAGCAGCCGCTGCCGAGACGGGTCGTAGAGCACCGCGTGCAGCTTGGTGCCACCCAGGTCGACGCCCACCACCGGCGCCGCTCCCCCGTCGCCGTCGTCCGCTCCGGACCAGCCGGACGGGGTCGGCGCGGCGTCGCTCGACGGCAGCCAGCCGGCGTCGGCGAGGGCGCGGCGCAGCGGGCCGGCCAGGCCGGTACGGTCGGTTCCGGGCATCACCACGGGCGGCGTCTCCAGTCTCGAGCGGGCTGGGGAATGGGTACAGTATCAGCCTGATAGAAAACTCCAGGGGGAGCAGCCATGTCCGGTCGGACCTCCTCGACGGCCAACGCCGAGACCGTCTCGCGGGTGAACCAGACCGCGATCCTCGACGCGCTGCGCCAGCACGGACCGCTGTCGCGGCAGGAGATCGGCGCGCGCACCGGTCTCAGCGCCGCGACGGTGAACCGGCTGGCCGGCCACCTGCTGCGCCGAGGCCTGGTCGTCACCGACGGCCACCAGCCGTCGACCGGCGGGCGGCCGTCGATCCTGCTGCGCTACAGCGGCCGCGCCAATCTCGTGTCGGTCCTGCACGTCGGCGCCACCCGCACCGAGGGCGCGCTGGTCGACTTCGACGGCGCCATCGTCCACCGGGTGCAGCGGCCCGTCGTCCCGGACGTGCTGCACGCGGCCGACCGCGCCACCATCCGGCTCGAGGAGGCGCTGTCGGTCGTCACCGAACTGGGTGCCGCCGCCGACGGGCGGGGCCAGCCCAGCCAGGCGATCGGGGTCGCCGTCCCGGGTGTCGCCGGCGCCGACGGACGGGTGACCTGGGCGCCCGCGCTGGACTGGCGCGAGGTGCCGGTCGGGTCGCTGCTGCGTGACCGCACCGGCCTGCCGGTCGTCGTCGAGAACGACGCGAACGTGCTGGCCGTCGGCGAGCACCACCGCGGCGCCGGGCGGGGCGTGCAGGACCTCGTCGCCGTCGTGCTCGGGACCGGCATCGGCACCGGCATCGTCACCGGCGGCCGCCTGCACCGCGGCTCGCGGGCGGCGGCCGGCGAGATCGGCTACATGCTGCTGGACCGCACGTCGCTGGCCCGGCTGTTCCCCGGGTTCGGCGACCTCGAGAGCCGGGTCGGCTCGGCCGGGCTCACCCGTCAGGCGCGCGAACGCGGCATCGCCGCACCCGGTGGCCGCCCGCTCACCGCCGCCGACGTGTTCGACCTGGTCAGGGACGGCAGCGTCGAGGCGCGGGCGCTGCTGGAGGAGACGCTGGACTACGTGGCCCTGGCGGTCGCCAACCTGTGCACCGTCCTCGACCCCGAGCTGGTCATCGTCGGCGGCGAGATGGGCGGCGCCGCCGACCTCATCACCCCCGGCCTGCGCGACCGCCTGGTCGGCCGCATCCCGCACGTCCCCCGGCTGGCCGCGTCCGAGCTGGGCGACGACGCCGTGATCATCGGCGCCGCCGAGCTGGCCGCCCGCCTGGTCAGCGACTCCGCCTACGTCCAAGCCACCCGCTGACCCCACGTCCACGTTGATCTTGGAGTTCTTCGGCAAGCACCGCCCGGAATGCCCGATTGATGGCAGAACACCTCCAAGATCAACTTGGGGGAGTCGGGCGGCGCGTCCGGCCGTTCGTGGTGGAAACGTGACCCAGAACGCTAGACGGACCGCAGTGGCGTACGGCAGCATGAACCCACTTATCACTCGTCATGGATGAAAAGTCGCCGGAGAAAGGGTGTGGTCCTGATGCCGAGACCGAGTCGAGGGTGGCGCGCGGGAGCCGTGGCCGGCACCGTCGTCCTGCTCCTGGCGGCCTGCTCGGACGACGACGGCGGCAACGGAGGCGGCGGCGGGGAGGGTGGCGGCGACCAGCCGTACACGATCGGCCTGTCCAACGGCTTCGTCGGCAGCGAGTGGCGCACGCAGATGGTCGAGGGCCTGGAGGCGGCGTTCGCCGAGTACGAGGAGGAGGGCGTCGTCGACGAGCTGGTCGTCGAGAGCGCCGACACCGACGTCAACGGCCAGATCCAGCAGATCCGCAACCTCATCAACCGCGGCGTCGACGCCATCATCGTCAACCCGAACTCCGAGACCGCCCTGGACGCCGTGTTCCGCGAGGCGACCGGGCAGGGCATCGAGGTGTTCGCCATCGACCAGGCGGTCACGTCCGAGGACGTCACGAACGTCGTCATCGACCAGGCCGAGTGGGCCCGCATCTCCGCGGAGTGGCTGGCCGAGCAGGTCGGCGAGGGCGGCAACGTCGTCGTGGTCAACGGCATCGCCGGGCACCCGGCCAACGAGATGCGCTGGGGCGCCGCCGAGGAGGTCTTCAACGGCGCCGGCGTCAACGTCCTCACCGTCGCCGACGGCAACTGGGACCAGGCCACCGGGCAGCAGGTCATGACGAACCTGCTGGCCACCTACCCCGAGGTCGACGGCGTCTGGACGCAGGACGGCATGGCCGAGGGCGTGTTCCGCGCCGTCGACGCGGCCGGCCGGCTGGACCAGATCACCATCAGCGGCGAGGCCCGTGTCGGCTTCATGCGGCTGTGGGGCGAGGCCCGCACCAACGGGTTCCAGAGCATCGGCGTCGTGAACCCGCCAGGCGGCGCCGTGTCCGCGCTGCACATGGCCATCAACGTGCTCGAGGGCGAGGCGTTCGCGTCCGGCAGCCTCGACGGCAACACCGTCACCATCCCGATCCCCTACACCGTCGACGAGACCACCTTCGACCAGTACTGGGGCGAGGCCAGCGCCGAGAGCGACGCGTACAGCCTGGACGGTTCGCTGACTCGCGACGAGGCCGCGGAATTCTTCGAGTGACGACGCCCCTGCTGGAGATGACCGGCGTACGCAAGCGGTACGGCGGCGTCCAGGCGCTGGACGGGGCCGGCCTCACCGCCGTGCGCGGCGAGGTGCACGCCCTGCTCGGCCCGAACGGCTCCGGCAAGAGCACGCTGGACAAGACGCTGGCCGGCACCGTCGTCCCGGACGCCGGGACGATCCGGATCGACGGTGCCGAGGCGCGCATCGGCGGCCCGCGCGACGCTCACGCGCTCGGCGTCGCCGCGGTGTACCAGCAGCTCAGCGTCGTCGGCGACCTCACGGTGACGCAGAACGTCGTGCTCGGGCTGGAGCCGGTCCGCCGGCTCGGGTTCCTCGACCAGCGGGCCGCACGCGACCGCGCCGGCGCCGCGCTGGAGCGGTTCGCCGCCGCGTTCTCCGGACGGCTGCCGCTGGACCGGCCGGCCGGCGCGCTCGGCCCCGGCGAGCGGCAGATCGTCGAGGTCGCCAAGGCGCTGGCCCGCGGTCCGCGGATCCTGGTGCTCGACGAGGCCACGGCGTCGCTGCACAAGGAGCAGGTCGAGGTGCTGTTCGACGTGGTCCGCCAGCTGCGCGCCGACGGTGTGCTGGTGGTGTTCACGTCGCACCGGCTGGACGAGGTGTTCGCGCTCTGCGACCGCGCCACCGTCCTGCGCAACGGCCGCACCGTCGGCACCGTCGAACTGGCCGCCACCGACGAGGACGAGCTGGTCCGGCTCATGGTCGGCGACGCGCCGCACCAGGCGCCGCGCCCGGACGTGGCCGCTACCGCAGCAGTGGCCACGTCCGGCCCCGCGGCCGGCGCCCCGTCCGCCACCACGCTCGAGGTGCGCGGGCTCACGACCGACCGGCTGCGCGACGTGAGCTTCACGGTCCGCTCCGGCGAGGTGCTGGGCCTGGGCGGCCTGCAGGGGCAGGGCCAGTCGGACCTGCTGCTCGCGCTGTTCGGCGGCGCGCACGTCGGCGCCGGCGAGGCGCTGCTGGACGGCCAGCCGCTGCCGCTCGGGTCGCCGGCGAAGGCGTCGCGGGCCGGCGTCGCGCTGGTGCCCGGCGACCGCGGCCGGCAGGGCATGTTCGCCGTCCGGCCGATTCAGGAGAACCTCTCGCTGGCCAGCATGCACCGCCGTGCGACGGCGCGGTTCGCGCTCCGGTCCGCCGCCGAGCGCCGCGCCGCCACGTCGATGGTGGAACGGCTGCGGATCAAGATCGGCTCGCTGGCCGACCCGGTGTCGACGCTGTCCGGCGGCAACCAGCAGAAGGTCGTCATCGGCAAGTGGCTGCTGGACCGGCCGCGGGTCGTGCTGCTCGACGACCCGACCAAGGGCGTCGACGTCGCTGCCAAGGAGGAGATCTACGCGATCATCCGCGGCCTGGCCGCCGACGGCGCCGTCGTCATCCTCAACTCCAGCGACAACCGCGAGCTGACCGAGCTCAGCGACCGCGTGCTGGTGCTGTTCGAGGGCGCCGTCGCCGAGGAGCTGAGCTCCGAGGCGATCTCGGAGAGCCGCCTGGTCTCCAGCGCGCTGCGGCTGGCCCCCGGGGAGTCGCTGTGACGGGGGTCCTCGACCGCGTGCGCGGGGTCCAGCTGTCGGGCCTGGCGACCGTCGCGATGCTGGCCGTCGCGGTCGTCGTCAACTCCGCGCTGCAGCCGAACTTCTGGGACAGCTACGCGCTGACGTCGAACTTCGCGACGTTCGTGCCGCTGGTGGCGATCGCCGTCGGGCAGACCATCGTCGTGCTCAGCGGCGGCCTCGACCTCTCGCTGGGCGCGCAGGTGACGCTGGCCAGCGTCGTCGCCGTCCAGATCGTCGACGGGTCGATGGACCGGTACCCGCTGGCCGTCGCCGCCGCGCTCGGCGTCGGGCTGGCCTGCGGCGCGCTGAACGGGCTGGTCGTGGCGCTGCTGCGGCTGCAGCCGATCGTCGCGACGTTCGCCACCAGCTTCGTGTACAGCGGGCTGGCGCTGGTCGTGCTGCCGACGCCGGGCGGGTCGGTGCCGTTCGAGGTCACGACGGCCTACCGGGACTCGGTGCTGGGCGTGCCGGTGGCGCTGCTGCTGATCGTCGCGCTGGCGCTGGTGTGGTGGGTGCTGCGGCGGCACCGCGTGCTGCGGCACGTGTACGCGGTCGGCGGTGACGCGGACGCGGCGTACGCGTCGCTGGTGCCGGTCGCGCGGACGCGGGTCTGGGCGTACGTGCTGGGCGGGCTGTTCGCGGCGCTGTCGGCACTGGCGATCCTGGCCAACACCGGGTCCGGCGACCCGTTCGTCGGCAACGAGCTGACGCTGGCGTCGGTGGCGGCCGTCGTGATCGGCGGGACGGCGCTGACGGGCGGCCGCGGCGGGGCGGGCGGGTCGGTCCTCGGTGCGATCGTCCTGGCGCTCGTCACGAACATCATCTTCTTCGCCGACGTGCCCACCGACTACCGGCAGCTGGTCAACGGCGCCGTGATCATCCTGGCGCTGGCCCTGGCCGGCATCCCCGCGCTGCAGAAGAGGAGGCCGGCGGCATGAGCACACCGGTGCTGGACCCGCCGCGGCGCGGGCTGGGGTCCTGGCGGCCAGGGCCGGTCGCGCTGGCCGGCGCGGTCGCCGTCGCCCTGGTGATCGCCGGCGAGATCGTCTCCCCCGGGTTCGCCGGGTACGGACAGCTGGTCAACCTCATGCGGGTGGCGGCGTTCCTCGGCGTCATCGCGATCGGCCAGACCATCGTGATCCTCGCCGGTGGCGGCGGCGTCGACCTGTCCGTCGGCAAGGTGGCGACGTTCTCGGCCATCATCGGGTCGCGCGTGATGGACGGCGACGACGCGAACATCGTCCCGGCCGTGGCGCTGTCGCTGCTGGTCGCGGCCTCGATCGGGCTGGTCAACGGGCTGGGCGTCACGCTGCTGCGGATCCCGCCGTTCGTCATGACGCTCGGCATGATCGGCGTCGTGCAGGGGCTGATCCTCGCCTACACCGGCGGGCAGGCCGAGGGCCGCGCGGCGCCGGCGCTGACGTCGCTGGTGAACGGCCGGGTCATCTTCGACCTGCCCGGGCTGCTGTTCCTGTGGCTGCTGCTCGGCCTGCTCGCCGTCTGGCTGCTGCGCCGCACCACGTTCGGCTGGAACCTGTTCGCCGTCGGCGCCAACCGCACCGCCGCGTCGCTGACCGGGGTGCGGGTGAACCGGACGCTCATCCTGGCCTACGTGCTGTCGGCGACGTTCGCCGGGCTGGCCGGCATTCTGCTGCTCGGGTACACCGAGTCGGTGTTCCTCGACCTCGCCGACCAGTACATGCTGCCGTCCGTCGCCGCCGTCGTCATCGGCGGGACGCTGCTGGCCGGCGGCATCGGCGGGTACGCGGGTACCGCGGTCGGCGCGATCGTGCTGACCGTCCTGCAGGGTCTGCTCACCACACTGGACATCGGCGGCGCCTGGCGCACCGTCGTCAACGGCGTCGTCCTGCTCGTCCTGCTGTCGCTCTACGGGCGGCAGCGACGCCTTCGGAGTTAGGGGTCCTTCCACGATGGAGAACAGGCAACGGCTCGGGGTCGGCATCGTCGGCGCCGGTTTCATGGCGAACTTCCACGTCACGTCGTGGACCGGCGTGCGCGACGCGGACGTCGTCGCCGTCCAGAGCCCGGGCGGCGAGAGCGCGCGGGCGCTGGCCGAGCGCTGCCGCGAGCTCGGCGTGGGCGACGCCACCGCCTACACCGACGTGCGCGAGCTGGTCCGCGACCCGCGCGTCGACGCTGTCTGGGTGACCGCGCCCAACCACGCCCGGCTCGAGGTCATCGAGGCGATCGCCGACGAGGTCGCGTCCGGGCGAGCGTCGCTCACCGGCGTCGCCGTCGAGAAGCCGCTGGGGCGCACCCTCGCCGAGGCGCGCCGCGTCCACGAGCTGGTCGAGGGCGCCGGGCTGCTGCACGCCTACCTGGAGAACCAGGTGTACGCGCCGGCCGTCACCCGCGGCCACGAGCTGCTCTGGGCGCGCGGCGCCGCGCTGTCCGGGACGCCGTACCTCGCCCGCTGCGCCGAGGAGCACAGCGGGCCGCACTCCGCCTGGTTCTGGGACGGGACGCGGCAGGGCGGCGGCGTCCTCAGCGACATGATGTGCCACTCCATCGAGGCCGGCCGCTACCTGCTCACCCCACCCGGCGTCGACGTGTCGACCTGGCTGACGCCGGTGTCCGTCAGCGCAGGGATCGCGTCGCTCAAGTGGTCGCGCAAGAAGCACGCCGCCCAGCTGGCCGAGCGCTTCGGCGGCGCCGTCGACTACACCCGCCGGCCGGCCGAGGACTACGCCCACGCCACCCTCACGTTCCGCAACGGCGACGGCGACGAGGTCGTCGTCGAGGCCACGACGTCCTGGAGCTACGTCGGCCCCGGCCTGCGGCTGACGTTCGAGCTGCTCGGGCCGGAGTACTCGATGAACGCCAGCACGCTCAGCACCGAGGCGCAGCTGTTCCTCAGCCGCGAGCTGCGCTCCCCCGAGGGCGAGGACCTCGTCGAGAAACAGGGCGCCGAGCAGGGCCTGCTGCCGATCGTCTCCGACGAGGCGCTGACCTACGGGTACACGACGGAGAACCGGGCCGTGGCCGCGGACTTCCTCGCCGGGCGGCAGCCCCGCGAGAGCCTCGCCCGCGGTGTCGAGGTCAGCGAGCTGATGATGGCCGCCTACCTGTCCGCCGAGACCGGCGAGACCGTGCGCTTCCCCGTCGACCTGGACGGCTTCGTGCCGCAGGTGGCGCAAGGCACCTGGCAGCCCCGCTGAGGGGACGACGTACGGACCGTGCTGGCCGCGGCGGGGTGGAGTGGGCGGAGGATGCTGCGCCGGCTCCGCTTCGCGGCGGTGAAGCATGCCGCATGCGCTCTTGACGCCGGCTCCGCATCCTCCGCCCCCTCCACCGGGTCAGGGGCGGTGGCCGAACGAGGGCAGCGCGGTGCTGCCGTCGGCGTAGTACTGCAGCTCGGTGACCGAGCCGGGCGACGGCAGCAGCCGGAACAGCGACTCGGGCGGCGCACCGAGGGCCAGGCGGGTCAGGGTCCGCATCGGGATGGAGTGCGTCACGACGACGACCGGCTGGCCCGGGTAGGCGGCCAGCAGGGCGTCGCGGGCGGCGGAGACGCGCGGGACGACGTCGTCGAGCGACTCGCCGCCCGGGGGCCGCAGCGCCGGCACGCCGTACCAGGCGGCCAGAGCGTCCGGATAGCGTTCGCCGATCTCCGCCAGCGTCAGGCCGTCCCACTCGCCGAAGTCGGCCTCGCGCCAGGCCTCGTCGACCGTGGGCGTCAGGCCGAGCCGCCGGCCGATGACGTCGGCGGTCTCGCGGGTGCGCACCATGGGCGAGCAGACGACGGCGACGGCGCCGCGGGTGCTCAGCAGCTCGGCCGCGCGGGCGGCCTGCTCGAGGCCGGTCTCGTCGAGGCTGGGGCCGGGCACGCCGCCGCCGCTGAACCGGCGGGCGGCCGTCATCGGCGTCTGGCCGTGCCGCACGATGTGCAGCGTGGTGGGCGGGCCGAGCTCGGGGCTCCACGCCGTCAGCTTGGTGGCCGGGGCGGCGGGGTCGGCGGGTGGCCGCGCCGGGCGGCCGTCGAGCGCCTGGTTGACCAGCCGGTCGGCATGCGCGTTCTCGGCGCGCGGCACCCAGGTGTAGCTGACCCGGCCGGTCGGGAAGACGCCGCCGGCCTCGGCGGCCAGCGACCGCAGCTCGGCGTTCTTGATCTGCCAGCGGCCGGACAGCTGCTCGACGACGAGCTTGGAGTCGAGCCGGGCCTCCACGACGGCGTCGGGGTCGATGCCGCCGGCGGCGCGCAGCCCGGCCAGCAGGCCGCGGTACTCGGCGACGTTGTTCGTCGCGACGCCGATGGTCTCGGCGACCTCGGCCAGCACCTCGCCGGTCGTAGCGTCGCGGACGAGGGCGCCGTAGGCGGCGGGTCCCGGGTTGCCGCGGGACCCGCCGTCGGCCTCGACGATCAGCCGCCGGCCGGTCACAGCCCTGACTCGGGCATGCGCACCAGGATGCGCCGGCACTCCTCGTGCCGGACCACGACGTCGGGGGCCAGCCCGCGGATGCGGCCCAGCTCGGCGGCGTCGAGCTGGATCATGCAGCCCTCGCAGCGACGCTGGCGCAGCGCCGCCGCGCCGATGCCGCCGCGGTCGGCGCGGATCTTCTCGTACAGCGCCAGCAGGTCGGCCGGGATGCCGGCGGCCAGCGTCTGACGCTCGTCGCGGCCGGCGGTGGTGTCGTGGTCGATCTGCGACCACGCGGCGTCGCGGGCGGCCTGGATCTCCTGCGCCTTCTTGCCGACGCTCTCGCGCTCGGCGGCCAGCGCGGCGGACTCGTTCTGGGCCTCTTCGAGCCGCTCCATGATCTCGATCTCGGCGTCCTCGAGCACGCCCTGGCGGCGGTTGAGCGAGGCGATCTCGCTCTGCAGGCTCTCGAGCTCCTTCGCCGACGACACCTGGCCGGCGTCGAGCCGCTTCTGGTCGCGGTCCTTGCGGGCCCGGACCTGCTCGACCTCGGTGTCGGCGCGCTTCTGCTCGCGCTCGAGGTCGGCGACGACGGTGGCGGCGACGACCTCGGCGTCGCGCAGCCGGCTGTGCTCGGCGGCGAGCGTCTCGAGCTCCGCGGCCTCGGGCAGCGTCTTGCGGCGGTGGGCCAGCTGGTCGAGGCGCTGGTCGACCGCCTGGACGTCGAGCAGCCGCACCTGGACGGCGGGGTCAGCGTTCAGCGTGAGCTCCTAGGTCGGCTCCGGATTCCCGGGCGGTTCGATGCAGTGTCCACGGATCGGTCGGAGTGGTCGAGACGCGAGTCTCCACCGTAGCGCCTGCGCCGGACAACTCGGCCGTCAGCAACGCCGCGGCATCGGCCAGCCACGGCCACTCGCTGGCCCAGTGCGCGACGTCGACCAGCGCCGGTCCGCCGGACTCCCCCGCCTCGGACGACGGGTGGTGGCGCAGGTCCGCCGTCACGTACGCGTCGACGCCCGCGGCCCGGACGGTGCCGAGCAGGGAGTCGCCCGCGCCGCCGCACACCGCCACCGTCGTGACGACGGTGTCAGGGTCGCCCATGGCGCGCACGCCGGCCGCCGTCGCCGGGAGCGCCGCGCCGACCCGCCGGACGAACGCGGCCAGCGGCTCGGGCCCCGGCAGCCGCCCGACGCGGCCCAGGCCGCGCGCAGGGTCGCCGTCGTCGGCGGGGACCAGCGGGCGGGTGTCGTGCAGGCCGAGCGCCGCCGCGAGCGCGTCGTTCACGCCCGGCGCGGCGCGGTCGGCGTTGGTGTGCGCGGTGTGCAGCGCGACGCCGCCGGTGATCAGCCGGTGCACCAGCCGCCCCTTCGGCGTCGTCGCCGGCACCCCGTGCACCGGGCGCAGGAACAGCGGGTGATGCGTGACGACGAGGTCGGCCTCCCAGGTCAGCGCCTCGTCCACGACGGCCGCGACAGGGTCGACGACGAACAGGACCCGCCGCACCTCCGCGCCGGGGTCGCCGCACACCAGCCCCACGGCGTCCCACGACTCGGCCAGCTCCGGCGGGTACAGCCGCTCGAGGGCGGCGACGACAGCAGCGAGACGAAGCACTAGCAACCCTTACGTGTCAGGCCTTGCACGACATTCTCACTCTCTCCGGGCCACTTCCGCCCTGGACCGACGACTCGTGGGAGCCTCCGGCCCCCAGTCGTCGCCGGTGTGCATGCCCTCCACCGGTCGAACCCTATCGATCACCGCGGCGCCGCCGCCGAAACGGATCGGCTCTCCGGTTGACGTCGCGGCGACACCGATGTGAATCTCGTCCCCAAGGGGGCACGGCACGCACGAGGAGGCTCGTCCCATCAGCACCCCACACCCCGCTGACGGCCACCCGTGGTGCGTCGAGCACGACCCTGCCGGCGTGTGTCTGGGCGGTCTCCACGACCTCCCGGGCGGCGGGGCGGCCTGGCTGCAGGGCGCCCGTCAGGACGGCGGCGACGGCGGCGACGGCGCCGGGGTCGTCGTGTCGCTGATCAGGTCCGACGCCCGGCGGCCGCCGCGGTTCAGCGCGGCCGAGGTGCGCGAGCTGGCCGCCGCCCTCACCGCCCTGGCCGACGAGCTGGAGCGGCCCGGTGCGTTGCCCGGGTGAGTCGAACGTCCGTTTGACATCACCCTCCCACCACCCCCTACCATTACCCCCATAGCACCCCACCCCTCCCCCAGAGGGCTGGCAACGCTATCGAGCACGAGGCGCGGCATCCGGCCGGACAGTCTCGTACCGGCCGCTCAAGGTGGGACGGCACGGCGACCCGACGCGCATCTTCATGCCGTCCCCGTCAAGGGGTCGGCTGCTGGGCGGCGCCGTCCCCATTCCCGCATGGCCACGACGGTTCCCCCGGCCCCCAGTCAGCCCGTGAGCGACTCCATTGGAGGACACCGTGGCCACCACGCCAGCCGCGGACCGTCGTGACGTCATCGTCCGGTCCGCCTTCCTCAGCGACGACGTCGGCGAGATGATCGCCTGGCACGACACCGAGGGACCCGCCATCGACATCCACCTCGAACCCACCGACGCCGGTCAGCGCATCGACGTCTCCCTCACCCCGCCCGAGGCCCGCATCCTGGCCCGGCAGCTGGCCGACATCGCCGACACCGCGCAGCGGGCCGGCTGGACCCCGGCTCTGCTCGCCGACGCCCGCGAGCGGTACCTGCCCGGCATGTCCGACGAGCAGATCATCGAACGGCTCGACGCCCTGTCCAAGCGGCTGGGCGGGTTCGTGATCGGCTTCCGCGGCAAGCTCGACTGGCGGGCAGGGCGCGCCCTGGTCGCCGAGACCGGCAACGAGCTGCTCGACCGGGCCGCCGCCGCGGTCGACACCGCCGAGCAGCACCTGTCCGGCTACCGGGAGGCGGTGGAGCAGCTCAGCAGCGTCAAGGCCGAGCTCGACCACGTCCGCACGTTCTTCGCGACCGAGAGCGAGGTCGGCCGATGACCGCCACCACCTCCAACGACGAGTGCGTCCTCAAGTGGTGCAACGAGGCCGGCGACCACGACGAGCACCGCCAGTACGTCACCTCCCTGGTCGCCTGGCGCAGCACCTGGCTCATCGGGGTCAACATCGTCCAGTCCGACGGTGAGCCCCTCCACGTCGAGCTCACCGCCACCACCCGGTGGTCACCACCGGCCACGGTGACGCTGAAACCCGACGAGGCCGAGGCGGTCGCGCAGGCCCTCCTCGAGGCCGCAACCCGCGCCGTCCGCTGAACGGCTACGGACCGCCGTCCCGTCTCCCCGGGGCGGCGGTCCGTAGGCCGCCGACAATTCGCCCCATTCGCCCCGAGTTGTCGCCTCAGTGTCACTTGCTGGAGGGATAGTCCCGCCATCAGTCAATCCGGGCAGGGAGGGTGACCCATGTGTCACACCGATGACCACGCGCACGAGCACGACGCGTTCCATCACCACCCGCATGACCTCAGCGACCCGGTCGACGCCGACACCACGGCCGCGCTCGACCTCACCATCGGCGACGGCGAGCTCTCGCCCGCCCAGCTGTCCCGCCGCGGCCTGTTCCGGTCGGCCGGCGTCATCGGCGGCGCCACCGCACTCGGCATGGCCGGGGTCACGCCCGCCATGGCCTCCGGCGACGACGAGCGGTCCGGCTCCAGCGGCGGCTCGGTGCGCACGTGGCTGGCCGGCGACCACCACATCCACACCCAGCACAGCTCCGACGCCATGTACCGCGTCATCGACCAGGTCCAGCACGGCGCCGCCTACGGCCTCGACTGGATGGTCATCACCGACCACGGCGGCGCCACGCACGCGCGCATCGGCGTCGAGCTGGTCAACCCCGACATCCGGGCGGCCCGCGAGCTGCTCCCCGACACCCTCGTCTTCCAGGGCCTCGAGTGGAACATCCCGTCCGCCGAGCACGGCACCGTGTTCGTCGCGCCGGGCCGCAACGAGGTCGCGGTCCTCAAGCAGTTCGAGACCGACTACGACGGCTCGGTCAACGGCACGTCGCCCAGCAGCCCGGCCAACGAGGCGCAGGCGCTGGCCGGCATCACCTGGCTGGGCCGCCAGGTCGACCGCCGCCGGGTCGACGACGCGCTGTTCCTGGCCAACCACCCGGCCCGGCAGGGCATCGACAGCCCGCACGAGATCCGCGCCTGGCGCGACGCCGACCCCCGCATCGCCATCGGGTTCGAGGGCGCGCCCGGCCACCAGGCCGCCGGCCTGCCCGCGGGCGTGGGCGCCGGCTCGGCCCGCGGCTTCTACGCCGGCGGACCCAACGCCAACTCGTTCCCCGGCTACCCGCTCGAGAGCTACCGCACGTGGGGCGGCTTCGACTGGATGACGTCCACGGTCGGCGGGCTCTGGGACAGCCTGCTGGCCGAGGGCAAGCCATGGTCCATCAGCGCCAACTCCGACTCCCACACCAACTGGGGCGACACCAGCCGGCGGCCCGACGGCTCCACGGCCGAGCAGTTCAACCGCGACGGCCGCTACAACGCTCCGGTCTACAGCGGCGGGGTCAACCTCACCGCGGGCGACTACTGGCCCGGCCTGTACTCCCGCACCCACGTCGGCGCGTCGAAGCGCGACTACCTCGCCGTCATGCGAGGCCTGCGCGACGGCCGCGTCTGGGTCGACCACGGGCGACTGGTCAAGGAGCTCGACGTCACGGTCCGCATCCGCGGCGACCGCGGCTCGGCCGTCCCGCTCGGTTCCACGCTGCGGGCCCGCCGCGGCACCCGGGTCGAGCTGGTCGTGCGCATCACCGCGCAGGACGTCCCCAACTGGTCGCAGTTCGTGCCGACGCTCAACCGCGTCGACCTCATCCGCGGCGCGGTCGACCCCGGCCACGCCGACGACCAGCGCGACACGTTCGTCGCGCCCGACACCACGGTCGTCCAGCAGTGGGACACCTCGGGCCGGACCGGCAGCTACGAGATCGTCCACGACCTCGGCCGGGTCGAGGACCCGTTCTACGTCCGGCTGCGCGGCACCGACGGCAACCGCTCGCAGCCCGGGTTCCTCGGCGCCGCCATCGATCCCGAGGGCCCGGCCCTCGACGTCGTCGGCAACGCCGACCCGTGGATCGACCTCTGGTTCTACACCAACCCCATCTGGGTGGCGCCGACGCGCTGAGCGCACCGCATCGGCCCGGTCCCGCCGCGTTCGGGCGGGACCGGGCCGTTCGGTTCTTACGACGTCGACAGCGACGGCAGCGCCGACGTGATGTCGGCCGGCATGCTGGCCCACTCGACGAAGTCGGCGCGCACGTCGTTGACGCCGTCGTTGAAGGCCAGCGCCATCATCAGCAGGATCCGCGCGTGCGGCGCGTTGAGCGAGTCGGCAGGGAAGACCGCGCCGCTGCCGCCGTACACGCTGCCCGACCCGGTCCGGGTGGTCGACGCGAACATCACGCCCGCCTGCACGGCCCGGTTGCGGGCCTGGCTCGCCGCGCCGGAGATGCCGCCGGCGCCCGTCCCCGCGGTCACGACCCCTTCGACACCGGCCGCCGCCCACGCGTCGATCGCCTCGCCGCCGGCCTCCTGGGCGTTGTAGAAGATCTCCACCCGCGGCAGGTCGGCCTTCTCGATCGTCGTCAGGTCGAACGGCGTGCGCCAGTTGCGCAGCGCGTTCGCCGTCGTCACCACGCTCCCCCGGGTCTCGAACACCCGCAGCGCCCGGGCCGGCATCCGCATGATCTGCACCTTCAGGTCGTCGACGTAGCCGAGGACGCCGAGCTCCGGCGTCTGGAAGGTGTCCATCCGGTAGGCCGACGTCTTCGTGACGTCGCGCACGGCGTGGATCTCGTCGTTGAGCATGAGGACGGTCCCGAACCACGAGGTCTTGCCGCTGGCCGCCGTCACGATCGCGTTGAACAGGTTGGCCTGCGCGTCGGACCCGATGACCGTCCACGGCCGCATGGCGCCGGTGATGACGACCGGCTTCGGGCTGCGCACCGTCAGGTCGAGGAAGTAGCCGATCTCCTCCATCGTGTCCGTCCCGGTCGTCACCACCACCGCGTCGGACGTCCGCAGCGCGTTGTCGACGGCCAGCGACAGGTCGTACAGCTCGGCGATCGTGTACGCGCCAGAGCCCTTGTTGCCGAACTGCAGGCTGTTGACGTTCGCCACCTCGTCGAGGTTGGGCACCTCGGCGAGCATGTCCTCCATCAGCAGCGTGCCGGCGCGGTAGCGCTGGAAGCTGGTCGGGGTGTCCGACTGGCCGGCCATCGTCCCGCCGGTGGCGACGACGGTGACGGTCGGCAGGTCGTCGGCGGCGGCGCGGACGACCGACTTCGGCACGGTCTGCGCGGGCTGCGCCGGGGCGCCGTCCGCGCCGGGCAGGAACACGAGCATCAAGGCGACGGCGGCCGCGACCGCCAGCGGGACACGACCACGCATCGCCGCGACGTTCCGGTGGAACGACATCTGAGGGCACCTCCGGCTCACAGGACCAGGGACGCCCATAAAGAATCAATGATCCGTTACCGGGAGGAACCGCCAGATTTTCGGCCGCGTTACGGCTGCCGCGAGCCCGCCCGGGTGTGCCGCTGGCCCGCCATCCGCCGCGGCTGGCGGACCTGCGTGGCGGCGAGGCGGACATCCTGGGCGGCGGCGCAGAGCGGGCCGATCAGCCCGGCCGACAGCTCCTCCACCCAGAGCAGCAGGTCGACGTCGGCGGGCCGGGCCGGATCGCCGGGCTCCAGTGAGTCCTGGTACCAGCGGACCACCGACGGCATCAGCGCCCGCAGCGCCGCACGGCGGTCGGCCACCCGCAGCGCGTCGAGTGCCTGGTCGAGCTCGGCGACGAGATCCCTCATGTCATGCCCCCTCGCGCGGCGCCGGCTCCGGTGCACCGTTGCGCCGGGCCGGGCCGCCCTCGTCTGGATACCCCACGACCGGTGCCGCAGTCCGCCCCGGACCGGACCAGTCCGGCCGCGCGGACGCCGCGCGAACCTGCTTCGATGGGGGCATGGCCGTGCCGATCGCCGACTTCCTCGCCATCATCGAGCGGCTGCCCGGTGCCTCAGGCACCGACTCCGAGCGGTGGACGACGTTCCGGGTCGGCGGCCGGACGTTCGGCTACCTCTGGCCGGCCACGTCGACCGTCGGACTGAAGCAGACCATCGCCGAGCAGCTCGCCCTGGTGGCCGAGCGGCCGGACGTTTTCGAAATCCAGTTCACCGCCGGCGCGTTCGGCTGGGTGGTCGTGTACCTCGACGGCATCGAGCGCGACGAGCTGGTGGAGCTGACCTTCGAGGCCTGGCGTCTGACGGCGCCCGAGGACCTCGTCCAGCGGCAGGGCGATCGGCTGCCGTTCCCCGACCGGCCCAGGGAGCAGGGCGGTCAGGCGGGCCGGACCGACTGGGCGGTGCGGAACACGTCGCCGGGGTCGTAGCGGCGCTTGACCTCGCGGAGCCGGCCGGCGTTGTCGCCGTAGTAGGCGCGTTCCCAGTCCGCGAGGCCGAGGTCGGCGAAGTTCGCGTAGACGCCGCCGTTGCCGTACGGGCGGAGGGTGTCGCGCATGGCCACCACCCAGTCGCGGGCCTCGACGTCGGCGTCCGGCGTGAGCGCGAGGTGGTGGACCGCGTAGCGGGCCCGGCGGTGCGGGAACGCGGTCGCGTCGGGCGCGATGTCGTACTCGCCGCCGCCCCACGGCATGAACCCGATCTCGCGCTCCGGCGGGCCGGACGCGAACCGCGTCAGCAGGGCGTCGACGGCCTCGGCCGGCAGCGCGTCGTCGAAGAACTCCGAGGTCGCGTACAGGTGCCGGGACGCGTCGTCGTCGACGCCGACCGCGCCGGCCAGCTGCCGGGCGGACTCGAGGTAGGACAGCTCGGCCAGCTCGACGCGGGCCGGCGCCGGCAGGCCGCGGCACAGCCGGGCCAGCAGCTCGAGCGTCTCGGCATCGGTCCCGGCCAGCGCGCCGTGCAGCCGCACTTCGCCGGGGTAGACGCCGACCTCGGCGCACAGCCGGGCGGGCGCATCGATCATGCGGCCGAACCAGGCGCCGAGCAGCTCCGGCGCCACCTCGAGCGGCCACGCGTACTGGAAGTTCGTCATCCGCGGCGCCGGGAGGGTCCGGAAGACCATCGAGGTGACGACGCCGAAGCCGCCGGTCCCGCCGCCGCGCAGCGCCCAGAACAGGTCCGGCTCGGTGTGCTCGTCGGCGACGACCACCGCGCCGTCCGCCGTCACGACCTCGGCCCGGACGAGCTGGTCGCAGGTCAGCCCGTGCTGACGGCTGAGCATCCCCCAGCCGCCGCCGAGCGTGAGGCCGCTGACGCCGACCGTCGGGCACGTGCCGGTCGGCAGCGCGCGCCCGTGCGCGCCGAGCGCCTCGACCAGCCCGGCCAGCCGGACCCCGCCGCCGACGACGACGCGGTCGCCGTCCACCTCGACCGCGTCCATCGGCGACACGTCGATGACCAGACCCGCCGTCGACGACAGCCCGGCCGCGCAGTGCCCACCGGAGCGGACCGCGACCGGCAGCGCGTGCCGGCGGGCGAAGCTGACCGCGGCGGCCACGTCGGCGGCGTCGCGGCACCGGACCACGGCGGCCGGCGCCGGCACGCCGTCGTGGGCGGTGAACGGCCGCGCCCGGACGATGTCGTCGAAGCCCGGGTCGCCCGGCAGGAGCAGCGCGCCGCCGACGTCGTCGCGCAGGATCGTCCAGTCCACCACGTCATGTCCCCTCGCCTGCCGGCTCGTTCCTGGCCGGCAGGCTATGCCAGATGTCGAAGGCGACGGCGGCCGCCTCGCCGGCTTCGCGAGCGGCGCAGAGCCGGATCAGCTGCTCGTGCCGGGCGACCGACGCCGCACCGTCCAGCGAGGCGAACCGCAGCCGCTCCGCCCGCCGCAGCACCGGCGTGAACTGCTCGAGGACGGCGGCCAGCGCGCGGTTCCCGGCCGCGGCCACGAGAACGCCGTGCAGCTCGTCGTCAGCTCGCACGGCCGTGTCGACGTCACCGGCCTCGACCGCCGCGCGGAACCGCTCGTTGGCCGCGCGCATCGTGTCGAGCTCGGCCGGCGTCAGCACGGGGACCGCCTCGCGCACGGCCACCTCGTGCATCGCCGCGACCACATCGCGCGCGTCGCGCAGGTCGCGCACGTCCAGCGGGCTCACCATCGTCGAGCGCCCAGGCTGCGCGATGACCAGCCCGGCCTCGCTCAGCCGCAGGAGCGCCTCGCGGACGGGGGTGCGGCTCACGCCCAGCCAGGCCGCCAGCTCGACGTCGCGCAGCTGCTCCCCCGGCGCGAACACCCCGTCGACGATGGCGTCGCGCAGCCGTCCATAGACGTCGTCGCGCAGCAGGCGGCGGTCGATCGTGGACGCGTTCCGCGGGATGGGCATGCAATATACTGCGCGCACTCCCCGGGACCGGGCAAGGCCCCAGTCGCGGCCGGCGGCCTCCCCCTGCTCGGCGACTACGACGTCACCGTCCCCCGCGTCAGCCGGAGCAGGCCGCCGCGTATTCGTAGCTGTCGGCGCTGGGACCGGTCACCTCCGTCGCGACCGACGACAGACCCAGCGGAGCCTCCGGGTCGGGCTTGTTGATGACGGCGGTCCGGTTGACGTTCTCGTTCGGGTCGCCGCCCAGCGTCGTCGCCGGAAGAGCGCCCTCGAAGTCGACCTCGAGGCCGTCGGTGACCGCCCTGAGCCCCTCGCGCGTCAAGTCGTCCTCCTCCACCGCGGCCTCGAGAGCGGCCCGGATGGGGTACGACCAGATCCAGCCGTAGATGTAGCCCTGGTTGGCCGGCAGCTCGTCGCCGAGCGACTCGCGGATGGCCGCGTGCGCCTCGGTGTCGGCGTCGAGGTCCTCCCACGGCGCGACGTTCGTGTAGAGGGCCTGGAGGGCGGGGGCCGCCGGCGTGTCGAGCAGGGCCGGGTTCCACGTCGGGACCGAGCCGAGGAACTGCCCGGTGAAGCCGTTCGCGGCGGAACCGCCGACGATCTCGGCGGTCTCGGCCGGCCCGACGGCCAGTACGACCACGTCGGCGCCGGACTGGAGCACCTGCCCGATGGCGGCGTCCTGCGAGCCGACCGTCGCGTTCGGCGCCGTCTCGACGAAGCCGGCGAACTCGGCGCCGGCTGCCGACGTCCACGCCTCCACCCCCGCGGCGGAGTCGCCACCGTAGTCGCCGGGATACCCCACGGCCAGCACGGACGTGGGCGGTGCCACGTTCTCGGAGAACCAGTCGAGCCCGATCTGCGACTCGAGGCAGTAGGAGTAGCCCGACTCGAGGATGAGGCCGTTGTCGTTGTCCTCGAAGTTCCAGCCCGACCACCAGGACGCCGGCGCGCCGATGACGTCGTCGGAGTCCATGTCACCGAGGATCGCCTCGGTGGTCTCGGTCCCCAGCGTCTGGGCGAGCGCCAGGATCTCGGGCTCGATCTCCCGGTACGCGGCGCTGTGCTCCTGCGGGTCGTATCGGGTGTCGCGGGTGAACTCGGTGATGTCGACGTCGTATCCGCCGATGCCGCCCTCCTCGTTCACCCGCTGCCAGAACGCCTCCTGGCCGTCGGTGATCGGGACCGCCAGCGCCGCGAACGGGCCCTCCGTCAGGTCGGACAGGACGCCCAGGTAGATGCACCCGTTGTCGGCGTTGACCGCGTCCGGACACGGGTCGTCCGAGACGCCCGGGCCGGTCTCGGCGTCGTCGGACGCACATCCGCCGGCCGCCAGCACCAGCCCTCCACATGCGGCGGCGATCCAGCCGCTTCTGAAGCTCCTCATCGAGCTCTCCCTCCAGGTTGGTGGATCAGTACGAGAACGGCCACGCCTTCCAGTAATTGCGCACCCGCACCCACAGGCCGTAGAGCCCGCGCGGCTCGAGGGCGAGGAACACGACGATCAACGCGCCGAAGATCATGGTCTGGAGCTGGAACACCGACAGGAAGCCCTCGCCGGCGCTGCCGGAGATGAACGGCAGGTAGGCGGAGAGCTCGTCGACCAGCCGGGGCAGCAGGACGACGAAGGCGGCGCCCATGATCGATCCGGTGATGGTCGCGACGCCGCCGATCAGGACGACGGCCAGGAAGTCGATGGAGAGGAACAGGTCCCAGGTGTTCGGGCTGATCCGGCCGACGACGACTGACAGCAGGGCACCGGCGATGCCGGCGTAGAACGACGAGACGGTGAACGCCAGCGTCTTGGTCCGCAGCAGTGACACGCCCATCACCTCGGCGGCGATGTCGCGGTCTCGGACGGCGGCGAACGCCCGGCCCCACTTCGACCGGGTGAGGTTGCGTGCGGCCACGGCCAGCACCAGCAGCACCACGAGGCAGAGGACGTAATAGACCATGTCACGGTTGATCCGCGTCCCGAACAGCACGAACCGCGTCGTCAGGTCGACGCCGAACAGCACCGGCTCGGCGGGGGCGCGCCCGATGCCCGCGCCGCCGGTGATCGCGTCCGCCTCGTTGAAGATGTGCTGCCCGATGAACACCAGTCCCAGCGTGAGGATCGCCAGGTACAGGCCGCGGACCCGGGCGGCGAGCGGCGCGACCGCGAGGCCCACGAGGGCCGGGACGATGCCGGCCAGGGGCAGCCAGATCGCCATGTCCAGCCCGAGTCCCACCTCCGACCCGGTCGCTTCGCCGCCGAAGACCGCGGCCGTGTAGGCGCCCAGCCCGAGGAAGAACGCGTGCCCGAGCGAGACCTGGCCGGCGTACCCCGTCACGAGGTTCAGCCCGATGCCACCGATCGCGTAGACGAACACCGTGGTGAGCAGGCTGGTCACGTCGCGGGTCAGGTAGAAGGGCAACGCCAGGACGACCACCAACAGTGCCAGCGTCCACACCCGCTTGGCCGGGGTGTTCCAGATCGCCTGGTCGGCGGCATAGCTGGTGTAGAGGGCCGGCCGCCCGCGCACCGAGCCGGAGCGGCCGAGCCCGCGGCGTCGCGCACCATCGGTGGTCAGGCTCATACGCGCTGCACCTCCGGCGTGCCGAACAGTCCGTACGGCCTGATCATCAGCACCACGATCATGATCACGTACGGCACGACCACGTCGAAGTTCGCGCCGAGGAACGGCGCGTACTCGGGCTGGTAGGTGCGGGTCAGCGATTCGGCGACGCCGATCAGCAGGCCCGCGTAGACCGAACCCTTGATCGAGTCGAGGCCACCGAGGATGATCACCGGCAGCGCCTTCAGCGCGACCAGCGCCGTCGTGGCCTCGATGCCCCCGGACGCGGTGCCGATGAGCATGCCGGCCAGAGCCGCCATGGCGCCCGCGATGGCCCACGACAGCCCGAAGATCCGGCCCACGTCGACGCCTTGCGCCAGAGCGACCTCCTGGTCCAGCGCCGTCGCCCGCATGGCCAGGCCGAGCCGCGACCGCGCCAGGAACAGCCCCACGACGCCGATCGCGGCCAGCGAGATGACGAACTTGGCGATGTCGACCTGGGCGACGGAGACGCCGAGGACGGTGGTCCGGGAGAGACCCCACGGATCGCCGACGGTCAGCACCTGCGTTCCGATCAGCCGGAACGCCACGATGAGCAGGACGATGAAGACCCCGACGGTGACCATGGCCGCGGCGAACGGCGGCTCGCCCACCATCGGGCGAAGCGCCACCCGCTCGCAGAGTGCGCCGACCGCGGCGACCGCCACCATCGCCAGCAGCACTGCCACCGGGAACGGCAGCCCGGCCCGCGTCGCGAACAGTGACGTGAAGTAGCCGCCCAGGATCATCAGCGCCGGTTGCGCGAAATTGATCACCTTGGTGGCCCGGTAGATGATCACGAACCCGACGGCGAGTAGCGCATAGGTGCTGCCGATGCCCAGCCCGCGCACCACCGAGGCGATCAGTTCGTCCACGTGTGGACCTCCGCCAGATCGCCGCCGGGGAAGTCCGTGCGGTTGGCGTACATGTCCTCGACGAGGTCGGCGAAGCGCTCGTGCAGCGTTGCCCGCTTGACCTTCTGCGTCGCCGTGAGCTCGCCGTCGTCGTGATCGAGCTCCTTCGGGATGACCCGGAACTTGCGGATCTGCTCCACCCGGGCGACCTTGGCGTTGGCCCGCTTGATCACGTCCTGGACCAGGGTGAGGACCTCTTCCTTCTCCGCCAGGTCCCGGTAGGTGGTGTGAGGGATGCGGGCGCGCTGGGCCCAGTCGCCGACGGTGTCCGGCTCGATGCCGATCAGCGCGGTGAGGTAGGCCCGCCGGTCGCCGACGACCACGGCCTCCTTGATGTACGGCGACGTCTTGAGCGCGTTCTCCAGCTCCGACGGTGCGATGTTCTTGCCGCCGGCGGTGATGATGACGTCCTTGATCCGGTCGACGATCTTGAGGTGGCTCCCGTCGACCCACGTGCCCACGTCACCGGTGTGCAGCCAGCCGTCGCCGTCGACCACGTCCGCGGTCGCGCCGGGCTTGCGCCAGTAGCCGGCGAAGTTGCCCGGGTGGCGGGTCAGGATCTCGTTCGTGCGCTCGTCCAGGCGCAGCTCGGTGCCGGCGTGTGGCTCGCCGACCGTGCCCAGCTTGACGCGGCCGCGGCGGTTCGACGTCGCCACGGCGGCGTTCTCGGTCATCCCGTACGCCTCGCAGATGACCACGCCGATGCCGAAGAAGAACCGCAGCACGTCCGGCGAGATGGGCGCGGCTCCGGAACTGGCCGCCCGCACCTTGCGCAGGCCGATGCGGTCGCGCAGGGCCCGGAACAGCAGCGGGTAGCCCAGCGCGTAGAGCAGCCGCGTCCGCGCGGTGTGGTTGCCCTCCGTGCGGACCAGCTCGTCGCCGATGCGCGCGGCCAGCCGCATCGCGAAGCGGTACGTCCCGCGCTTGAGCCGCGAGGCGGCGTTCATCCGGACCTCGACGCCGGCGTAGATCTTCTCCCAGATGCGCGGGACGCCGAAGAACAGTGTCGGCTGGACCTCCCGCAGGTTCGCCTGCACGGTGTCGATCGACTCGGCGAAGTGGATGGTGGTGCCGGCGGCCGCGTTGCCCCATTCCGTGGCGGCTCGCTCGACGACGTGGCACAGCGGCAGGTAGGAGAGCACGACGTCGTCCTCCGTGGGCGCCGGGTCGTAGAGCCCGCCGCCGAGGATCAGCGTCCGGGTCGCGAAGTCGACGTTGCGGACGGTGAGCATCGCGCCCTTGGGCGGACCCGTGGTGCCGGAGGTGTACATGAGGGTGACGACGTCGTCCGCCTGCGCCGCCGCACCGGCCCGGGCCAGCAGCTCCGGCTGCGCGGCGGCGTGGTCGCGCCCGCGGTCCAGGAACTCCGTCCAGCCCAGCAGCTTCGGGTGGTCGTACGCGCGCACGCCGCGCGGCTCGAGGTAGACGATCCACCGCAGGTCGGGACACTGCGCCTCGACCTCGAGGGCCTTGTCGACCTGCTCCTGGTCCTCCGCCACGAGCACCGTCGCGCCGGAGTCGCGCAGCAGATAGGCGATCTCCGGCGCGGGGTTGGTGGAGTACAGGCCGACGGTGATCGCGCGGATGGCCACGGCGCCGACGTCGACGTAGAGCCACTCCGGCCGGTTCTCCGATTGGATCGCCACCCGGTCGCCGGGCTCGACGCCGAGCGCCGCCAGCGCGTGGCCGGCCAGCCGGCAGTTCGCCCAGTACTCGCGCCACGAGATGTCCTGCCAGATGCCGAGGCGCTTCTCCCGCAGGCACACGCGGTCCGGGTGCTGGGCGGCGCGCTCGGCGATGCGGGCCGGGATCGTGTCCCAGTCGCGCAGCCTCGCCGGTTCGGTCGTCGTCATGGTGGCGCACCCAGGTACGCCTCGATCACCGCCGGGTCCCGCTGGACCCCCGCCGGCTCGCCCAGCGCGATGCGCTGCCCGAAGTCGAGGACCAGCACGCGGTCGGCGATGTCCATCACCAGACCCATGTCGTGCTCGACCATCACCATGGTGACGCCGAGCTCGGTGCGGATGTCGAGGATGAACCGGGCCATGTCCTCGGTCTCCTCGAGGTTCATGCCGGCCACCGGTTCGTCGAGGAGCAGCAGCCGCGGTTCCATGGCCAGCGCGCGGCCCAGTTCGACCCGCTTCTTCAGCCCGTACGGCAGCATCCCCACCAGGCTGCGGCGGATCGACTCGATCTCGAGGAAGTCGATGATCTCCTCGACCACCCGGCGGTTCGTCAGCTCCGCCCGCCTGGCCTTGCCGGCGTACACGAGCCCGGCGAGTGGTCCGTAGTCGAGGTGCTGGTGGCGCCCGAGCATCAGGTTGTCGAGCACGGTGAGGTTCTCGAACAGCTCGATGTTCTGGAACGTGCGCGCGATTCCGAGCCGGGCGACGGCGTCCGGCCGCCGGCCGCGCAGGTCCTCGCCGTCGAAGCGGATCGAGCCCTGCTGCGGCCGGTAGACCCCGGACAGGCAGTTGAAGATCGACGTCTTGCCGGCGCCGTTGGGCCCGATGATCGCGAACAGCTCGCCCGGTGCGACGGCGAAGTCCACGGCGTCGACGGCCGTCATCCCGCCGAAGCGCAGCGTGAGGCCGGACACCTCCAGCAGGGGCCGAGCGGTCGCGGGTGCGCTCATGACAACCACCGCTTGCGCCGCTTGTAGTGCTTGACGGCGCGGAACGAGGCGGCGCCCTCCTCGCGCAGGCCGAGATAGAACTCGCGGATGTCCTCGTCGTCAAGCAGCGCCGCGGCCGGCTTGTCCATGACGATCTTGCCGTTCTCGAGCACGTAGCCGTGCGTGGCGATGGACAGCGCCATGGCGGCGTTCTGCTCGACGAGCAGGATCGACGTGCCCTGCTGGTTGATCTCGACGATGAGGTCGCGGATGCGTTGCACCATCAGCGGCGCGAGGCCGAGGCTGGGCTCGTCGAGCAGCAGGTACGCGGGCTCGGTCATCAGTGCCCGGCCGATGGCCAGCATCTGCTGCTCGCCGCCGGAGAGGTACCCGGCCAGCTGGATGCGCCGGTCGGCGAGCACGGGGAACAGGGTGAACACGCGGTCCAGCCCGGCCCGCAGCGCTCCGCCCGGGGCGGTGTGCGCGCCGATGCGCAGGTTCTCCTCGACGGTGAACTCGGCGAACACCCGCCGGCCCTCCATCACTTGGCCGACGCCCGCGGCCACCACCCGCGGCGCGTCCAGGTGGTCGATCGCCGCGCCGTCGAGGCGCACCGAGCCCTTCGTGATGGAGCCGCGATGCACGCCGAGGAGCCCGGTGATGGCCCGCAGCACCGTCGTCTTGCCCGCGCCGTTCGCGCCGAGGAGAGCGACGACCTGGCCGCGCGGGACCTCGAGCGTGACACCCTTGAGGACGAGGACGACGTCCTCGTAGACGACTTCGAGGTTCTCGACTGCGAGCACCGGTCGCTCTCACCTCCGTCCACGTCAGCTGCGCGTTCAGCGCGGCCGGCGGACTGTATGCGAGTTCTTACTCGCCGGTAAGAGCAGGTGTCAACCGATGTTGCAGACCCGTTGTGGACCGGCCGCTCCCGCTTCCCCGCGCAGAGCCGCGTGGGGAAGCGGGAGCCGGCCTGGTCTCAGGGACGTGCTTCGGTGAGGGTGCGCTCTCCTGGAGGCGCCTGAGTCTCGTCGGAGTCCTCCACCTTCGCGAGCTTGCTGGGCCACCACATGTGCCGGCCGATGTCGAGGTTGAGCGCGGTGACCAGCACCGCCCGCACGATGAGCGTGTCGAGCAGGACGCCGAACGCCACCACGAACCCGATCTCGGCCAGGAACACCAGCGGCATCGCCAGGAACACCGCGAACGTCCCCGCCAGCACCGCGCCCGCCGACGTGATGACGCCGCCGGTCGCGGCCAGGCCGATCAGGGCACCGCGCCGGGTGCCGACCTTGATGGCCTCCTCACGCACCCGGGTCATCAGGAAGATGTTGTAGTCGATGCCCAAGGCGACGAGGAACACGAACGCGAACAGCGGGAACGACGAGTCGGTGCCCGCGAAGCCGAACACGTTCTCGAACACGAACCCGCTCACCCCGAGCGCCGCGGCGAACGACAGGATCACCGTGCCGATCAGCACCAGTGGCGCGGTCAGCGAGCGGAGCAGGAGGACCAGGATCAGCAGCACCACCGCGAGCACCAGCGGGATGACGACGACGTTGTCGCGCGCCGACGCCTCCTGCAGATCGACGTTGATGGCGGCTGAACCGCCGACGACCGCGTCGCTGCCCTCGATGCCGTGCACCGCGGAACGGATGTCGTCGATGGCGTCGCCCGCCTCGTCGCTGTAGGGCTGGAGCGTGAGGGTGCCCTCGACGTAGGCCCGGTCGCCGACGACGACCGGCTCGCTGACGGAGCCGATGGCCGCGTTGTCCTCCAGGGCCGACGACACGGCGTCGATCTGGTCCGCGTTCGCGATCACCGTGACCGGGTCGCCGGCGCCGACGTCGAAGTGCTCACCGAGAACCTGCTCCGCCTGCGCGAAGTCGGGCTCGCTGGTGAAGCCCTCCTCCAAGGTGAGGCCGTTGGCGTTGAGCTGGGTGATGCCCAGCGCCAACGCACCGAGGATCACGCTGGTGGTCACCCAGACCAGCCGGGGCCGGGGGCGGATCGAGTTGCCGACCTTGGCCCAGAAGCCGCGGGTCGTGGGCTCGTCGCTGCCGACGTGCGGCCGCCGCGGCCAGAAGATCCAGCGCCCGAAGATCACCAGGACGGCAGGGAACAGCGTCAGCATCGCCGCCATGCCGACGGCGACACCGACAGCGAGGACGGGGCCCATGCCGGCCGTCGAGTTCATCTCGGCGACCACCAGGCAGAGCATGCCGAGCACGACGGTGCCGGCGCTGGCCATGACGGCCGGGCCGGCCCGGTGCAGGGCGACGCTCATCGCCTCGTGCCGGTCGTCGTGCCGGCGCAGCTCCTCGCGGTAGCGGGCGACGAGCAGCAGCGCGTAGTCGATGCTGGCCGCGAGGACGAGGATCGCGAGGATGCTCGCGCTCTGCGCGTTGACGGTCAGATCGGCGTACCTGGCGAGCAGATAGACCACGCCCTGCGCGCACGTCACCGCGACTCCGGCGCAGAGCAACGGCAGGATCCACAGGATCGGGCTGCGGTAGGTCAGCAGCAGGATCACGATCACGACGGCGACCGCGGCGATCAGGAGATTGCCGTCCAGATCGCTGAACGACTCGGCCTGGTCGGCCACCATCGCGAGCGGCCCGGCGACCTCCACCTGCAGGTCACCGGCTTCGCCCGTGGCCTGATCGCGCACCTCTTCCAGCAGGTCCGGCGCCGCCTCCCAGTCGTCGCCCATGTTGAGGGGGACGATCAGTTCGAGCGCCTCGCCGTCCTCGGACGGAATGGGGCCCTGGACCTCGCCGTCGAGGGCCTCGAAGTTCTGGAACTCTTCGGCGTCGGCCATCGCCTTGGCCATGTCGGCGTCGGTGACGCCGCCGTCGCGGACGTAGACGACGACCGCGGGGACGGCATCGGTGGAGGCGAAGTCGGCCTGTTCCTTGAACGCGGCGGTCGACTCGGCGCTGCTCGGCAGCCATTCGACGGTGTCGTTCTCTTCGACGTCGGTCAGCTGACCGGCGAGGCTCCCGCCGACGGCGGCGAGCACCAGCCAGACGGCGAGCACGACCCATTTGCCGAAGCGCCCGGTCAGGCGCCCGGTGAGTGAGCGTGTCATGATCTTCCCCCCTTGAGGTCCGAGTGTCGGTCGTTGGAGTCAGACCGGCGGTAGTGCCAAAACTCATCGTGGTCGCCAGGACGGTATCGCGCCCCACCGACAGTGTCTTCAGGGTTTTTCACTGACAACGGCCTCAGGGATCGGCTCGGCAGCCGGCGGCAAGCCGGATGACAGTGGCGCGACAGGCGGGGCGGGGACCTTGGTGGCAGCCGTTTCGAGCGAGCACCGCCGAGGAGACATGATGCTGCGACCAGAGCTGGGCCGGGTGGAGCGCGATGGTGTGGGGATCGCGTACGAGCAGGTGGGGCAGGGTGCGCCCGCCTTGCTCTTCCTGCCGGCGTGGATGATCGCCGGCAGCGGGCTGTGGGCGGCCCAGCGTGACGTGCTGGGCGATCGGTTCCGCTGCCTGTCGTTCGATGCCAGGGGCAGCGGCCGGTCGGACCGGCCGGCCGAACCGGAGCGCTATCAGGTCAGCGAGCTGGTGGCCGACGCGCTCGCGGTGCTGGACGCGGCCGGAGCCGGCCGGGCCGTGCTCGTCGGCAACTCCCTGGGCGGGCTGGTCGCCTACCTGACCGCCGCGCTGCATCCGGACCGGGTCGCCGGGCTGGTGCTGATCTCCGCGGGGGTCGATCTCACCGGTGACGAGCGCGCTCCCCTGGTGCGCGCCATCGCGACCTTCGACGAGGAGCTACCGGACGACGACGGGTGGGCGCGCTACAACCGGCACGCCTGGCGGCGCGACTACCCCGGCTTCGCCCGGTGGTTCGTCGACACGGCTCTGGGCGACGAAGCCACCGCCGAGGCTCGCGAGGACGGTGTCCGGATGGCGCTGGACGCCACCCCGGAGGTGCTCGCCGCCGGTGTCACCGCGCGCTCGGGCCGGTCGGCCGCCGGCCAGGCCGCCAAGCTGCGCGGACTGGCGGGGCAGGTCACCTGCCCGGTCCTGGTGATCCACGGCGACCGGGACGCCGTCGTGCCGGCCGCCTGGTCGGCCGTGCTCGCCGGGGCGCTGGACGCCGTCCTCAGTCCGTTGCCGGGAGCGGGGCACTGCCCGCAGGTCACCCGGGCCGCCGAGGTGAACGCGCTGATCAGCGAGTTCGCCACCGGCATCGAGACCGAGGGAGCGGCAGCATGAGCGAGCCGGACACGAGCACCGGGCACCGCCTGAGCAACCCGATCCGGGGGCGCCTGAACGCCGCCACGCTGCGCGCCGTCGACCGCTACGCCCACCTGCTCGTCGGCGCGCGGAAGCGGGTCCTGTTCGCGGACCTGCCCGACCAGGTCGTGGAGATCGGCCCCGGGACCGGCGCCAACCTGCGCTACTACCGGCCCGGCACCCGGCTCGTGGCCATCGAGCCGAACGTCCACATGCACGGCCCGCTGCGGGCCGCCGCCCGTCGCCACGTCATCGACCTGGAGCTCCGCGCCGGGAGCGCCGAACGGATCGCGCTGCCTGACGCCTGCGTCGACGCCGTGGTGAGCACGCTGGTGCTGTGCACCGTGCCCGACCCGGTCGCGGCCGTGGAGGAGGCGTGGCGGGTGCTGCGCCCCGGCGGGCGGCTGCTGTTCCTCGAGCACGTACGGGCTGACGGCGGCTACGGGCGCCTGCAACGGCTGGCCGCCAGGCCCTGGCACTGGCTCTTCGAGGGCTGCGACGTCCGCCGCGACACCGAGCGCGCCATCCGCGACGCCGGCTTCACGTCCGTGGAGCTACAGCGCTACAGCATGCGATCGGCGTTCCTGCCGATCAACCCCCAGATCGCCGGCACGGCCATTCGCTAGCGGCTATCGTCGCGGCGCATGAGGTTCTGGGTGCTCGGGTCTGTCGAGGCCGTCGAGGCGGACGAGCCGCTTCCGCTCAGCAACCGTCAGCGCGCCCTGCTGGCGGCGCTGCTGGCTCGGCCTGGTGAGGTCGTCTCGGCCGATCGGCTGGCGGACCTGCTGTGGGGCGATGCGCAACCCGCCGAGCCGGCGAGCGCGCTGCACAGCCTGGTCTCCCGGCTGCGCCGGATGCTCGGCCCGGACGTGCTGGTCACCCGTCCCCCGGGCTACGCACTGCGTCCGGACACGGTGGAGATCGACGCCGTCCGGTTCGAGGCCCTGGTGGACCAGGCGCGGCAGGCGCCGCCGGCCGAGACCGTCAGCCTGCTCGACGACGCCCTCGGGCTGTGGCGCGGCACCGCCTTCGCCGAGTTCGCCGACACCGACGTGGCCAGGCTGGCGGCGATCCGCCTGACCGAGGCGCGGCTGGCGGCGGCCGAGGCCAGGGCCGCCGCGCTGCTGGAGTGCGACCGGCCGGCCGAGGCACTCCCGTCCCTGGAGCCGTTCGTGGCCGAGCACCCGCTGCGGGAACGCGGCCGCGCCCTGCTGATGCGCGCGCTGTACGAGCTCGGCCGCCATGCCGACGCCCTGCGGAGCTACCAGGCCTACAAGGACCACCTGGCCGACGAGCTCGGCCTGGAGCCGTCGGAGCCGATACGGCGGCTGGAGCTGGAGATTCTCCGGCACGAGGTCCCCGGCGCACCCGCCGACCCGCCACCGCTGGCCGGCCTGCAGGCCCGTTACACCTCCGCCGGTGACCGGACGATCGCGTACGCCGAGATCGGCGCCGGCCCGCCACTGATCGCGCTGCCCGCCTGGGTCTCCTCCATCGAGGTGACCGCCTCCGGCCGCGACCCGCGCTCGTCCCTCCTGCAGCGCCTGGCCGGACGCACCCGCCTGACCTTGTACGACCGGTACGGCACGGGGCTGTCCCGCGGCGGCGTCCCCGGCGACTACGGCCTGGAGCCCAGCGTCGCCGAACTGGCCGCCGTGATCCGCCGGACCGGCGGCCGGGCGAGCCTGCTGGCCATGTCGCAGGCGGGCCCGGTGGCGATCGCCTGCGCCGCCCGCCACCCGGAGCTGGTCGACCGGCTGATCTTCTTCGGCACGTACGCCAGCGGGCCGTCCGTGTTCACCCACACCGACCTCAACCGCACCCTGGTCGACATGGTCCGCGCCCACTGGGGCCTGGGCTCTCGCCTGATGGCCGACCTCTACCGCCCGGGCGCCTCCGACGCCGCCGCCTTCCACTTCGCCCAGGTCCTGCGCGACTCGGCACCCCGCGAGGTGGCCGCCGGCTATCTGGAAGCCGTCTACGAGATCGACGTCTCCGAGCTGCTCCCCCGGATCACCGCCCCTGCCCTGGTGCTGCACTACAACCACGACCGCGTCGTCCCCTTCGCCGGTGCCCACCAGCTGGCCACCGCATTGCCGCACGCCCACCTCGTCCCCCTGGACGGCCCCTACCACCTCCCGGACGCCGCCGACCTGTCCGCGGTGGTCACAGCGATCCAGGACTTCCTCGAATCCTGACCACAGCCGCTAGTGTCCTGCGCCGGAAATCCCTGCGGCCGGATTTGGCGCCCATGCGGCGCCTCGCGGCGTTGCCGTCGTCGTCCGATGGCACCGCATCGACCTCCTCCGGCGCCTTGCGAGGCATCCACCTGGACACCAACTTCGACCGCGGATTTCCGGCGCAGGACACTAGGATGACGCGTCCCGGCTAGAAGCACGCGGTTCGGGCAGCCGCGATGCGAGTCTCGCTAGTAGTGCGAGAGCGCGGCCGGGCCGACACCTGAGTGAGGGAGCCCATGGCACCGACCAACGTGCTGATCATCGAAGCCACCGGAACGACCGGCGCCGCGCTCGTTCCCGCGTTCGCGGGACGGCACGGGCGCCAGGACGCGGGACGGCCGTGAACGTCGGCGCGCTCGTGGTCGCGGGCTTCGTCACCCTCTGGATCGTGCTGCTCTCCTTCGCCGCCCGCCGGATGCTGGAGCTGCGGGCCGGCCCCGTGCGGCTGATCCTCGCCGGCGCCGCCGGCGTCGGCGCGTCGGCGTTCGCGCTCGGGCAACGCGTCAGCGGCGAGGGCTGGCCGTTCGTCGTGCTGTGGATCGGCATCGGCGTGCTCGCCGCGATGGGCGTCCTCCTCGCCGGCGAGCTCGTCGCACCCGCCGGGTCGAGGCTGCGCCCGCTGCGCTGGTACCGCGGGTTTCGTCAATGGCAGCGGCGGGTCCGCCGCTACCTCCAGGTCAGCCGCATCGCCGCCCGTCACGGCCTCGGCGGCTACACCAGCTCGCGCAAGGCGCCGTTGCCCGGCCAACGCGCCGAGCTCGCCCGGCGCCTCGGCCGCGCGCTCGAGGAGGCCGGCGTCGCGTTCGTCAAGTTCGGCCAGATCCTCTCCACCCGGCACGACCTGCTGCCGCCGCAGTTCACCCAGGAGCTCGGCCGGCTGCAGAGCCACGTCGCGCCGATCCCGTACGAGGGCGTCGAAGCCCTGCTCGAGGAGGAGTACGGGCGGCCGGTCGACGAGGTGTTCGCCGAGCTGGACCGCACGCCGCTCGCCGCCGCCTCGATCAGCCAGGTCCATCGGGCCCGGCTGCACACCGGCGAACAGGTGGTCGTCAAGGTGCAGCGGCCCGGGATCGGTCCCATCGTCGACAGCGACCTGGACATCACGCTGCGCATCGCCAGCATGCTGGAGCGGCGGGCCGACTGGGCGAGGTCGATCGGCCTGCGCGAGCTCGCCGACGGGTTCGCCGAGGCCCTGTGGGAGGAGCTCGACTTCAAGATCGAGGCACGCAACATCGCCAGCGTGCTCGCCACCCACCGCAGCGACGACGTCGTGATCGCTCCGACGCATCGCGCGCTCTGCACGTCGAAGGTTCTGGTCCTCGACTACCTCGACGGCCTGCCCCTGAACCAGGCGGAAACGATCATCGTCGAGCGGGGAATGGATCGGGACGAGCTCGCCCGGCGGCTGCTTCGGGCCCTGCTCACGCAGATCATGCTCGACGGGGTGTTCCTCGCCGATCCCCATCCCGGCAACCTGCTGCTCCTGCGCGACGGGCGGCTCGGCCTGCTCGACTTCGGCTCGGTCGGCCGGCTCGACCCGAGCGTCCGGTCGGCGTTCCAACGCATGCTGCTGGCGATCGAGACCTCCGACGCGACGCTGCTCACCGACTCGCTGATCGAGATCGTCGAGCGCCCCGAGGAGGTCGACGAGGCCGGGCTGGAACGAGCGATCGGCCGCTTCATGGCCCGGCACCTGGGTCCCGGGCTCACCGTCGACGTGACGATGTTCTCCGACCTGTTCCGGCTCGTGACGAAGTACGGGGTCGCCGTGCCGCCCGAGCTGGCCGCGGTCTTCCGTGCGCTCGCGACCGTCGAGGGGACGCTCGCCCAGCTGGCGCCCGGTTTCGACATCGTGGCGGAATGCCGGGCGTTCGCGGGCGAGCACCTGCAACACGCGATGCACCCGGACTCCCTGCGCAGCCTGGCGATGGCGGAGGCCGCCAAGCTCCTCCCCCTCGCGCGACGCCTGCCCCGCCGGCTCGACCGGCTCACCAGCGCACTCGAACACGGCCGCTTCTCCAGCGGCACCAGGGTGATCGCCGACCGCCAGGACCGCGCGTTCATCACCTCGCTCGTCCACCAATCCCTGCTCACCGTGCTCGCCACCGCCGCCGGCGTCGTCGGCGCCATCCTGTTGAGCATCGAGGACGGTCCACAGCTCACCACGTCGCTACGCCTGCTGGAGCTCGTCGCCTACAGCCTCCTCCTGCTCGGCGGCGTCCTGACCCTCCGCGTCCTCACCTCGATCCTGCGCCGCTGACGAGAACGGCATGATGAGCCGATGCGCGACGAGGTGGGGTGGGCGGCGGCCGGGTATCCGCGGCCGTTCCGGCGCCACCAGCGGCTCGCCCTCGACGCGCTGGGCGAGGCGTTCGCGGTGGGGCGGCAGCGGGCGTGGGTGGTGTTGCCGCCCGGCGCCGGCAAGACCCTCGTCGGCCTGGAGGCGGCCCGGCGCCTGGGCCGGCCGATCGTCGTGTTCGGGCCGAACACGGCCATCCAGGGACAGTGGGTCGCGGCGTGGCGCGAGTTCACCCCGGCGCACATCCCGGCGGGGACCGACCGTGGCCTGGACCGTCCTGTGACGGCGCTGACGTATCAGGCGCTGGCCACCTTCGACCCGGACGCGGAGGTCGACGAGGAGGGGCACGGGCGGACGGGCGGACGCCTGCGCGGGCGCCTGCACGAGAACGGCCGCGCACTGGTCCAGGCGCTGGAGACGGCCGGGCCGATCACCCTCATCCTCGACGAATGCCACCATCTGCTCGAGGTCTGGGGCCGGCTGCTGGCCGAACTGCTCGACGACCTGCCCAAGGCGCACGTCATCGGACTGACGGGGACGCCGCCGAGCACGCTGACCGCCGAGCAGGCGAAGCTGGTCGACCGGCTGTTCGGGGCGCCGCTGTACAGCACGTCGATCCCGTCGGTCGTGCGGGAGGGGCACCTCGCACCGTTCGCCGAGCTGGCCTGGTTCACGTCGCCGTCACCGACGGAGTCGCAGTGGCTGGCCGCGGAGGCCGAGCGGTTCGCGGAGCTCCAGAACGACCTGCTCGCACCGGACTTCGCCAGCGTCGGCCTGCTGAACTGGCTGGACGAGCGATTCGTGACGCGGCGGACCGGCGCCGGCCAGGCGCCACCGCTCGCGTGGTCGCGTCTCGAGGGAGACGCGCCGGACGTAGCGGCGGCCGCGCTGCGCTTCCACCACGCCGGGCTGCTCGCGCTTCCCGACGGCGCCGTCGTCCGCGAGGAGCACCGGCACGATCCGACTGCACACGACTGGGTGACGCTGCTGCACGACTGGGTGACCGCGGGCCTGCTGACCTCGGACGACCCACGCGATCGAGCAGCCGTCGACGCGATCAAGGGCGCCCTGCCGGGGATCGGGTACCAGCTGACCAAGCGGGGCATCCGCCGTGGCCGCTCCCCCGTCGACCGAGTGCTGGCCCGGAGTGAGGCGACCACTGACGCCACGGTGGAGATCCTGGCCGCTGAGACGGCGAACCTGGGTGACCGGCTGCGCGCGCTGGTGCTGTGCGACCACGAGCGGGCCGCGGCCACCCTGCCGGCCCGCCTGCGCGGCGTCATCGACGCCGACGCGGGGTCGGCGCGGCTCGTGCTCGCCCGGCTGCTGTCCGACCCACGCACTGCTGCTCTACGCCCGGTCCTGGTCACCGGGCGTGCGGTGGCGGCCGACGTCGCCACGGCGCGCGAGCTGGTGTCGTTCGTCCGTGAGCAGGCGCCCGGCCTCGACCTGGACGACCTCCCGGAACGTGCCACAGGGATGGTCGACGTCACCGGCCGGTGGCGGTCGCGGCACTGGGTGCCGCTGGTCACCCGCTTCTACGAGACCGGTGCGACGCGGGCGCTGGTCGGCACGCGGGCCCTGCTCGGCGAGGGCTGGAACGCCAAGGGCGTCAACACGCTCGTCGACCTCACGACCGCCACGACCCCGACCGCGGTGGTGCAGACCCGCGGCCGGGCGCTGCGCACCGACCCGGACTGGCCCGAGAAGGTCGCCCACACCTGGACCGTCGTGTGCATCTCCGAGGACCATCCCGGCGGCACGAACAGCTGGGACCGGTTCGTCCGCAAGCACGACGGCTACTTCGCCGTCACCGACTCCGGCGAGATCGCCGCCGGGGTCGGCCACGTCGACCCCCGGCTCTCGCCGTTCGCGCCTCCGCCGGTCGCGGAGTTCGCCGCCGAGAACGCCCTGATGCTGACCCGCGCCGAGGACCGGGAGCGGGTGCGGGCGCTGTGGCAGGTCGGCACGCCGTACCGCGACGAGCTGGTGCACACCATCCGGGTGACGCCGCGGCTCGGCGAGTCTGCGCGACCCGGCCCCGGGCCGAAGCCCGGCCGTCGCCCGCCCGCCCTGGTCCCGGCCCCGCACGGCGCCGGCCGGGACGGCCACCTGCCGGCTCAGACGTACGGACGGTCGAATCACTGGTGGGCTGCGGCCGCGCTGACAGCACTGCTGACGGCCGTGTTGGCGGTGGCGGCACTGTGGTGGCCCGCTGCGGTGACGCTGACGCTCGGTGCGGCCGCCGGCGGGGTGCGCGTACGCCGCGTACGCGCCGGCCGGCTGCGCGCCGGACGGGACCTCGCCGGGCTGGCAGCCGGGCCGGACCCGTTCGACTTCGCGTGCGCCGTCGCCGACGCCCTGCACGAGGCAGGCCTGTCGGGGGCCGGCGCCGCCGCGGTGACCGCCGCCGCCGAGCGCGACGGGACGTACCGTCTCGTCCTCACCGGGACGAGCGCCGAGACGTCCGCCGTGTTCGTCGCCGCGCTCGACGAGCTGCTCGCTCCGCTGGTCTCACCCCGGTACGTGGTGCCGCGCTACATCGTCGAAACCATCCCGGAGCGTCCCGAGGCGCTGCGCCGCGCCGGCCGCGATTGGCTTGCGGGCGACGCGCCGCCGAACCCGGTGGTCTATCACGCGGTGCCGTCGGTCCTGGGCGTGAACGTGCGCCGGGTGCGCGCCTTCGCCGCCGCCTGGAACCGCTGGGTAAGTGCCGGCGATCCCGTGCGCACCGCCACGCCCGAGGGCGAGGGGATCCTCCTCACCCACCGCGGCCAGGACCCCTTCGCGGCGACGACGGCGCTGCGCGTGGCGTGGCGGTGACGGCCGACGCCTCGGTACGGCGCTCGGGTCTGCTCAGGTGAGCCAAGCGCTGTCCGCGATCACCGCGTCGGGTGCGACCTTGGTTTCCTCGAACGGAAGCTCGGGCCACGAGTCGGCGTCGGGATGACGCTCGAGCTCGTCCAGTCCGAGTTCGGCGCCGGCATCGACGAGGACCGACTGCAGCTCGGCTACTGGGACGGAGCGGACATCGCGGCCCGGCAGCGACGCCAGGGCGGCGGCCGTGCCTGCGGCTTGTCCCTCGGCGATGCAGATCGGGATGACCCGCGACGACGCGATCGCTTCGTGCGTGGCCGAGATGCACTTGCCGGCCATCATGAGGCCGTCCACGCCACGCGCGATGAGCGACCGGAGCGGGATGCCGTACGCCCGGACATTCGTGGAGCTGACCCAGCTTCCGCTCGGCCGGTGGATGTCGATGTGGTAGCCGCCCATGGCGACGTCGTCGTCGTGTCGCGCCCCGGAGATGAGGTCGTCCGCCGCCAGTACGTAGTCGCCCATGATCCGCCGTGACTCACGGATCCCCAGCATGGGCGCGATCTCGACGAGATGCGCCCGCTCGCACCCGGGCACGTAGGTCCGGAAGAACCGGATGAGTTCGGGGACCTGCTCGTAGACCCGCGCGTACGCCTCGCTGAGCGAGTCGACGTCGGTCGGGTCGAGGCCGAGGACTCGTGTCATCACGACGCTCAGCTCGTTCGGTGTCTCACGCGTGTGGAGTTTCACGCCGACGATCCGGGTCTGCGGCACGTTCAGGTCGCCGGCGCGACGTGCCTGCTCCACCACGCCGGCGAAGCCACCGAGAACGTACGTGTCGACAGTCTCGAGCTTCTCCGCCATCTGGGCGAACAGTCTCGGGTAAGGGGCGAGCCACTCGCGATAGTTGAAGGCGGGGTCCTGGCAGGCTTTGCGGAAGGCGTCGTCGTCGATGCCGCCGAGCCGGAACACCAGAGTCGGCGCCTGCACCAGGCCGTCGCCCGTCCGGCCCTTCTCCCACGCGACTCCCCCACGTGCGGCGACGTCGCCGTCGCCCGAACAGTCGATCACCACCTGTCCCGTGATCGTCTCGCGGCCGGACTTGGACTCGACGACGATGCCGGTGATCCGGTCATGGGATCTGACGGTGTCGACGAACACCGCGTGCATGAGGACCGTGACACCGGCCTCGCGCAGCAGCCGGAGAGCGAGGATCTTCCAGTAGTGCGAATGTACGGCGGCGAGCGAGCCGCACTTCGGGTCGAGAGTGATCGGCGAGGCGTGGCCGGAGCGAGCGAGGGTCTCGACGAACTCGCCGGCCAGGCCCCGAACGACTCGCTGGTAGCGCTGATCGTGGAATCCCAGCCAGGGAAGCGTCGCCGACACTCCGCCGACGAAGCCGGCCCGCTCCACGAGGAGGGTCCGCGCTCCCATGCGGCCGGCGGCGAGCGCGGCGGCGATCCCCGCCGCCCCGCCCCCGACGACCACGACGTTCCATTCATCGCTGCGCATCTACCAACCTCGCATCAGTACGGGGCGACGCGGGGCCAGGCAAGGTCCACCCCGCGTGCGACGAGCGTTCGCTGGAACTCGGTGCGGCGTGCCGGGGACTGCCGGACGCCGATCGGCTCGGCACCGCTGGCGAGGCAGTAGGCGGCCAGCGCCCCGGCCGCTTCGCCGACGCTCCATTCCACCGGGTGGACGCGATAACAACCGTTCGTGATGTGCGTCGTCCCGATGTTCTTGGCGGCGGCGACGAGATTGTCGGCGTCCGGCGACAGCAGCGCGCCCAGCGGGATCTGGAACGGCCAGGCGGCGTCGTACTTCCGCTCACCGCCGTGCGTCGACGGGTGCAGATCGATCTTGTAGCTTCCGACGCCGACGCTGTCGTCGTACTCCCGTGCGCCGGCCGCACCCCGAACCGATGCCGCGATGTCGTTCTGTGTGATGGTTTCGAGCGCGCGCAGGCGCCGGCCCTCGCGGATGTACGGCGCCATGGCCAGGCCGTCCGGGGTGCCCGTCACGTCGCCGCGCGGGCGCAGCCCCGGGAAGCCGGTGCCGCCGTCGGCCCGCGGCGCCTCGGTCTGCAGCCAGTAGAGGAAGCTGAGGCTGAGCTGTCGCGCTCCTTCCAGGTGCGCGGCCGCGACCTCGGGCTCCACGTCGACGATCGAGCCGGCGATGTAGTCGTTCGCGGAGCAGTTGATCAGCGTGATGTCGCTGGGCGGCGCCGGGTCGAAGTTGCCGCGGGCCACGAGCCTGCGGAAGCGCCAGATGTCCTCGATCGGGCTATAGTCGCCGTTGTCGCCGAACCGCCCCTGGTGACTGGCCGAGACGATGACCGCCGGGTCCGTGGCCGGAGCGGGGTTCGGCCGGAGCACACGGCGCATGCGTTCGGCCGGGTCCGCGGACGGCGCCGGCCAGCCGATCTGCGGCGCGGGGCGCACAGGTGCGTCCGCGCCCGTCCACCGGTCGTACTGCGCGGGCCGGTCGATCACGTGGTTCTCGCCGGCGACGTGGTCCATGGCGAAGCAGACGGTGAAGCCCTGCATCATCTGCGGGTCTCCGACGCCGGGAGCGTCGGGCTCGCCGGTCTCGGCGGCGGACTCGGTGCCGGTGACGTAGGGGATCCCCGCCAGCGCGAGCAACTCCCCGGTCTCGGTCGCGTCGAGGACGTAGCGCCCGGTGAGCCACTCCTCCGATCCGTCGGCGGAGCGGAAGCCGACGGCGGTGATCCTGCTCCCGTCGCGGTGGACCTGCCATGGCGTGAGCTCGGTGCGGACGGCCAGCCGGTCCGATCGCTGGTGCGGCGCGAGCATCGCCTGCAGGATGGCAAGCGCGACCCGGGGCTCGTAGCACAGCGCGCTCACCGCACCGTTCCCCGGGTTCAGGTACAGCGCCGACCGCGCCGACGCGGACAGCGGGTACCACCTGCGATAGTGCCGGCGGACCTCGTCACGGAACCGGCGGTAGGTCGCGGTCGCGCCGAACTGCTCGATCCACGGATGTTCGTCCGGCGGCACCGCCTGCGAGGTGAACTGGCCGCCGATCCATCGGGTCGCCTCGGTGAGGATGACCGTGGCCCCGGCGTCCGCGGCGGCGAGGGCGGCAGCGACGCCTCCGACCCCGCCACCCACGACCAGCACGTCGGCCTCGACGAGCGTCATGCCGGCGCCCCGATCAGGCCGGCCACCGTCAACACGCGGCGGACCTCGCTCAACCCGTCGCCGTCGAGCGGCGCGAGCGCCCGGCCGGCCGTCGGGCCGGTGATCCCGAGTTCGGCCAGTGCCGACTTGAGGGAACTGAGCCAGAACCCGGACCGGTACAGCGCGCAGACGTCGTCGAGCCGTCGCTGCAGGTCCGCTGCCAGAACGGTGTCACCGGCGAGGCCCGCGCGAACGAGCTCCGCGGCCAGGCCGGGGACCACGTTGGCGATCCCGGGTACCGCGCCGTCCGCCCCGGAGGCGAGGCTGCGGGCGATCAGTGCCTCGGCGCCCTGGAACACCTGGAGCCCGGTGGAGCGCGCCGTCTCGGCGAGTGCGCTGTAGGTGTCCCAGTCGCCGGACGACTCCTTGAGCGCGACGACCGCGTCGATGGCGGCGACCTCCCGCAGCGCCCGAGGCGTGATCGGGTGGTGGGTCAGGTGCGGGATGTTGTAGACGACGAGCGGCAGGCGCGTGGCCTCGGCGATCGCGGTGACGTGGCGGACCACAGCGTCGTCGGTCTCGGTGTTGAAGTACATGGGCGCCATCACCACGAGCACGTCGACGCCGGCCTGCTCGTGCTCCATCGCCGCCCGGACGGCTCGCTCGGTGCTCGCCTCGCCGATGCCGGCGAGCACCGGAACGGAGCCGGCCACCGCGTCGACGTAGGCCCGCGTGATCGCCGTGGCGACGTCGGGTTCCAGGGTCGGGCCCTCGCCACAGGATCCGAGGACGAAGACGCCGGTGGCGCCGCCGCCGACGACATGAGCCGCCAGACGTTCGACGGCGCCGGTGTCGGGCCGGTGCTCGGCGGTCAGGGGCGACACGACCGGGGGGATCATCCCCGACAGGTGCGGTTTCATGATGCCCTTCTGATCGATGCGGTCATGCCTTCACCGCGCCGGCGGTGAGGCTTCCGATGAACTGTCGCTGCATGACGAGCAGGCAGAGGATGAGCGGCACGATCGAGATGACCGTGCCGGCCGTGATGGCGCCCCATGGCGACTGCTCGACGATGCCGAAGTTGAGCTGTGAGTGCAGGAAGGCGAGCCCGATCGGCATGGTGAACTGGTCGGAGTTCGTGAGCATGACCAGCGGGAGCAGATACGCGTTCCACGCGTTCAGGAACAGCAGCAGGCCGGCCGCGCCGAGACCCGGGCGGACCAGGGGCACAGCGATGGTCCAGAACAGCCGGAACTCGCCGCTCCCGTCCAGCCGGGCCGCGTCGAACAGCTCCTCGGGCAGCTGGGAGAAGTACTGCCGCAGGAGGAAGAGGACGAGCGCGTTGGCCGCGAGCGGCAGGATCACCGCCGCCCAGGTGTTGAGCAGGCCGAACTGCCGCATGATCGTGAACTGCGGCAGCACCAGGGCGTACTCGGGGATCGCCAGGCTCGCCAGGACCATGCCGAACAACACCGAGCGCCCGCGGAACCGGTAGCGGGCGAACCCGAACCCGGCCAGCGCGGCGACGGCCACGCCCAGCAGCGTCGTGAGCAGCGCGATGCCGAACGTGTTGAGCATCCATCGCGGGATCTGCGTGTCGAAGGCGGCGGCGTAGTTCTCGAGCGTCACGCTGGACGGGATCAGCGCGACCTCGCCGAGCCGGGTGCTCGGTTTGAGCGACGAGATGAGCAGCCAGTACAGCGGAAACGCCGCCACGACCACGATGAGCCCGACGACGGCGCCCCGTCCCAGCCGTTGCGCCACCGATCCCCTACGCACGGGCGTCACTCCTCAAGAAGCGGCTCGCGACAGCGGTGCTGACGATGATCGCGGCCGCCAGGAGCACGGAGGCGGCCGCGCCCTTGCCGAGGTCGAACTGCTCGAACGAGGCCCCGAAGATGTACATGACGGCGGTGAGCGTCGACCGGGCCGGCCCGCCGTCGGTCAGCACCTGGACCTCCGCGAACAGCTCCCACGCCGCGATGCTCGACGCGACGAGCACGAACAGGGTGACCGGCTTCAGCAGGGGGAACGTCACGTACCGGAAGCGCTGCCAGGCGCCGGCGCCGTCGAGCTGAGCGGCCTCGTAGTACTCGTCCGGAATCGACTGGAGCCCGGCGTAGAGGATGACCGCGTAGTAGCCCAGCACCCGCCAGATCCGCAGCGCGATGATCGACCAGGGCGCGAGGTCGGCGTCGGTGAGGAACGGGACCGGGCCGACACCGATCAGGTCGAGGGCGCCGTTCACGAAGCCGACCCGTTCGTTGTAGAGCAGGTCGAAGACGAGCGCGACGGCGATCAGCGACATCGTGATCGGGGCGAAGATCACCACCTGCACGAGGTTCGCCGTGCGCCGCCGCAGCTGCTTCAGCAGCACGGCGACGAACAGGCACAACGGAAGCAGTGCCAGGAGGAACCCGACGAGCATGTAGAGCGTGTTGCCCATCGCCTGCCCGAACAGCGGGTCGTCCAGCACCGTCGCGAACTTGTCGAACCCGGCGAACTCCGGCGCCTGACCGAGCGGCCAGTCCACGAAGGCGATGCCGAGCGCCAGCAGTACCGACCCGGCGCCGAACGGGATGAACAGCACGAAGAACGGAGCGATGAACAGGTAGGGCGTCGAGGCCGGGTACTTGCGGGTCGCGCGGCGGGTGGTCGTGCTCACAGCGCGCTGAGCTCCGCGACGATCTGCGCGACGGCTTCCTCGGGACTGAGGTCGCCGGCGTAGGCCTGGTCGACGGCCGCCGTGATGGCCGCCTCGGTCTCCGGCCAGTGGAAGAAGTGGAACGCCGGATAGGGCACGGAGGACAGCTCCTGACGGACGTTCTGCCCGCCGAAGTACGGGTCCTCGAGGTCGAGGTCGATCTCCTCAGCGGCCCGCTCGTACGAGACGAGGCCCAGGGTGTCGGACTGGGCCTGAAGGCCCTCGGGGGCGAGCCACCACATGATGAAGTCGCGCGCCCCGTCGGGGTTGTCGGCGCCGTCGAGCCCGGCGTAGAGGCTGCCGCCGAAGACGCCGGTGCGCTGCTCGTCGCCCTCGGCCCAGGTCGGCCAGGTGACCAGTCGCCATTGGCCGGACTGCTCCGGCACGTTCTCCTGCAGGCTGGTGCTGCCGACGCCGAAGTTCATGGTCCAGCCGACGATCTCCTGGTTGCGAATCGCGTCCCAGTAGGTCGCGTCGGTCCACACCCCGTGGTAAACGAGACCCTCCTGGTCGAGGCCGACCATGAACTCCAGTGTCTGCGTCGCGAGGTCCTCGTCGACGGCCAGCTCGCCGTCCTCGTCCCACCAGGTGCCGCCCCGCGAGTTGAAGAACGCGTTGAACATGTTGGCGCCGTTGGTGCCCGGCGGCTGCACGAACAGGTACTGCGTACCGCCGGAGGCCGCCTGGAGCTCGCGCGCGACGGCGACGACGTCGTCCCATGTCGGGTTCTCCGGGATGGCGAGGCCGTGCTCGGCGAGGGCCGCCTGGTTCACCCAGAGGCCCATGTTGCCCGGGCCCATCGTGAACGAGTTGATCTCGCCGTTCCCGCCCACCAGGATGCCCTCGGCGAAGTCGTCCTCCATCGGACCGAGTTCCTCGGACAGGTCCAGGAACTGGCCGGTGGCGAACAACCCGCCTGACTCACGCAGCGGGAGCTGGACGACGTCCGGCAGGTCGTCGCCGCCCTGGAGGGCGACGACGAGGCGCTGGGTCACGTCGGCGATCGGGATCTCCACGACCTCGACGTCGTACTGCGGGAACGCGGCGGTGAAGCCCTCCTCGATGACCGGAGGCGCGGAACTGGAGAAGACCCAGATCTCCAGGTCGTCGACGGGCTCCCCCTCCTCGGCCGAACCGGAGTCGCCGGAACCGCATGCGGTCAGGACGACGGCAACCGCGGCGGCGCCGCACACGACGGCCTTACGTTTCCAGGCGCGGTTCATCGCTCCTCCTTGAGCTGAGAATCAGGACGAATGGGCTCCGCGGCCCTAGAGCCGCGTGCGGATGTTCTCGAAGTGGCGGTACATCGCCTCGACCTCGCCGCTCTGCGCGGCGACCGCATCGACGATGTCCAGGTGCATCCGAGCGAGCTCCGCGGGGGTGGACGGCTGAGCGACCGTCGCACGGTGCAGCCGGTTGAACATCTCCCAGAACAGATCGATCACCTGGTTGACCAGCGGATTGTCCAAGGGCTCGTACAGGCGGCGATGAAACTGCCGATCCAGGGCAGCGTGCTCATCCGGTGTGCAGCCCTCGGCGGCCATGGCCGTCGCGATGCCCCGCAGCTCTTCGACGTCGCGACGCCGGATCCACTCCGACGCCCGCGCGATCAGCCCCTCCTCGAGAGCGGCACGGAGCTCGAGGAGATTCAGGAGATCACGCCCCTCCAACTGAAGGGCGTACGGCAGGTTTTCCAGGATCGGCGCGAACGAGAACGGCTCGACGTAGGTCCCGCCGCCGTGGCGCGTTCGCAGGACGCCGACCGTCTCCAGACCCTTGACGGCCTCCCGCAACGACAGACGGCTGATGCCGAACGCTTCGGCCAGTTCCGCCTCCGGAGGCAGCTGGTCGCCGGCTCGTAGTCCGTGCTCGGCGATGAACGAACGCAGCCTGAGCTGAGCTTCGCGGTACTTCGGGACAGAGGACATGGGCCGACCTTCGATCATCTGATGAGACAACGGAAGACTAGAGCAACAGATCAGATGAATCAACTCCTATTTCAGCTATTGCTCAGATGACTTTTCAAGTCATACGATCACTGCCACCCTCGGGCTCAGAAGGGATCCTCATGAAGCGACGAACGTTCCTCGCCGGCGCAGCTGCCGGCCTGGGTGCCGCCTACCTCCCCGATGTCACACGTCCCGCACCGGCGGCGGCGCGGACGTCCACCGGGATGTTCGAGGACATCGGGCAAATCTCGGCCGGCAACCATCAGCTCCCCACAGTCATCGCGACCGGGAGCCAGACGCTCACGATCGTGGCCCAGCACCGATACCCCGTCACGACGCCGGGCGTGAACGTGGACAAGGGCGCCGCGGACATCGTGACGTTCCGGAGCGTCGACGGAGGGCGGAACTGGTCGCCGGGTGGGATCATCCACCACGCCGGCGGGGAAGCCGGAGACTGCGGCTATGCGAGCGTCGTGACGATGATGGGCGGCGACCTCGCCACGCTGTACACGGCCGGCCCGCAGAACTGGGAACCGCCGGACCTCGTGCTGCACCAGCGGGTGAGCGGTGACGGCGGCCGGACCTGGGGAGACGTGTCCTTCCCCACCGTCACCAGCGACCACGCCAACGGTCTCCCGACCAACGGGGGGACGGGCTTCACTCTGCCAACCGGCCGGGTCGTGGTGCCCGGACGGGCGTGCCTCCTCTACAGCGACGACGACGGGCGAACGTGGACGGCCACCCCGGAGTTCGCCGAAACCGTCGAGACGAAAGCACAGCCCGCCCGGAGGGAGGGCATGACGGCTCTCGTCCCCTGGCGTACCCGGGATGGCGTCGGACGCATGGGGCGGGTGCGCGTCACGAACCAGTACAAGTACCGCGGCACCGTCACCCACGATTTCGGCGGCGACAACAACCTCGGGTTCGTCCGGTACGACGATCGGACGCTCCTCATGACCGTCTCCCGCGACAGCCAGCTCTACATCCGGCGCAGCGTCGACGAGGGCCGGACCTGGATCGACGAGAAGCTCATCACCGCGAGCGCCCCGAGCGCGCGGTACTCCGACATCGCCGTGACCGACGACGGCACCATCGTCGTCGCGTACATGAGCAACCACCGAGTCGTCGCCAACGCCGCCCCGTTGCACGTCGTTCGCCTCGACCTCGACTGGCTGACGCGCTGACCCGCGTGCGGAGGCTCATCCTTCCCGCCCGGCGGCTCGGATGACCGGAACCGGCTCACCGGCGGCCAGCATCGACGCGGTCAGCTGCCGGCGCAGGTGCGCGGCGACCTCCGTGTGCGACGGCCGGCCGGCCAGGTTGGTCAGCTCGTAGGGGTCGGCGTCGAGATCGTAGAGGAGGTCCTCGACGTACTCGGGCGCGCCGGGATCGGCCCGGCCGTCCGCGTGGGGTGCCCGCACCGAGTACTTCCATCGCCGGGTGCGGATCGCCCGGCCGACGTGCGACTCGCTGATCTGGACGAACACCGCGTCCCGGTCGCGTTCGCGCAGCAACGAGACGCCCTGCATCGCGTCCGGCGCGGGCAGCCCGGCCGCGTCCAGCAGGGTGGGCGGCAGGTCGATCAGGCTGACGAGGTCGTCGCGCCGGCCGCCACCGCGCAGGCCTGGCCCGTCCAACACCAGCGGCACCCGGATCGACGCGTCGTGCGCGGAGCGTTTGTACTCGCGGTTGCGGGTCTTGAAGTGACAGCCGTGGTCGGAGGTGAACGCGACCACGGTGTCATCGCGCAGGCCGTGCGCCTGCAGCGCGTCGAGCAGCCGCCCGAAGGCCTCGTCGACGCGGCGGACCATGCCCCAGTAACCGGGCAGGTGTTCCTCGGTGGTCCCGCCGAGCGCGGCGAGGTCGCCGGGGGTCCACCGCCCCGCATACCGTTCGGCGTAGCCCTGCGGCGCGGGGTAGTCGTCGTCCGGGTTGTGGTGGTGCGGCTCGATGAGCGAGACGAACAGCAGGAACGGGTCGGCCCGCGGGCGGGACAGGTAGTCGATCGCCGCATCCACGTAGGCGTCCGCGCGGTAGCCCGGCAGCCGCACGTCCGCACCGTCGGTGTCGTACAGCCGCGCCTCGAACGGGCTGGAGATGAACTCCACCACGTCGGCGCCGAGCCAGTGCTCGTACCCGCCGCGCAGCTCGGGCGGGACCGGCTGGTCGTCGGTGCCGGCCAGGTGCCACTTGCCGACGTACCCGGTCCGGTAGCCGGCCGCGCCGAAGTGATGCGCCAGGGTGGGGATGCCCGGCGGCAGGACGCACCCGTTGCGGTACACGCCGGTGCGGTTCTGGTACTGGCCGGTCTGCAGTGCGGCCCGGGCCGGCGCGCACACCGGCTGCGGCGTGAACGCGTGACTGAAGTGGGTGCCGGTCGCGGCCAGCCGGTCCAGATTCGGCGTGAGCCCGAGCGGGTTGCCGTGCACGCCGGTGCTGTCGAAGCGCTGCTGGTCGGTCAGGAACACCAGCACGTTCGGGCGGTCGGGGTCTGCCACCGATGAGCCTCCGGTCGTACGTGGGCTACGGGGTGATCCGGCCGACGGCTCTGGTGGCCGGGACCGCCCGGATCACGGCCGCGAACGACGCTTCGGCCGGGTCGAGGCGGTAGGCGTCCAGCGTTCCGGGCCCGCACGAGCCGGTGCCGATGCCGTGGTGGGCGAGGTCGAGGTTCACGAACGTGCGCTCACGCGGCTCGAGGTCGATCGGGTGGGCAGCGGCGTCGAGGTCTTCGCTGGTCCAGCGGCGAACGGTGAGCCCGAACAGCGGGTCGCCGTCGAACCCGATGCCGGCACCGGTGACCGGATCGGTCAGGGTCGCGGTGCGGACGTCGATGCGGTGTCCGTTCTCCTGGGGATGGGTGTACGGGGTCTGCATCCGGTCGACGGTCGTCGTGTACCGGCCGACACGGGCAGCGCGGCGGATGTCCGGATACGCCTCGCCCGGGCCGCGGCCGTACCAGCTGACCTGGTCGAACTGGGTCGGCACCGCCAGCCGGACGCCCAGGCGGGGCAGCGGGAGGTCCGGCCACGACCCGTCGGGGGTCACGGACAGCTCGAGCCGGACGGCGTCGTCGGCGACCGCTGTCCACCGATACTCCACCACGAGTCCGAACGCCTCCGCCGAGGGCGCGACCCGGCCTCGGACGACCAGCGCCTCGCCGTCGACCTCGATCGAGTCCGTCCGATGCCGCATGCGGTTCAGCCCGTACCGGTACCACTGAGCCGCTGGTCCGTTCCCGCCGCGGTCGTTGTCGGTGGGCGCGCGCCAGACGTCGATCATGGGGCCGTCGACGATCAAATCGCCGAGCGTGGTGAGCCGCCCGGTCTCGGCGTCGAACGACGCCGGGCCCACCTCCGGCGGGTCGAGCCGCACCACGCCGGGCACCACCGAGTGGACGACCGGCGGCGCGGCACGCACCGCCAGCTGGCCCCAGCCGGCCACGTGGCCCGCCGGCGCCCACGGCTGGTCCTTCGCGAGCACGGCGCGCACCGTCAGCCAGGTCTCGCCGACGGTCGGCGGCAGCTCGGGCACGGCCACCGTCGTCGACGACCGGGCCGGTAGCACCGGCATGTCCAACGTCCCCGAGGCGAGGGGACGGCCGTTCTCCTCCAGCGTCCACGCGAAGGCCAGATCGCTGGTGTCGGCGAAGTCACGGACGTTCGCGACGGTGATGCCGTCCGCGGCCGAGCCCGCGATGCGGACGGGCTCGATGATCTTCGCGAACTCGATCAGGCCGGGCGACGGCGTCCGGTCCGGGAACAGCAGGCCGTCGGCGACGAACGTGCCGTCGTGGATCTCTTCGCCGAAATCGCCGCCGTAGCCGAAGTACTCCCGGCCCGCCGCGTCGCGGGTGCGGAGGCCGTGATCGATCCATTCCCACACAAACCCGCCCTGGCACCGCTCATAGCGGTCGAACAGGTCCTGGTACTCGCTGATGCCGCCGGGGCCGGTGCCCATCGCGTGCACGTACTCGCACAGGATGAACGGCTTGGCCCGCCTCGCGGTGTCGAGCTCCGGGTCGTCCAGCGGTTCCTCGGCCCGCCTCCCGACCGCGTCGGTCTCCTCGTGGCCCAGGTACATCCGGGAGTACACGTCGGAGTAGGCGGTGGTCCAGTCGCGTTCGTAGTGCACGGGCCGGGACGGGTCGCGTTGCTTGGTCCACGCGTACATCGCCCGCAGGTTGTCACCTTCGCCGGCCTCGTTGCCCAGCGACCACATGATCACGCTCGGGTGGTTCTTGTCCCGCTCCACCATGCGGGCCATCCGGTCCAGCAGCGCGTCGCGCCATTCGGGCAGCGCGACCGGGTTCAGCTCGGGAAAACCGCGCTGGAACCCGTGGGTCTCCAGGTCGCACTCGTCCATGACGTACAGGCCGTACTCGTCGCACAGGTCGAGGAAGTGCGGGTGCGGCGGGTAGTGGCTGGTCCGGACGGCGTTGATGTGGTGCCGCTTCATCAGCAGCACGTCGTCGAGCATGTCCTGGTGGGTGAGCGCCCGGCCGCGGTCGGGATGGAACTCGTGCCGGTTCACGCCGCGCAGTTCGATGCGCCGCCCGTTGACGGTCAGGACGCCGTCGACGATCTCCACCCGCCGGAACCCGATGCGCAGCGCGATCCGCTCGCCACCGCTCACCAGCTCGCCGTCGTACAGCCGCGGGGTCTCCGCCGTCCACGGCTCGACCGCCAGCCCGCCGATCTCGACCCCGACCGGCACGTCGACGCCCAACTCCGGGACGACGACCCGCCCCGGCACGTCCGCCACGACCCGCAGCGACCCGGTTCCGGCGCCGGCGTCGTAGTCGGCGTGGACCTCGTGATCGCCGACCGCCCCTACCGGCCTGGCCAGCAGCGTGACGTCGCGGAAGATCCCCGACAGCCACCACATGTCCTGGTCCTCGAGGTAGCTGGCCGCGGACCACTGGTGCACCCGCACCGCCACCGTGTTCGACGACCCGAACCGCACCACTGACGACACGTCGAACTCCGACGGCAGCCGGCTGCCGGTCGAGAAGCCCAGCTCGACCCCGTTCACCCACACCGCGAAGCACGAGTCCACACCGTCGAGCCGCAGCACCACCCGCTGCCCGTCCCAGCCCGCCGGCACCGTGAACACGTGCCGGTACTCGCCTGTCGGGTTCTCCTGCGGCGGATGCGGCGGATCCACCGGGAACGGGTAGCGCACGTTGGTGTACGCCGGCGCCCCGTAGCCGTGCAGCTGCCAGTGCGACGGCACCGGCAGGTGCGCCCACGACGAGTCGTCGAACGACTCCTCCCAGAAGCCGTCGACCGCCTGCGCGACCGTGGGCGCCCAGCGGAACCGCCACATCCCGTTCAACGACATCGCCGGAGCGTCGGACCGCCGGGTCGCCCGCGGCGCCAGCGAGCCCGCGCTCGGCCGGTGATCGGCGTAGTACGGCCGCGTCACGCTGTCACCGCCACGGCGGAGGCCGTCTGAGCGGTCGCCGAGGCGATCCCGGCCGTCGTCAAGTAGCGGACCATCCGCTCGGCCATGAGCCGATAGCCGTCGTGGCTCGGATGCAGGCCGTCGCGCAACAGGTGCGCATCGCCCGGCCCGATCAGCGACCGTCCGTCGAGCACATGCACGCCCGTGTCGCCGCGCTCGCGGAAGTCACGGCCGACCTCGTGCACCTGCTCGCGGAGGTCACCGAGGGTCAGACCGGCGCCGTTCGGTGTGGATTCGCGAGCGGCACTGAAGATCGGCGAACTCACCACGATGGTGGCGGTGGCGTGTGCCTCACGGACGCGACGGATCAGCTCGGCGGCCTGCCCCTGCCAGGACCGGCCGGAGAAGCTCGAACGGCCGTGCACGTTGATGCCGAGGCACAGGCTCACGACACCCGGTGCGAGACGGGCGATCGTTCGGGGAACCACCGGATCGAGATGGCATTCGCCACCGAATCCCAGACACGTCAGGTCCCACCCGAGCGTCCGCGCCACGATGGCCGGCCACGTCTGCGACGGCCCTTCGCTGCCCTCGCACTGGGTGATCGAGCTGCCGTAGGCGACCCATCGCACGGCCGACGGCAGGGAGTCGGCGGCCACGACATCGGTCGCCCGAACCGATCCGACCTCCACCCGGCCGCGATGCGGCAACCACGCCTCGACCCGCACCCGCCGCGGCGGCAACTCGATGCGCAGCCGGTCCGGGCCGGGCCGCTGCCGCAGCACCAGTCGACCGTCCACCAGCACGTCGGCCGGACCGGCGTCGTCGCCGACGCTCACCAGCTCGATCTCGAGCTGCCGAGCCCGGATCGACGCACCGAAGCGGACGCCCGCGGCGATCCGGGCCTTGCCGTACAGGGCCGGGGCGTAGGCGAACGGCTCCTCCTCCGGCGGCAGCCGCCACGCCTGCCGGCGCGCGCCGTCGACGGTCCACGCCACCGCCCCGGACCAGAGGTCGGGGCGTTCTCCGGGGCCGAGATCCACCTCGCTGCGCCGTCCCTCTCTCATCCGCGGCCAGAGGACCCGCGCCGGATCCGGTCGACGGGAAGGTGCACGACGGCGCCGGGCGCGGTGTTGCGTTCCACCAGAGTACGGACCTGGCCGTCGTCCAGCGCCCGGCCCACGATCCAGACCTCCTCGACCGCGCCGACGAGAGGATCGTTCACCCCGTCGACACGGGCGCCGATGCGGATGCCCGTGCGCGCGGCTGCCGAGACGGAGCCGGGAACGGCGGCGGCCGATGCGGCCCGATCACCGTCGACATAGAGGTCGAGGGCGTGGTCACGACGGACGAGCGCCACGTGGTGCCAGCGATCGTCGGCGAAGTCACCCGGCACGGCCAGAGTGCTCGCGGCCGAAACCGTGTCGACCAGGGCGTGGATGCGATTCTGCGCGGGTTCGACCTGGATGCGCCACTTGGCGGCCCCGTCGGCGTGGGAGTGCGCCCAGAGGAGTGACTGGACCCGCGTGCGCTCCCCCGTCCGGAACCACGCCGCGGCGGTGAACTCGTTCTCGCCGAGAGCCAGCGCATCCGTCAGCGGGAGCTCGACGTAGTCGCCGGCGAGCTCCAGGGCGCGCCCGAACCGGCCGCCGACGCCCTGTGGCCGTCCGCCGACCGTGCCGTGATTACGCAGGCCGGAGCGGTCCGGGGTGATCCGCGGTGGCGGGTCGGGCACGTCGAGCCGGGCGAGCGGCACCCGGGCGAAGCTGATCCGCTGGTGATAGGGCAGGCCAGGCGGGACGATCTCGTCGAGCCGGCCGCCGCTCTCGAACAGGACGCCGAGCGCCGCGCCCTTCCGCTCGCCGAGCTCGACCACGTCGGAGTACCCGGCCGGCCCGTCGTGAACGACCACGCCATGATGCCAGGACGCAGCGTCGTCGAAACTCGAGCTCAGCGTGAGGTTCTCCCGGGCGAAGTGGTGTCCGGCGACGGAGAGCACCACCCGCCGGCGCGGGTCGGCCGCACCGGACAGCTTCAGGACCGATCCCTGGATCACCGGCGCGACGACGTCGCTGACAGGTGCGTACGGAGCCTCGAACGTCTCGCCGCCGTCGGTGCTGATGGCGCCGGCGCGGTTGTGCGGGTTCGTTCCGTTCTGGTTGCGCGTGTTGAAGTAGACGGTGCCGTCGCTCAGCTCGGTCGCGGTCGTCTCGTTGGGGTTCACGTCACCGGTCAGCGGTGTGTCCACGCCACCGATCCGCCAGGTGTACCCGCCGTCGTCGCTGTAGAGCACATGACCGCCGAAGTACTTGGGCTCGTTGCCGGTGTCGGGCGAGCCCGGCTCCGGGCTGGTCGAATGGTTGGCCGGGACGACCAGGCGACCGGCGTGCGGACCATGCTCGAGCGCGATCGCGTGCACCGGCCCGGTGGCGTACCACCGCCATTCCGGCAGCTTGACGTCGTCGGTGATCTCGAGCGGGTCGGACCAGGTGACGCCGTGGTCGGAGCTGCGCTGGACGTGGATGCGCCGGCCATGTTCGGGCCGGACCTCGCCGCGCCGGATCTGAGCGGCGGTCACCGTGCCGTCGTTGTGGGTGCTCAGCAGGACGACGTCACCGGACGCGGGATCGACGACGGGCGCCGGGTTGCCGAACGTGTTCGGCCCGTTGTCGCCGACGACCTGCAGCGGGCCCCAGGTCCGGCCGCCGTCGGTGGAGCGGCGCAGCACCAGGTCGATGTCGCCGGAGTCGGCCGAGGAATCGACCCTGCCCTCGGCGAACGCCAGCACCGTTCCGTCCGCTGCTCGGACGACGGCCGGGATCCGGAAGGTGTGGTAACCCTCGCTGACCGAGGCGAAGACGGTGGTGACCTCGACGGCGGGTCCGGCAACGGCCGGCCCCGGCCGCGACAACGGCCAGGCCGTCGCCACGCCCACGCTCGCCAGCGTCGTCGTGCGGAGGAAGGTGCGTCGGGTCGGTCGGGGCATCGGTGAGACTCCGTCCTCTGAGAAGGGCAGCTCGGCTCTCATTTGATCCCGGAGTGTGCAAGGGCCTCCATGAACTGGCGCTGGAAGATCACGAAGGCCGTGGCCACCGGGATCAGCGCCGACACGGCCGCAGCCATCGCGATGCCGGCCGAGAGGCCGCCTTCGGCGTCGGCGAACGTGGTGAGGCCCAGCGGGATCGTGAAGTTCTCCGGACTCGTCAGCATGACCAGGGGGGTTTCGTAGTCGTTCCAGCTGCTGACGAAGCTGATGATGGCCAAGGCGGCCAGCATCGGCCGCACCAGCGGCAGGTAGATGCGCCAGAACACCTGCCACTCGTTGGCGCCGTCGATTCGAGCCGCCTCGCCGAGCGCTTCCGGCGCGGCGATGAAGGCCTGCCGGAGGAGGAACGTCCCGTACACCGTGAACACGCCGGGCAGGATCAGCGCCCAGAGGGTGTCGTAGAGGCCGAGCTGCTGGAAGAACATGAACCGCGGAACCAGCAGCAGCTGCGCCGGGATGATCGACGTCGCCAGATAGAGCAGGAAGATCTTGTCCCGGCCACGGAACCTCAGCCGGGCGAACGCGTAGCCGGCCATGGCCGAGGTCGTCAGGTCGCCCACGACGCCGGTCAGGGTCACGATGAGCGAGTTGCCGTAGTAGGTGACCATCGACATGTCGCCGAGCCACACGTCGGCGTAGTTCGCCCAGTGGATCGGGTCGGGAATCCACCTGATGGGAAGGGTGAACACGTCGATGTTCCGCTTGAGCGACGACGAGAGCATCCAGAGGAAGGGCACGATGAACAGGAGGGCCAGTCCCCAGGCGAGCAGCGCGTTGCCGGCCTTGCCGCTGAGCCGGCGCCGGCGAACGCCGGCGATGTGAAGAGCGCTCACGTGTACAGTCCCCGCCCCTTCTGGAATCGCCAGAAGAACGCCGTCAACACCAGAACGCCCGCGAAGCTGATCATTCCGATCGCTGCCGCGTAACCGAATCGGTAGAACTGGAACCCCTGCTGGTACATGTAGTACGACAGGGTGGTCGTCGAATCGCCCGGTCCGCCCTGGGTGAGGAAGGCGATCAGTCCGAAGCCCTGCGACTGACCGATCGTCATGGTGATCGCGAGGAACGTGGTGATCGGCATCAGTGCCGGCCAGGTCACCGTGGTGAACCTGCGGAAGGCACCCGCTCCGTCCAGCGCCGCCGCCTCGTAGAGATCGACCGGCATGCCCTGGAGCGCCGACAGGTAGATGACGGCGTTGTAGCCGACCGCCGACCACACCGCGATCAGCACCAGCGAGGGGAGCCCCCAGGTCTGGGAGATCAGCCAGTCCGGCGGGGAGTCGACACCGATCCCTCGCAGGCCGGCGTTGACGATGCCGCTGTCAGGGTTGAGGAGCAACAGCCACACGAGGCCGATCGCGACCGAGGTCACCACGTGCGGCAGGAAGAACAGCACCCGCAGCACGGTGCGGCCAGGGATCTCGCGGTTGAGCAGCAGGGCCAATCCGAGACCACCGAGCATGGTCAGCGGGACCGCCGTGCCCGCGTAGAACGCCGTGCGCGCGACGGTGGCCCACAGCGTGCCGCTGCCGAGTGCCTCGGTGAAGTTCGCCAGGCCGACGAACGCGATGCCATCGATGCCGGACACCACGTTCCAGTCGGTGAAGGCGATGGCGACCGCGGCGAGCAGTGGCACCAGTGTGAAGCACAGGAAGCCGACCAGATTCGGCGCGATGAACAGCCAGGCCGTTCTGCTCGCCCGGCCGGTGGATCTCGGGCGGCGACGGGTGTCACCGCCCCTTCGAACCACGCTCGTCGTGGTCGTGGTCACCCAGCCGCCTCGATGGCGTCGTCGGCCTGCTGGGTCGCCTGGGCCACGAAGTCGTCGACCGAGAGCTGGCCGAGCAGCACCTCGTTGTGGAGCTTCTTGTAGATCGTGTCGACCTCGACTGCGGCCGTGGTGATGGTGTCGATGGGGATCTTGTACGGGGTCTGGAAGATGGTCTTCTCGAAGGACGCGACGTCGTACAGGGTGTCTCTGTCCGGGCCGAGCAGGTCGGCGACCGCCTGCGACTGCTTGCTCGGGTCCAGGAGCGACGGCAGCCGGCCACCCGGGATCATGGGACCGCCGTTGAGCATGCAGTACTTCACGAACGTCCACGCCGCGTCCTGGTTCTCGGACTTGGTGCTGATCGACATGTGGTCGCCGATCGCCCCGTCGTTCCAGGCCTCCTCGCCCTTGACCGGCGCCGGGTTCGGCACCGCGCGGATCTTGAAGTCGTGCGGGAACTCCGTGAGGTCGCTGACATAGCGCAGCACGAACAGCTGCGCCGGCAGCATCGCCACCCGTCCCGTCAGCAGCGGGCCGTGCACGAACGTCTCCAGCTGCTCGGCCATGATCGTCCGCCGCGGCAGCGCACTGCCGTCGGCCTGCATCTCGAGCGACAGGTCGAGATACTCCCGCCAGATCGGGTTGCCGAACGACGACGACGTGCCGTCCGGGCTGTAGTAGTAGTTCGGGCCGAGCGTGTACCGCTGAATCGGCGGCGTGTTGTACGTGCCGAACACCGAGTCACCGTTGCTTAGCCTCGATCCACCGACAGGTGGAGTGTCGTGGTAGGGCGTGGGAGCGTGAGAATGCGCTTCTGAGCTGGGAGGATACGACTTGTCTAAGGCACGTATCGCCAGCTCAAGAAGGGCATCTCGTAGATGCAACTCTCTCACACCCGACCGGTCGTCTCGGCGGCCTTCGATGAGCCCAACCTCGTGTCGTCGGCGGGCCTGGTCCCGGCGATGGCCCTGGCCGGCGAGGCACGGCTGCGCGAGCTGGGCGATGAGCACCTGAGCGTGCCGACGGACAAGGGCGCCAACGCCGGGCTGAAGCTGTCGGGCCTGGTCGCCGGCATGACCGCCGGCGCGGACAGCATCGACGACATGGCCCTGCTACGCCACGGCGCGATGGGGAAGGTCTTCGCCGGCATCTACGCCCCCTCCACACTTGGCTCGTTCCTGCGCGCCTTCACCTTCGGCCATGTCCGCCAAGCCGACGCGATCGCCTCTCGGTTTCTGATCAACCTGACCCAGCGCACGGCCCTGCTGGGCGAGACCGCAGACACCGCGACGGTGATGGTCGACATCGACGACACCATCGTGGAGGTACACGGCTATCAGAAGCAGGGCGCGGGGTTCGGGTACTCCGGGGTGCGGGGCCTGAACGCCGTGCTGGCCACCGTTTCCAGCCAGACCTTCGCGCCGGTGATCGCCGCCCAGCGCCTGCGCAACGGCTCGGCCGGGTCCCCACGCGGGGCGACGCGTCTGGCCACCGACGCCCTCGCCCTGATCCGCCGCACCCACCTGGCCGGCCGAGACGTGCTGGTCCGGGCGGACTCGGCGTTCTACTCCCACGCCCTGGTCACCGCAGCGTTGAAGGCCGGCGCGAACGTCTCGATCACCGTGCGGATGGACCCGGCGGTCAAACGCGCCATCGCCGGCATCGCCGAGACCGCCTGGACCACGATCAAATACACCGACGCCGTCTACGACGAGACCACCAGAACATGGAACTCTCGTGCCGAGGTCGCCGAGGTTCCCTTCACCGCGTTCACCTCCAAGAACAAGACCGACCAGATCCCCGGCCGGCTCGTGGTCCGCCGTATCCCCGATCTCAACCCCCGCAACAGCGAAGGCCAGGACACGTTGTTCGATTCCTGGCGCTTCCACGCCTTCTTCACCACCACCGACACCACCGAGATGGACACCGTCGCCGCGGACCAGACCCACCGGGCCCACGCGGTCATCGAGAACGTCCACGCCGACCTCAAGGCCTCCGCGCTGGCCCACCTGCCCTCCGGGGTGTTCAACGCCAACGCGGCCTGGCTCGTCTGCGCGGTCATGGCGTTCAACCTCACCCGCGCCGCCGCGACCCTGACCAAGACCCCCACTCTGACCAGGGCGACCACCGCGACGATCCGCCGCAAACTCATCACCGTCCCCGCCCGGATCGCCACCTCCGCCCGGCGTCTGACCCTGCACCTGCCGACCAACTGGCCCTGGCAGACCGCGTGGTCCACGCTCTACAACGCCCTCTTCCCCCGGCCCGCCACGACACACACCTGACCACCAGCCCCCGCCGGCACGAGAAGGAACCCCAGTGGAAAGCCGGGCAGACCGGCAACTCACTCACACCCAACGTGATCACAACCACCTCGCCTGAAACCAGACGACGTCACCAAGCTGGTCGGTGGATCGAGGCTTAGCTCCCGCGCCACCTCGTGGTAGTCGTTGATGTCCCAGTCGTCGGGGATGGTGATGCCCGCTTCGGAGAGCATGCTGTCGTTGACGTAGACGATCGTCGGCGACTTCTGCGCTGGGATGGAATGGACCTTGCCGCCGAAGACGACGTTCGTCGCGGGCGACTCGTCCGGGCCGAACTGTGCGAGATCGGAGTCGTTGGAGATCTTGTCGGTGAGGTCGGCGGTGAGGCCCGCGTCGACCCGCTTGGTGAGGGTCGGGGTGTCATACGTGTAGAACACGTCGATCGGAACCCCGCCCTGCAACGACGTGTCGAGCTTGAGTTTGCCCTCGTCGTCGTTGACGTAACGCGTGTAGATGACCTGGATGTCGGGGTGCTCCTTGTGGAACGCCGCGATCAGATCGTCGGGGCCGGTCTCGGGCGGGACGCCGCCCCAGACGTTGAGGGTTCCACCGCCTGAGCCGCCTCCGCCGCCTCCGGTGGAGTTGCTTCCGTTGCCGCAAGCGGCGAGGAACGCGGCACCGGCGACACCGGCGGCCGCCTTCAGGGCGGTACGCCGGGAGAAAGACGACGTGGTCACATCGGGCTCCTTTGCGAGACGTGATGTGCGGGCGGGAAGGGTCGGGGTCGGTGGTGCTGTGGCCTTCAGCGCTCGGCGAGGGCGGATTCGACGATGCGGCGGGCATCGTGCAGCCACAGCCGAAGGGTGGCCGGATCGGCGGCACTGAGGTCGCCGGTCAGTGCGAGGGCCACCGGGTGGTCCTCGTCGGTCTTGATCGGGATCGCCGCGCCGACGTGGCCCATGGATCTCCACTCCGCCAGGACGAGGACGTCGTGCTCCACGTGTGCCTGTGCCCAGGCGAGGACTTCCTCCGCCGTCTCCGGCACCACCTCGGTGCCCGACCAGCCATAACGGCTGCGCGACTGCCGAAGGACCTCCAGGGCGTGGTCCTCGGGCAGATCGATGAGCATCCGCAGCCCGGGGGCGGAGAGGTGGACGGGAAAGCCCATGCCGAAATCGATCGCGCCGGCCTGGTGACGGGTACGCAGGAAGTAGATCATCTCGCCACGCCAGAGCATGCAGAGCGTGGCTTCGACCTCTGGGTGTGCGGCGGCGATCTCCTCCATCGCGGCCCTTGGCTTGCGAATCAGCGGGAACCAGGTGGTCGCGGAGGCAAGGGAGAGCACCCCGAAGTCGGGGGCGAACCGCCGGTCCGGCGTCTTGCGGACGTACCCGACGTGAATCAGTGTCGCGAGGATCCGGGACACCGAGCTCTGGTGGACGCCGATCCGCCGGGCGATCTCGGTCGCCGTCATCGGCGAACCCTCGTCCACGAGCAACCGGAGCACGTGCAGCCCTCGGGCCAGGGCCGACGCGTTCTCCATCCCTAGTGCCGCGCTTCGCATGGCAGGGAACCTAGCATGCGTCTAACGCATGGACAAGAGCCCTATTGCGCCCTGCTCATGGCTGTTGCTACGTTGTGCGCACATCGCTGGTATGACGGACACCTGGTCGGAGAACGGCTGGACGTCGATGTCAGCCGGGGCCGTTGTCGGCTCGCCTCGAGGTGAGCTCTCCCCCGGCCCGTCCTGCCCCGCACGCGCTGTGTCATGGCGAGCGGACCCGGCACGCCTGGGAGGACCACCATGCTCGAGTTGCTGCAGCTGCGCGCGAACGGCGTCTCGGTGATCGTCGACCTGCGCGACCGCGGGCTGCCGAGAATCCTCTACTGGGGAGCGGAGCTCGGTGAGCTCGACGCCGACGTCCTGACCCGCCTCGCCGAGGCATCCGACCCGCCTGTCGTGCGCGGCCCGGTGGACGTCGCGGTGCCGATGGCGGTGCTGCCTCTGCAGTCCGCGGGCTGGTTCGGGAGTCCGGGCCTGTCCGGTCATCGCGACGGGCAGGACTTCTCGCCGGCGTTCGTCGTGACGGCGGCGGACGTCGAGCAGACTCCGGCACAGCCGGCCGGGCGGCTCTGCGTCGACGCACAGGACCGCGACGCCCACCTGACCTTACGGATCGAGCTCGAGCTCACCGCGTCCGGTCTGCTCCGCCTGCGTGCGACGGTCACCAACGTCGACCCCGAGCGCCCCTACACGCTGGACGGGCTGCAGCTCACGCTGCCGGTACCTCCGCGGGCGCGGGAGATCATGCACTTCTCGGGACGGCACCTGAGGGAGCGCGCGCCCGCCAGACAACCGTTCACCCTCGGCACGCACGTGCGGGAGGGCCGCCGCGGACGGACCGGTCTCGACGCGACCGGTCTCGTGCTCGCGGGGACGCCGGGATTCGCGTTCGAGTCCGGCGAGGCCTGGGGCGTCCACGTCGCCTGGAGCGGCAATCACCGGACGCTCGCGGAGCGAACTCCGGACGGCTTCGCTCTGCTGGGCGGCGGCGAACTGCTCCTTCCCGGCGAGGGCGTGCTCCGGCCCGGCGACTCATACACCTCGCCGTGGGTGTTCGGCGCCTGGGGACATGGTCTCAACGACCTGTCGGCCAGGTTCCACGACTACCTGCGGGCACGTCCTCAGCACCCGTCCGCCGTCCGGCCGGTCGTCCTGAACACGTGGGAGGCCGTCTACTTCGACCAGGATCTCGAGGCGCTGACCGAGCTGGCCGAGCTCGGCGCGAAGGTCGGCGCGCAGCGGTTCGTCCTGGACGACGGCTGGTTCCGCCGCCGCCGGGACGACCGCGCCGGGCTCGGAGACTGGTACGTCGACGAGCAGGCCTGGCCGGAGGGCCTGCACCCACTGGTCGATCACGTCCGCGCACTCGGCATGGAGTTCGGGCTGTGGGTCGAGCCCGAGATGATCAGCCTGGACTCGGACCTGGCCCGGGCGCACCCGGACTGGATCCTCTCGTCGGGTCACCGGCTCCCGCCCGAGGCTCGCCACCAACAGGTCCTCGATCTGACCAACCCGGCCGCCTTCGAGCACGTGCTCGAGAGGTTGGATGCGCTGATCACCGAGTACGGCCTCGACTACCTCAAGTGGGACCACAACCGGGACCTGGTCGATCCGGGACGGGTCGCGGACCGCAGACCCGGAGTGCGCGGCCAGACGCTCTCGGTGTACGGCCTGATCGACACCCTCAAAGCCCGGCACGCAGGCCTGGAGGTGGAGGCGTGCGCGTCCGGTGGCGGGCGGGTCGACCTGGGCATCGTCGAGCGGACCGACAGAGTCTGGGCCAGCGACTGCATAGACGCGCTCGAACGGCAGCAGATCCAGCGCTGGACCGGGCTGCTGCTCCCGCCGGAGCTCATCGGTTCGCACGTGGGCGCCCCGTCGTCACACACCACCCGGCGTACCCACGACCTGGCCTTCCGTGCGGGAACCGCCCTGTTCGGTGCGTTCGGCATCGAGTGGGACCTGCGGCGAGCCTCCGATGCCGATCGCGCCGCGCTCGCCGCCTGGATCGACCTGCATCAGCGGCACCAGCCGCTGCTCCACTCGGGCCGCGTCGTCCACGTCGACCATCCCGACCCGGCGACCCAGGTGCACGGCGTCGTCGCGCGTGACGGGTCGGAGGCGTTGTTCGCGATCGTCGCGGTCGCGACCTCGGAGCTCACCCGTACGGGCATGGTCCGCATGCCGGGGCTCGACCCGCACGCGGCCTATCGGGTCCAGCCCGTGGACCTCACCGCGGACACCACCGGCTTCCCCGGCCGCGCCGGCCCGTCGTGGTGGCGCCACGGCACCACTCTGCCCGGGCGGCTGCTCGCCGAGCACGGCGTGCAGGTCCCACCGCTGTTTCCCGAACGACTCGTCCTCGTGCACGTCGTCCGGGAGCAAGAGCAAGTGCCCTGAGCTCGACGGCAACACCGACTAGGAGGAACCTTCGTGCGCCGAAGACGACGACACGATCGGCGGTCGCTGACGATCGCATCAGTGGTGACGGCAATGGCGATGATCGCCACCGGCCTCGGCGCCGGTGGCGCGGCGGCCGCCGCGGCCGAGCCCGTGGGGACCGACGAGGTCCTGTTCAGCCGTGGTGAGGCGGGATTCTTCTGCTTCCGCATCCCCTCGCTGGTCAAGGCCGGCAACGGGGATCTGCTCGCCATCGTGGAAGGCCGCAACGGCAGCTGCGCGGACGACGCCGACATCGACCTCGTGCTGAAGCGGTCCACCGACGGCGGTCGGACCTGGGGGCCGGTCCAGCTGATCGCCGACGGAGGCGACGGCACCCTCGGGAACCCCGTACCGGTCGTGGACCGCGAGAGCGGCCGGATCTCGATCCTGGCCAACAGCAACGTCAAGGGCGGCTGCCCTCCCTGCGACCGGGACGTCCACCTGGTCACGAGCGAGGACGACGGCGCCACGTGGAGTGCCCCTCGCGAGATGCCGCACCTGAAGCGCCCGGAGTGGGACCGTTTCGTCGCGAACGGCCCGGTCCACGGCATCCAGCTCACGCGGGGCCCGAACGCGGGACGACTGGTGGTCAGCTCCAGCCACGAGATGAGCAACGGAGCCGGCCTCCCCGTCTTCGGCAACCACACGTACCTCAGCGACGACGGCGGCCTGACCTGGCGGATCGGTGCCGTCGTCGACGACTTCGAGGGGCGCACCAAGCCGACCGAGAGCACGGTGGTGGAGCTCACGGACGGCCGGCTCTACTTCAGCGCCCGCGAGGTCGCCTCGGCGTCGGCCGGCGTACGGGCGTTCGCGTACTCCAGCGACGGCGGCGAGACCTACGACGGGTACTTCCAGATGCTGCCGACCTTCACCACGGTGCAGGTCCAGGCCGCGCTGTTGCGCCTGACCGCCACCGACGAGGGCGACGCGCGAAACCGCCTCCTGATCTCCACGGTCGCCCACCCGGGCGCCCGCGAGGTGATGGCGGTCAGGTCGTCCTTCGACGAGGGAACCACGTGGCAGACCTGGGATCAGGGCAAGGTCTTCTGGTGGGGCCCGACGGCGTACTCCGACCTGGTCGAGATCGAGACCGACCCCGCCGACGGCGTGATCGCCGGTCTGGCCTACGAGGCGGGCCAGGCCAACCCGTACGAGACGATCCGGTGGGCCCGCTTCAACGAGGCGTACCTCGAGACGCCGAACGGGACCCCGCCGGCGTTCGCTCCGCCGCCGGAACCAGGCCCGACCACACCCGACACGGCCCCGAACCACGACAACGACGCGTATGTGAGGGGCGACGCCCAGCGGACGAAGGGCCGGTTCGGCAGGGCGCTGGCGTTCGACGGCGTCGACGACCGGGTCGAGATCCCGTACTCGCCCGCGGTGGACGTCGGGGACGGCGACTTCACCATGACGACGTGGTTCCGCTACGCCGAGACCACCGGCACCCAAGCGATCCTCTGGGCGTACCGCATGGACGCGGCTCCGCAGCTCTGGCTGCGAGCCGAACCCGAGAGCGATCGACTTCAGGCCTACCTCTCGACGGGTCTCGGGACGGCCGCCCGGATCTCGTCGTCCCAGGCGTACAACGACGGAGCCTGGCACCATCTCGCGCTCCAGCGGGTGGGCAACCAGCTGACGATGTACGTCGACGGCGCATCCGTGGCGACCGGCCCGACGCCTCCCGGGGCGCCCACGAACGGGCGTGAGTTCGGGCTGCACGGCCTGTACATCGGGCAGCGCCTCGATGGCGCCAACAGATGGACCGGCGGGCTCGACGAGTTCCGCCTGTACGACCGCGCGCTGACGACCGAGGAGCTCGACCGGATCCGCTTCGACACCGACGCGATCGTCGACGGGCTCCGGCTCAACTTGAGGTTCAACGCCATCGAGCCGGCACCAGCAGGGATCGAGGCCGGCACCGAAAGAATGGGAGGTTCGACATGGGACGTCGAATAGGGGCGATGCTCTGCGCGCTGGGGCTGCTCCTCACCGGACTCACGGCGGTGACGTCGGCGCCACGGGCAGAGGCGGTGATCTCCGGAACGATCCTGTTCCGCGCGGACACCGCCGACGACTACGCGTGTTATCGCATCCCCTCGATCGTGCGGACCAACGAGGGGACGCTGCTGGCCTTCGCCCAGGGCCGGAGGGGAACCTGCGCCGACCACGGCGAGGCCGACCTCGTGGTGCGGCGGTCCACCGACAACGGCGCCACTTGGTCCGCCGTCAAGGTCATCGCGACCGGCAACGACCCGGGCGGCACCAGCCAGGCCGGATGGAGCAACCCGGTGCCGATCGTCGACCGGGCCAGCGACCGGATCACGGTGCTGGCCAGCGAGGGCATGAGTGGCGACCTGCGAACGGTGCATCAGCTCGTCAGCGTCAACGACGGAGTCACCTTCACGCCCCCGGAGTGCATCCAGGTCGCCGCCTCGGTTCCCGGTTGCGACGGCGGCTACCTCGACCTCGCCGGCTGGAACGTTCTGGCCGGCCCGGCCCACGGCATCCAGCTCGAGCGGGGCGACCACCCCGGGCGGATGGTGGTCCCGCTGTGGGCCATGAACCCGGCCGGCGCCCTGGTGCTCGTCTACAGCGACGACGCCGGCCGGACGTGGCAGAAGGGAGCCACGTACACGACGGTCAACGGCGTCCAGGCTCAGGAACCCAACCTCTTCGAACGCAACGACGGCAGCATCTACGTGATGGCCCGCGACGAGAACGGCGGCGCCGTCGAGGGCTACGACAAGTCCCGCGCCGTGAGCTCCGACGGAGGTGAGACCTTCGACGGGCCGTTCCTCAACGTCACGACGCTGCTCGCGCCGAACGTGCAGGGCGCCGTCCTGCGGCTGCGGTCCACCCTCGATGGCGACGACTACAACCGGGTGCTCTTCTCGTCACCGTCGGACGGCCGCAACCGGATGATGATCCGTTCCTCGTACAACGAGGGAGCCAACTGGACCGGCGTCAACGACGGCGGCGTCATCTTCGCCGGCGAGTCGGCGTACTCAGACATGGTGGAGCTCGCCAACGGCCGGATCGGAGTGCTCTACGAGCGGGGCACGGACAACCCGTACCAGTTGATCGTCTTCAACCACTTCCTCGAATCCGACATCGGCCTGCCGGACTGACCACCGCAGACGAGCACCGGCCCGGGGGTCAAGGCCTCCCCCGGGCCGGTGCTGCGGGTCAGCCGGCACGGGTTGGTGGCCCGGTTCGCCGTCGAGGTCGAGCTACTACGGCTACAGCAGGAGTAACTCGACCTTCACCACCGTCAACGCGTCAAGCCCCGCCAGGCCGGCTACCAGACGTCGTCTCGTTCAGGGAGCGGGTCGACGGTCATGGCCATCCGGTCGACCATGCGCCGGAGCATCCGCACCTTGACATCGACGTAGGCGGGGTCGTCCCAGCGGTTGACGTTCTCCCCCGGGTCGTCGATCAGGTCGTACAACTCGCCGTCGACGTCGCCGGGATGCCCGTGCACGACGACGGCCTTGTGTTCGGCCGTACGAACCATGGTCACGTAGGCCCGTTCCCCGTTGTGGTCCCCGCCGGCGTTGTACGACTCCGCGTAGACGTCGTCGCGATGCTCCGCGTCGGCGATCGATCCGTTGATCAAGGGCCAGAGCGAGCGACCCTGCATCCCCGGCTCCGGCTCGGCGCGCACCGCGTCGAGGAGGGTCGGCGCGAGGTCGACGAGCTCGACGAGGGAACCGACCCGCCGCCCGGACGGAAGCCCGGCCGGCCAGTTGAGGATCAGCGGCACCCGGACCGCCGGGTCGTAGAAGTGCGGCCCCTTGAGGTAGAGCCCATGGTCACCCAGCAGCTCACCGTGGTCGGCGTGGAAGACGACGATGGTGTTCGCGCGCTGTCCGGTGCGCTCCAGGGTGTCGAGGATGCGGCCGACCTGGCGGTCGAGCAGGTCGATCATCGCCCAGTAGGCGGCGCGCATCACCCGGTGCTCCCGATCGGTCCGGTCGGGATAGGCGATAGTTCGTGCGCCCTGGTAGGTGCCTTCGTGGTGCCACCGCTGGAACTCGGGCTTGGTGTCGAGCTCCCCCGGCACATAGTTCGGCAGCGGGATGTCGTCGAGCAGCTCGATGTACCGGTCGAGCAGTTCCTTCGGCGGGTCGAACGGATGATGCGGGTCGTAGAAGTTGACCGACAGCAGCCACGGCTGAGTGAAGCCGGCCATGGTCTCGACGAAATCGGAGGCGGTGTCGGCGCACCACGTCGTGTGCTGGTGCTCCTCCGCGACGCCGATCTGGACCTCGTCAGTGTCCGGGTGTGTCTCGCGCTCGAACTCGACACCGCGGGCGCGCAGCCAGTTGGTGTAGGAGTTGGTGGGCCAGTCCATCGCGGCCTGCACCGCGTTCGGCGGCGGCTGGTGCGACCAGCTGAACCAGCTGTAGCCGTCGTCGATGCGTGGTTCCACGGGACGGTGCGGCCGCGGATGGGCGGCACTGAGGTGCAGCTTTCCCACCAGGCCGCACGTGTAGCCGGCATCGGCCAGGATGCGCGGGACGAGGCGTTCGTCCGGCGGGATCGACTGACCGTTCTGCCGGGCACGGGTGGTGCGCGGATAGCGGCCGGTGAGGAAGCTCGCTCGCGACGGCGTGCAGACGGGGCTCTGCACGTAGGCGTGGTCGAACATCACGCCTTCGGTGGCCAGCCGGTCGAGGTTGGGGGTCTCGACGTACGGGTTCCCGTAGACGCCGAGGGTGTCGAACCGCTGTTGATCCGCACACAACCAGAGGATGTTCGGCCGTTCGCCGGTGCTCACCTGGCACCGTCGCCCGGATCGAGGGCGGCGAAGTGACATGCACTCCGATGGGGGTCGGCAGGACGCTCGATCAGCATGGGCTCCTCATCTGCACAGGTGTGCTGGGCCTTCCAGCACCTCGTCCGGAAGCGGCATCCGGACGGCGGGTCCAGCGGGCTCGGCGGGTCGCCGGCCAGCAGCAGACGGCCTCGTCCACGCTGGTCCGGATGGTCGATCGGCACGGCGGACAGCAGCGCCTGGGTGTACGGGTGTGTGGGCCGCTCGTAGATCTCCTCGCCCGTGCCCTCTTCGACGACGGTCCCGAGGTACATCACCGCGACGCGCGCCGAGATGTGCCGCACGAGCGCAAGGTCGTGGGCGATGAACAGCACGGCGAAACCGAACTCCTGCTGGAGGTCCTGGAGCAGGTTGATCACCTGGGCCTGGACGGACACGTCGAGCGCGGACACCGGCTCGTCCAGCACCAGAAGCGAGGGGTCCAGCGCCAGCGCCCGGGCGATGCCGATGCGCTGGCGCTGCCCGCCGGAGAACTGGTGCGGGAACCGTCCGGCATGCTCCGGGCGCAGACCGACCAGCTCGAGCAGCCGCGGCACCTCCCGCGCGACCTCCCGTCCGCGGCCATGGATGCGGAACGGCTCGCCGACGATGTCGCCGACCGTCATCCGCGGGTTCAGCGAGGCGTACGGGTCCTGGAACACCAGCCGCATGTCACGCCGGACGGGCCGCAGCCGACGCGGCCGCAGGTTCGTGATCTCCTGCCCGTGGAACCGGATCGAACCCCTGGTCGGCTTCATCAGGCCGAGCACGAGCCGGCTCACCGTCGACTTGCCGCACCCGGACTCCCCGACCAGTCCCAGCGTCTCGCCGCGGCGGATCGAGAAGCTGACGCCGTCGACGGCGTGGACGGTCGACCGGTGCCGCCCGAGGAAGTCGCCGCCCGTCGAGAAGTGCTTGACGAGGCCGTCCACCTCGAGGACGGCCTCGTCGCCGTCCGCGACGCCGGCGACCGCCGCGCCGTCATCCAGCGATGTGGCCGTCATGCGCGTTCTCCCGAGGTCGTCATGATGTCGAGCAGCTTCTCCGCGTGATGACAGGCCGACGAGTGCCCGTCGACGACCGTGCGAAGGTCCGGCCGGACCGTGCGGCAGCGGTCGTCGTCGCGGCCCAGGTCGCACCGGGGGTTGAAGGCGCAGCCCGGCGGCAACTCGCCGATGGCCGGGATGACGCCCGGGATCGGCCGCAGCCGTTTCAGCGTGTCGCCCAGGATCGGCCGGCTCGCCAGCAACGCCGCGGTGTACGGGTGCCCCGGAGAGTCGAAGATCGACCGAACCGGCGCCTCCTCGACCGCACGCCCGGCGTACATGACGAGCACCCGGTCGGCGATCTCGGCGATGACGCCGAGGTCGTGGGTGACCAGGACCGTCGCCGCGCCGGTCTCTTCCTGGGCGACCCGCAGTAGGTCGAGGATCTGCGCCTGCACGGTCACGTCGAGCGCGGTCGTCGGCTCGTCGGCCAGCAGGATCTCCGGCTCGTTGGCGATCGCCATCGCGATCATCGCGCGCTGCCGCATACCTCCGGAGTACTCGTGCGGGAACTGGTCGCACCGGTGTTCGGCGGCCGGTATCCCCACCCGCCTGAGCAGGTCGACGGCCCGTTGCCGGGCGGCCTTGCGCGATGTCCGCCGATGGTGCGCGCGGACCGCCTCGGCGACCTGGGCTCCGACGGTGAGGACGGGGTTGAAGTACGTGGTCGGGTCCTGGAAGACCATGGCGATCGTCCGGCCCCGCACCGCGGCCATCGCCGACTCGGGTTCCTGCAACAGGTCCCGGTCGCCGAACAGCACGCGCCCCGTGACCACCGCGTTGGGCGGCGACAGTCGCAGCAGTGCCCGCAGCGCCATCGTCTTGCCCGACCCGGACTCCCCGACGATGCCGAGGGTCTCGCCCGGGTGGACGTCGTAGGACAGCCCGTCGACGGCGGCCGGTCCGTCGACGCCGAACCGCACGCCGAGCTCGCGCACACGCAGCACCGGATCGGTCATGTGACGCTCCTTCGGAGCTCGGACTTGGGGTCGAGCACGTCCCGAAGGGCATCCACCAGGAAGGTCATCCCGATCAGCAGGATCGTCAGGGCCAGACCAGGGAACACGGCGTACCACGGGGCGACGCGCAGATAGCCCTGGGCGACGCTCAGCATCTGGCCCCACGACGGATCCGGCGGCTGCGACCCCAGCCCCAGGAACGACAGCCCGGCCTCGGCCAGGATCGCAGCCGCGACGAGCATGCCCGCCTGCGCGAGGATGGGCGCGAAGATGTTGGGGAACATGTGCCGGAGCACCCGCCCGGTCCCCGCGCCCATCGAGATCGCCGCCTCGACGAAATCGGCGTTCCGGGCCGACAGCGTGCCGGCCCGGGCCAGTCGCGCGAAGACCGGCGCGAAGCCGATGCCGAGAGCCAGAGCGACGTTCTCGACGCCCGGACCCCGCAGCGCCACGATCGAGATCGCGATCAGGACGCCGGGAAAGGCCTGCAGCACATCGAACGACCGGCTGAGGACGGTGTCGATCACGCCGCCGCGGTACGCCGCGAACATGCCGAGCAGCACCCCGGCGACCAGGGCGATCGACACGGCGAACAGGCCGACGACGAGTGACGCGCGGCCCCCGTAGATCACCCGGCTGAGCAGGTCGCGACCGAACTCGTCGGTGCCGAGGAGGAACTGCCCACCCGGAGGCAGCAGTTCGGAACCGGCGTGCTGCGCCAGTGGGTCGTACGGCGCGATCCACGGCGCGATGATCGTCGGGATCACGATGAGCAGCACCAGGACGGCGCCGATCTGACCCTGCCGGTGCCGGCGCAACTGGCGCAGGCTCTGCCGCCAGTAGCCGCCGCGCATCGGGGTGACGGCCGCCTTCACGCCCGGCTCGGGCGTCACTGCCGCGCTCACCGCAGCGCCCCCCGTCTGGTCCGCACCCGTGGATCCAGCCGGGCCTGGGCGACGTCGGCAAGGAGGTTCAGGACCAGCGTCACCAGCACGAACACCAGCAGAATCGCCTGGAGCAGCAGGTAGTCGCGCGTCTGCACCGCCTGCACCGACAACCACCCCATGCCCGGCCAGCCGAACAGCGCCTCGAGGATCACCGCGCCGTTCAACAGTTCGGCGACCTCGACGGCGATGATGGTGATCAGCGGAACGACCGCGTTACGAAGCACGTGCTTGGTCAGCACCGCCCGGCGGCTGAGCCCCTTCGCGGTGGCGGTGAGCACGTGGTCGTCGTTCAGGGCCTCCAGCACCACTGTCCGAGTGAAGCGGGACAGCACCGCGGACAGCCGGAACGCGAGCACCACCGCGGGCAGGGCGATGGTGCGCAGCGCTCCAGCCGGATCGTCGAAGATGCTGACGCGTCCGCCGGCCGGCAGGAGGCCCAGGACCAACGCGAACAGGATGATCAGCAGGATCGCCAGCCAGAAACCCGGGATGCTCAGCGCCAGTCCGTTGTAGGTCGTGATCGCGTAGTCCGCCTTCGAGCCGGGCTTCAGGGCCGAGATCACGCCGGTCGGCAGGCCGATCATCAAGGCGAGGACGAGACTGGCGGCGGCAAGCTGGAGTGTCGCCGGCAGCGCCCCGGCCACCAGTTCGGACACCGGCAGCCGGCTGTTGTAGGACTGGCCGAAGTTGCCTTGGAGCGCTTCGGTCAGCCAGCGCCAGTACTGGACGAAGATCGGTTCGTCCAGGCCGAACGACGCCCGCACCGCCGCGACGGTCTCGGGGCTGGCGTCCGGACCGGCGTAGAGCGTGGCGGGGTCGCCCGGCAGCGCACGGCTGAACATGAAGATCAGCAGTGACGCCAGAAACGCCAGGAGCACGATCTGTGCCAGGCGACCGGCCACGTAACGGGTCATCGACATCGGCTACTCGGAGATCCATGCCTCGTCGAGCAGGGGCATGCCTTCGAGGTTGGTGGTCAGTCCCCTGACATGGTCGGCGTACGCGAACGTGGTCGGGAGCGACGTGATGGTCAGCATGAACGATTCGTCGAGGATCAGCTGGTTGAGCTGCTCGAAGATCTCTTGCCGTGCTTCCGGATCGGTCTCGGCGGTGGCCTGGTCGATGAGGTCGGTGTACTCCGGCGAGGCGTAGTTCGTCACGCCGTCGTCCGGCCGCCAGGCCGCCGTGGACCTCAGGGCGGTCACGGGATCGCGGTTCGCCCGGCCGTAGCCCTTCGAGTACAGGTCGAAGTCGCGCTCGTCCAGTCGCCGGGCGGCCTCCGCCTCTTCCTCGGGTTCGATCGCGACGGTGACCCCGATCTGCCGCAGATCCTCGGCGATGATCTCCGCCGCCGCGCCGTAGGCGGGCTCGACCCCGCTCTGCACCACGATCGACAGTTCGGTGCTGCCGTCGAATCCGGCCTCGGCGAGCAGTCTCTCCGCCTCCGCCGGGTCATAGGCACAAGCGTCGCGGACCTGCTCCTGGTTGTAGGCGGGCGAGCCTTCGCTCCATGGGAGGCAGGTCGGCTCGACCGTCCCGGCGAGGACCGTCTCGGCGATGCGCTCGCGGTTGATGGCCAGCGAGATCGCCTTCCGGACTCTCGCATCGGCCAGCGCCGGGGTGGCGACGTTGACGTGGAGCGACAGCATGTTGGGCGAGATGTCGAGGACGCGGGTGGAGATGCCGTCCTGGTCGTCGAGGCGGCCCAGGTCGCTGTACTGCGGCCGGAGCAGGATGTCCCCGGCGCCGCTCTCCAGCTGCACGATCGCCGCCTGCTGGTCGCGGGCCGCGACGATCTCGATCTGGTCCAGGTGCGGCAGGCCGTCCTTCCAGTAGTCCTCGTTGCGGACCAGGGTCAGGCCGACCCCGGGCTGGCGGCTCTCGAGCTGGAAGGGCCCGGTGCCGATGGGCTCGGTGGCGATCCGGTCGCGGTCGCCCTCGGGGATGACGAACATCAGGTCCAGTGCGTCGAAGATGCTGACCGGCTCCGCGGAGAAGTGCAGGACGACGGTCGTGTCGTCGACGACCTCCACCTCGCTGATGGCCGCCAGCAACGGGCCGATGAGTGCTCCGACCTCGGGGTCGCGATAGTGGTCCAGGGTGAAGGCGACGCTCTGCGCGGTGAAGGGCGTCCCGTCGTGGAAGACCACACCCTCCCTCAGCCGCAGGGTGAGCTGACTGCGGTCGTCGTTGAACTCCCACGACTCCGCCAGCTCCGGCTGTGGTTCGAGCGCGGCGTCGAGCGAGACCAGCGTGTCGAAGAGCTGCGGAAGCATGGCGTAGTTGACCTGCGGAAGCATGGCCGGGTCGAACGTGGTCACGTCGCCGGCCTGCAGGTACGTGAGGGTGCCACCGGTCTGCGGTTCGCCTTCGGCGGCGGTGTCATCGGCGTCGTCGTCCGCCGGCGCGTCGATCGACGAGCAGCCGGCCATGGCCATGACGCCCACGGCCGTCGCCGCCGCCAAGCGGCGGATCCTCCATCGTCGTTGATGCTGGACCATGTCCTGTGTCTCCTGCCTGAAGGGGATTACTCAGGCGAACCGGGCTCTCCGGTTCCCTCCTTGTGCGACGACCCGAGCGGCTCGAGCCGATGCCGGATGTAGCTGAAGTGGCTGACCATGGCGTCGGACATCCCCTCACCCGCCCGGAGCGCGTCGACGATGCCCTGGTGCACCCGCGCCGGGTGCGGGTCGCGTTCACCCGGAAGCGAGCTGTAGAGGCGGTTGAACAGCTCCCAGAACATGTCGATCAGCGACGACACCAGGGCGTTGTCGAGGGGACGGTAGAGCCGGGCGTGGAAGGCCTTGTCGGTCTCGGTGAGCGACTCGCCGGCCTCCTCCTTGCGCGCCATCTGGTCGACGATCGCCTGCAGGTCGTCGAGGTCGGCCGGGGTCAGCCGCTTGGCGACCATCTCGACCAGGCCTTCCTCGAGGGCCTCGCGAACGACGAAGACCTCGTGCAGCGACGCGCCTCCGACCGCCAGCCCGTACGGCAACTGCTCCAGGATGGGACGGAACGAGAACTCGCTGACGAACAGTCCCCGGCCCGAGACGGCGTTGATGACGCCCAGTGACTGCAGGCTCCTCGTCGCCTCGCGCAGCGAGATCCTGCTGATGCCGAGGTTCTCGGCCAGCTGCGCCTCCGAGGGCAGCCGATCGCCGGGCCGGAGATCGTGGTCGTCGATGTACTGGCGAAGCCTCTCCTGCGCCAGCCGGAACGTGTCACCGTGACTCATGGATATAAGCTAGCTGCTATCTTATAGATGTCAACCCTCAGCGGCGCATGGTGTCCAACGCCAGGTGCGCGACCACCGCGCCGCCGGCTACCTCGTTCGACGCCATGAGCGCGGCGATCCGATCCGCGGTCAGCGCCTCCCGGATCACCCAGATCTCGTCCATGGCGCCCACGAACGGCCAGTTGATCCCGTCGACGCGAGCGCCGACGCGAACGCCGCCCGGCGCGTCTTGGGACACCGACCCGGCGACCGGGCCGGCGGTGCCGGCGCGGACTCCGTCGACGTAGAGCACGGTCTCGTGCGCGTCGCGGACCAGGGCCAGGTGGTGCCATGCGCCGTCGGTGACGTCGACCTCGCCGTTGACGAAGCGCGCGGTGACCGTGTCGTCGAGCAGCGCGCGGATGCGCCCGCCCTCGATCGCGATGCGCCACTTCGCGCGCTCGGTGGCCGTGGAATGCGCCCAGAACAGCGCCTGGTTGAACGCGCGGTACTCGGTACGGAACCACGTCGCGACCGTGAACGGACTGTCGGCCAGAGCGAGGTCGTCGTTCATCGGGAACTCGACGTAGTGGCCGGCGAACTGTACGGCCCGGCCGAAGGCGCCGCGGCCTCTCAGTGGCGTTCCGCTCACCACGCCGTGGTTGCCCCGGCCGGACGAGTCGGGCGTGACGAACGGAGGCGGACTCGATACATCGAGGCGGGCGACCGGCACCCTGGCGAAGGTGATCCGCTGGTGGTAGGCCAGGCCGGACCCGACGATCTCTTCCAGCCGATCGCCGTTCTCGTAGAGCGCGCCGATCAGCGGCGGGCCGTCGTCCTTGCCGAGCTCGACCAGGTCGGAGTACCCGGCCGGGCCGTCGTACAGGACGTTGCCGTCGCTCCAGGTCTGGGCCCGATCGCCGCTGTGCCGGAGGGTGAGGCTCTCGCGGGCGATGAAGTGCCCGGGCCCGGAGAAGACGATGCGCTCTCTCCGGTCGACCTCGGGCGACAGCCTGAGGACCGACCCCTGGACCTGTGCCGTGACGATGTCGAGGACGGGCACGAACGGCCCGTCGAACGTCTCACCACCGTCGCTACTGGTCGTCGCGATGCGGTTGCCCGGATTGAGCAGGTGGGAGTTGCGCGCGTTGAAGTAGACGGTGCCGTCGCTCAGTTCGGCCGCGGAGTTCTCGTTCCCGACCGCGTCGCCGGTCTGCGTGGCGATGGCGCCGAGCTGCCAGGTGTGGCCGCCGTCGTCGCTGTAGATGACGTGGCTGTTCTCCCGCGAGAGGGCGTCGACGAGGAAGCTGTGGTTGCAGGGCGCGACCAGTCGCCCGGCGTGCGGGCCGTGCTGGAGCGCGATGCCGTGGCCCGGGCCGGTGGCGTACCACTTCCAGTGCGACGGCTTCACCTCCGACGTGAGTTCCACCGGCTCGGACCACGTGGCGCCGCTGTCGGTGCTGCGCTGGACGAACACGCGCCGGGACTCCTCCGGGGTGACCTCGCCGCGCCGGATCTGCCCGGCGTTGACGTGCCCTGCGTTGTGCGTGCTCAGCAGGACGATGTCGCCCGACGCGGGGTCGACCAGGGGGACCGGGTTCCCGAACGTGTTCGGACCGTTGTCGCCGACCACCTGCAGCGGCTCCCAGGTCCGGCCACCATCGAGCGAGCGACGCAGGACGAGGTCGATGTCGCCGGAGTCGGCGGCGGCGAGCCGGCGGCCCTCGGCGAAGGCCAGGACCGTGCCGTCGGGCGCCTTGGTGACGGCCGGGATGCGGAAGGTGTGGTAGCCGTCCATCAACGACTCGAACACGGTCAGGTACTCGACCTGGGGTCCGGCCGCCGCCGGGCGCATGCCCGGCACCGACGCGGAGATTCCGCTCGCGGCGCCGATCCCGGCGACCGCCGTCGCCTTGAGGAACGTCCTTCGTGTCGATCCCTGCCTGGCCATGGGTCTCCCTTCATTGGACTACCTCTGGATGGCGGGCGGCTCGAGCCGGCCCGCTCCGAACAACGTCATGCGTCAGGCGTAGGCGCGGACGGCGACCAGGTGCGCGGCCGGGGCACCATTGGTCGCCGTGACCAGGACCCGCAGTGCGCTCGTCTCGACCGGATGGTCGAGCACGTGGCTCATCCGCCGGCGGTGGTTCCCCCTCGTCTCGGCGATGTCCTGCCATGCCCCCTCGACGCGCGCTTGGACGACGTAGTCGCGCACCAGGGTCGGCAGGACGTCGAACGGCGTGCGATGGCGGTGCAGGTTGATCAGATCCTCGTTGGGGTCGTCGTCGGCGATGACCTCGATCCGGCCGACGACGACGGGCTCCTGCCAGGTCAGTTGCAGCCATGCCGGGGCCTCGGGACCGAGCGGCGACGACACCCACAGGTGCGGACCGGCGAAAGGGCGCAGGTAGCCGTCGACCGCCTTCGCGGGTTCGAACGCCCTGGTCGCGCCGGCCCGGAAGCAGAACGTCCGCCGCAGGAGGCCACGGTCGGTCCACTCCCGGACCACCTGTCCGGCATCGCCCTCCGGCCGCGACCGCCGACGGCTGAACGACAGCACGCCCGGCGTCGGCCGCTCTGCCACGTGCAGCGACAGCTCCGGATTCGCCTTGACGACGACGAAGGCGTTGCGTGGCGACGCCGGCGTCCAGTCGGGTTCGAGGCGGACCCATTGCCGCTCCCCCGCCGCCACCGCCGCCGTCACCTTGCCCATGAGGTCGATCGGCACGTAGTTCTGGCCGCGGCCCGGGTCGTAGACCTCGACCACCAGTTCGGTGTCGCGCCGGGCGTCGACGAGGAACTCCAGCGAGGTGAGCGCCGGATCGACCGGGACGACGAGTCCCGCGTCGGCCGCCAGACCGAACGTGCGCGCCGCATCCTCCACGGCGAGCTCACCCAGCGAGCCCGAAGCCGTCGCCGTAGCCCGGCGGCCCAGGTCACCGGGGTCCTCGTCGCGCAGCCCGACGATGGAGGCGTCCTCACGCAGCAGGGTGCGCTGCAACACTCCGGCAGGCAACGCCGCGGGCAGCAGGCCCTGCGCCGCGCACAGGGCGGCCGCCGCCCCGGCGGCCTCGCCCATGACGGCGCACGTCGCCATCACCCGCACGCCGCCGAGCGCGACGTGGGTCGCCGAGACGTTCCGTCCCGCCATCAACAGGTTGCTGACATTCCTCGAGTACAGCGCCCGGTACGGAACGTGGTACACGCCGTTGACGATGAAGTGCCGTGAGGCCTTCGCCGACGCGTACATGCCACCGGGCGGATGAAGGTCGATGGACCATCCTCCGAACGCCACCCGATCGTCGAAGTCTGCCTGGTTCACGATGTCGTGCTGCGTGAGCACGTGATCACCGATGAGCCGGCGCGACTCCCGCTTGCCCGGCAACGCGCCCACCCATTCCAGGGTCAAGGTGTCGACGTCGACGAATTCGCCGGAGTTCTTGATGTGGTCCCAGATCCCGTAGACGACGGCCCACAGCTCGTCGCGGATCGCCTCGTTGTCGTGGACGGTGTCCAGCTCGCCGCCGAACTCGATCCACCAGTAGGCACAGCCGCTCTCGTCGGCGCGGATGGTGCGCAGTTCGGGGATCGTGGTCGCGGTGATGTCCTTGGTGAAGTCCGGCGGGACGAACCGCACCGGCTCGCCGGCGTCCTTGGAGTAGAAGAAGAGCGAACTCCCCATGGTCAGCCGACTCGCCTCGTCGGGCGCCCATGGCTCGTCGTACTCCGACCGGGCCTCGTGACCGATGCGATGCTCAGCACCGGCGAGATAGCCGACCAAGCCGTCGCCGGTGCAGTCGAGGAAGACCGGCCCGGTGAACGTCGTCAGCAGCTCCGACCCCATGGTCCAGCCGGTCACCGACTCGATGCGGCCGTCGGACGCGGCGACCGACCGCACGTCGGTGTTGAGATACAGCGAGATGTTCGGCTCGGCCCGCACCGCGTCGAGCACGACCGCGTCCCAGTAGTACGGGTTGCCCTCGGGGTTGCGGTACTGGTTCTCGACGAACAGCTCGCCCATGATCCCGGTCTCGCGCGCCTGGTGATTTGCGGCCATGCGCCGTCGCGCCGACCACCCACACCCGGATCTCGCTGGACGAGTTCCCGCCCAGCACCGGACGGTTGTTGACCAGCGCGACCGACCGCCCGAGGCGAGCGGCGGCGATGGCGGCGCACACGCCCGCCAGCCCGCCGCCCACAACGGTCACGTCGTGCCGGACCTGCTGCTCCCGCATGACAGCTCCCCTGCCCAGCCGCTGATCAGACCGCTCGAGCGGCAGTCTCGTCCACGGCACGGCGCGCTCGGCTCTGCTCGAGCGTCTCGAGGAAGCCGATGCTCTCGAGCCCCCGCCGGAGGCCGGCCCGCGCAGCCTCGTCGAGATCGCGCAGCGGGAGCCGGCACGGCCCGCAGTCGACGCCGATCATCGACGCGATCGCCTTGAGCGCCGGCAGACCGCCGAACGGATGGACCAGGTCGATCGCACCCCGCGCGACCTGCTGCAACCGGCGCGCCGATGCGAGGTCGCCGGCGGCGAACGCATCCGCCATGTCGAGATAGATGGGCGCGGCGAAGTTGTACGTGCTCCCGACGGCCGAGACCGCCCCCGCCGCGAGACTGGACAGCAGGATCTCGTCGCGGCCGGCCATGATCTCCAGGTCGTCGCCGGCCAGCTGCAGGCACTGTCCGAGCTCGGCGAGATCGTTGTGGGTGAACTTCACGCCGGCGAAGTTCGGGATCTCCTTGCGGCCGAGCGTGATGAACTCCGCCATCGATACGCGCACACCGGTCATGTCCGGCAGGTGGTAGAAGAAGAACGGCAGCGACCCGGCCGCCCCGGCGATCTCGGCGCAGGCCTCCACCAACTCCTCCACCGTCTGCGGCCGGTGGAAGTAGGGCGCGACGGCGGCGACGGCGTTCGCATCGACCGAGGCGGCGTGCCGAGCCAGCTCCGTCGCCACCCGCAGGCTCGCATGGCCCACGTGGACCACGACGCCGAATCCCGGACCTGCCTCCGCGCACCAGCGCTGCGCCACGCTCATGCGCTCCGCCTCGGTCAGCGACGCCCCCTCGCCGGTGGTGCCGCAGACGAAGGCCGCGTGGACGCCATCAGCGCGAAGACCTGCCACTTGGCCGGCGATGCGGTCCAGGTCGAGGGAGCGTTCGCGGTCGAACGCGGTGAACGGCGCCGCCGTCAGGCGCACCGGCGGATCCGAAGGAATGTCGGCCATGGTCTCCCCAAGTGGATGTAAGACATCAGCTAGCTTATAGCAGCTAGCTCAGTGGGGGAAGATGCCGAGCGACGGGACGGGGTTCAGACCCGTGGGCGGCTCCAGGCGTCGATCAACTCACGCGTCGCGACGCCGTAACCGAGCCGGGCCCACGGCGTCACGTCGAGCATCCAGTACGCCTGCATGCGCCCGCCGCCGGAGTCGAGCACGAGAGGATCCGCGACCGCGATCCCCTTCTCGGCCGCGGCACGGCACGTCGAGCAGACGTCGACCTGGTGCGGTACCCAGGCCGGCGGCCGCTGGGCGCCGAGCGCGATCGTCGGCACGGCGCCGACCGACGGACCGTGGAACGGGTTCGCGAAGCAGTCGGCCGACTCCGCCGGCTCGTTGCCGGACTCGGCCGCGTCAACTGCCTGCCGCCCGCGCGCCACCAGGACCAGGCCGGCGACGACGTCGGCGTGGCTCGCGAGGTCGGTATCGCCCTCGACGCGGTCGGCGATGCGGCCCGCCGTCGCATAGCAGTCGAGAGCCTGCTCCCAGGCCGCTCCCGTGGCGTCGTCGGTCGACGCGGCCATCCGCTCCCCCAGGGCGAGCAACTCATCGCGCAGGCGCTCGGCTCGTTCGGTGGCACGGATGGTGTTGAGCCGGACCAGGACGTCGTTCGGAGGCCGGTAGACGAGCCGGTTCGGACCGCGGCGGCGCGCCGGCCGCGCCTCGATGTTCGCGATCGCCGGGCCGGCCCGGCGACGGCGGTAGGCGTCGACGGCGAACCACCCGGGAGCCGCCGCGAGCAGGAGGACGCCGAATGCCACGAACCCGCCGCTGACCGCGAGGAGAATGATCGCCACCCCCAGCAAGCCACCCAGCGCGGCGGCGAGCCAGGTCGACCCGAACGGCTGCGAGCCCTCGTCGTACTCCTCGGGCTCCCCCTGCAACGGTGTCGCCTCGAGCTCCTCGAGCGCCTGGGCCGCCGCGTCGGCGGGCGGCATGCCCTCGGTGTCGTCGATCGACGGCTCCCACTCGTCGAGCGTCGACGCGACCGCGGTCCGCCCCTCCTCGTCGACCAGGAGGAACCTGCTGTCCAGGTCCGACCGTGCCGCGATGTGCTCGACGACGTCGGCCGGCCAACCGCCGTCCAGCGGCCAGATCAGTACCCGCGTGGGCTGACTCGCGCCGGCCGCCCGCTCCTCCAACGCGGTGAGCCCGGCCTCGTCGACCACGCCCTCGGCCCGGGAGTCGACGTAGACGTTGCCGTCGCCCAGCGCCTCCGCGGCGGTGGCGAGCGGAGACTCGTCGTCCCGGTCGTCGAGGAACGCCTCCACCGCGATCACCGCGCCGACGTAGGCGCCGGCGGCGAGCACGGCGGCGCCACCCCAGATCTCCAGCTGCCGCAGGACACGAGCCCGCAACGGGACGACGGTGGCGGACGGCCGATCTCGCCGTACCTCGAGTCGCTTCCTTGCGCGCCGGAGCCGCTTGGTCTTCGACGACGTCCTGGCCGTCATCGGGCGTCTTCGCGCAAGGCCCGCTGGTACCGGAACAGCGCCGCCGGGAGGTCCTCGACCAGCGCTCCGTACCCGGTGACAGCCCATTCGTCGTCGCCGAGAAAGTACGGCTCACCGGGGCGGGTGTCGCTCGGAACCGCGTCGAGGTCGTGCCCGCCCCTGCGGATCTCGCTCTGGCACCGCCGGCACACCGGCACTGAGACGGTGCCCGAGCCGATCACGTAGTCGGCCTGGCCGGTGGCCTGGTCGTGCAGCGGGTTGAAGAAGCACGGCCGGTACCGGACGTGCGATCGCCCGGCGCCGACCCGCAGATCGTCGAGCCCGGTCCCGGCGCGCTCGTAGAGATCGCGGTCCACCTCGGCCGGGTTCGTCCGGCTCAGCTCGTCGGCGAGCCGGTTCAGTACACCGGTCGCCTGCCGGCGTACCTCGTCGGGCGAGAAGGCGGTTCTCGGCCGCGAAGGTAACCGATCGGCGAGCCGGACGAGACTCGCGGGCGTCGTGACCCGACGCAACACCAGGATCGACAGGACGAAGACCACCAGGGCCATGACGAGCGCGGGGACGAACGATTCCACGCGGGGACACGGTACGCGACCACCGCGCGACGGCCGGTCGTCTGGCCGCTGCTGTGAGCGGCCACGGCTTCCTAGGCGTCTGACTCTAGAGGGGCTCAATCGAGTCAGAAGGGCCTTCGTCCGGGCTGAAGGCAGAGAACGCTCCCACGACGCGGCCGCGGCTGTCGTGAATGACGTTGAGGTGAACCTCGAGCCGGATCCTTCGACCGTCACGGTGCAGTGCCGGAACGTTGTAGGAGCCGTGATCGACGACGCCGTCCGCCAACTCCATGGCCGCGCGATATCCGATCCAGTGCCGCTCTCAATAGTCGGGCGGAACGATGAGGTCGAGGGTGGCTCCGAGTGCCTCGTCCTCGCTGAAGCCGAACAGCTCGGTCATTCCAGGGTTCCAGTACTGGATCCTCCCCGAGGGATTCGCGAAGATCACTGCGGCGGTCGCCATGAGCTCTCCTTCGTCCTGTCGCCGCGGCGGCGAAGATGCGCGTCGAGGGCCATCGCGGGCTCCTGGCTCTGGACTCGTCGGTGCATGAGTCGATCGTTCGGCAGCAGCCGGCCGCGCGGGTAGACAGTGGTTGTTCTAGAACCAGCGGTACCAGCCGGATCAGCGCAGGTCAGGCATGGTTCTAGACCGGGACGTGGAACGCGACCAGCGACGGCTCGAACTCGGGGGCGTGCACGACGATCAGCCGCATGACGACCAGGTGCCCGCCGGGCATCAGGAAGGTCCGGGTGCGGGTGCGCCTCTCGACCACCTCGTACCCGTCCCATGCCTCGGCGAACTCGGCGGAGCCACGGCGGAACTCCGCGGCCTGGTCGAGCAGCCCGGGAACCTGGCTGTGGGCCGTGACCATGGCGCGCCACCGCCCGACGATGTCCGGCACGTCCGCCGCCCACTCGGGTAGCCGCCGCCTGGCCTCGGGGTCGAACAGCAGCCAGCGGATCATGTTCCGGTCTTCCGGCGGCATCGCGTCGAAGTCGGCGTAATAGTCGGCCATCGCCCGATTCCAGGCGATGAGGTCGCCGAACAGATCGGCGGCATACACCGGGTACGGACTGTGCTCAGCGGTCGCGACGAGCTGGCGGACGATCTCGTCGGCCGGGATCTCACCCTCGAGAGGCTGCGGATTCTGGACCGAGCCGAAAGCGAGCACGTGCATGTAGCGCCGCTCGTCCTCGCTCAGCCGCAGCACCCGGGCGATCGCGTCCAGCACCTGCTGCGACGGATGGATCCGGCGGCCCTGCTCCAGGTACGTGTACCAGGTGGGGCTGATCCCCGCGAGGAGAGCGACTTCCTCGCGCCGCAGGCCGGGCGTTCGGCGCCGCAAACCCGGCGGGATGCCGGCCTCTTCCGGCGACACCCGTCCCCGGCGTGACGTGAGAAACGCGGCGAGAGCGCCCCGTCCCTCGTCGGCAGGTTCGCGCGTCATCGCCACCTCCGGTCACCGCAGCCTAATCGTGCCAATGGATCAGCACCACGTTCGGACGCTCGGCCGAGATCATGGGCGGCTCACCGGATGGAGATCCAGCCAGACCGCACCGTGGGGAGGGACCTCGCCCTCGGTGGTTGCGTGGTCACTGGACAGGATGACGCGGCCGTCCAGGGGGATCGGCGCCGGCGCCGGCCCGAAGTTGACGACGCAGCCGAAGCCGGGATCACGGGTGAACACGAGGACGTCGTCACCGGGCGCCTCGGACCAGTGCACGCCGTTCGTTCCGCCCAGAGCCGGATGAGTGCGCCGGAGACGCAACGCGCTCCGGTACAGCTCGAGGAACGACGAGTCGTCGCCTGCCTGGGACGACACCGCGTGCGTTCCCCACCCCGTGGGCTGCGGCAGCCAGGCGCCGTCGTCGCCGAAGCCGAACGAGCTGCCGTCCGGCGCCCATGGCAAGGGCACCCGGGCGCCGTCGCGACCCCGGCGCCGGCCCCCGGACCGGATCCAGATGGGGTCCTGCCGGGCGTGCTCCGGCACGTGCGCATCGGCCAACCCGAGCTCGTCGCCCTGGTAGACGTACACACTGCCGGGTAGTGCCAGCGTCAGCAGCGCCGCTGCTCGGGCCCGGCGGCGGCCCAACTGCTCGTCGACCGGCCCCAGCTCGGGCCCGGACACGCCCGGTCGCCGACGGGTGTCGTCGCGGCCGTATCGAGTGACGACACGTTCGACATCATGGTTGGACAGCGCCCACGTGGTGGGGGCCCCGACACCCGACGTGGCCGCGATCGAGGCGTCGATGGCGCGGCGCATGCTATCCGCCGTCCACGCCGACTTCAGGTAGTACAGGTTCAGGGTGGTGTGCAGCTCGTCGGGCCGGACGTACCGCGACAGCCGGTCCGGGTCGTCGAGCCAGGCTTCCGCGGCGAACATCCGCGGTGGATCGTAGGAGTCGGCCAGCTTTCGCCAGCCGCGGTAGATCTCGTGGACCTCGTCGCGGTCGCGGTGGGGGTGGTCCGCGCGGGTCAGGTCGGCGAGGAACGCGCCGTCGGGGTACCCGAGATCCGGGAGTCCGGGCGCCTTGACCAGCGCGGTGGCGACGTCGATGCGGAACCCGTCGACACCGAGGTCGAACCAGGAGCGCAGGACGTCCTCGAACTCCGACCGGACGTCCGCACTGTCCCAGTTCAGATCGGGCTGCGAGGAGTCGAACAGATGCAGGTACCACTCGTCCGGCCGGCCGTGCGCGTCCTCGACCTGTGTCCAGGCGGGTCCGCCGAACACGCTCAGCCAGTCGTTGGGCGGACTCCGGCCGTCGTCGCGCCCGGCGCGGAAGTGGTAACGAGAGCGTTCCGGGGATCCGGGCGGTGCGCCCAGCGCCTCGACGAACCACGGGTGAGCCGAAGAGGTGTGGTTGGGAACGATGTCGAGGATGACCCGGATCCCCGCCGCGTGGCACTCGTCGATCAACGTCATGCCCTCGTCCACGGACCCGTACCGTGGATGGATGGCGCGGTAGTCGGAGACGTCGTAGCCGGCGTCGCGCAGGGGTGAGCGGAACCACGGCGTGATCCAGATGGCGTCGACGCCGAGACCCGACAGGTAGCCGACCCGGCTTCGCAGCCCGGCGATGTCGCCGATCCCGTCGGCGTTGCCGTCGGCGAAGGACTGGAGATAGACCTGATAGATCACCGCGTCTCGCCACCACGGCACCGAGGTCACGTCATCACCCATGCTCACCTACCTGACCGCGTTCCCGAGCGGCATCCGACGCCACGACGTCCCGTCGGACATCGCCAGGCACGGCTTGCCGCCCTGACCGTCGACGACCTGGATGAGCGCTCCCGGCGCGTCCGCGGCCGGCGGCATGGTCGCGACCGTGTAGGGATGCAGCCGGGTGGCGTAGGTGTACACCGTCCGGATGCTCGCGTCGGGGCTGCCGATGTCGCGGGCGTTGTCCGTCGGCGGGACGAGGCCCGCGGCGCTGGCCTGGAACGCCACCACCTCGTTCGTGGAGTTCGTGGAGCACAGGAGGTTGGTGGCCGCCGACCCGGACGCGTTCACCGCGACCACCTCGACACCGCCCTTGACGCCCGCGCCCGCCCCGGCCGCCAGCGCTCCCTCGACCAGGTAGCCGCCGTAGCTGTCGCCGGCGGCGATGCCGGACGTGGCCGTGCTGTGGACGCGTGCGGCGGCGCCCTTCGCGGCGGCCACCTCGAGCCTCGTGAACCGGCCCGGCGCGGACTCGACGAACGAGTCGGGGGCGATCGACCCGGCGGCGACCAGGCCTGCTTGCTCGAACGCGTTGCCGACGGCGTTGGACGCGCTGAGCGTGCCGGCGATCCGGATCGGCAGCCCGGCCGGGTTCGGATTGGCCGAGAAGACGTTGCCGAGGATCGCGAACCGGGTGGCGTCGGCGTTCACGAGGACGGCGCCGTGGATGGCCGAGTTGGTCTGGTTCCAGCGATCGAACGAGTTGTCGGTGACGCTGATCTTGTCGGCGGACTGGTCGAACCGGATGCCGGAGCCGCCGATCCAGTTGAACGAGTTCGCCGAGATCGTGACGTTCTTCGCCGACACCCCGCTGGTGAAGTGGATCGCGTATCGGGGCGGGTCCCACGCCCCCGGCGTCGTGTCGAACCCGCCGATCACGTTGCCGGTGATGGTGAGATTGTGGCCGCCGGCATCGATCTGGATGATCGCGTTCCCGGTGCCGTTCTCGACGACGTTGCCGCTGATCGTCGAGTTCGTCAGGCTGCCCTTGAACAGCCGGCGGCCGATGTCGAGCAGGTTGTTGCTGATCACCGCGCCGCGGAAATTTCCGTCCGGGGCGCCGTTGAACACGATCGCGTCGAAGTCAGAGTGGAAGTGGTTGTCGGTGATCAGCCACTTGCGCAGACCGTACGGGAGGACGTGGACACCGTCGCCCTGCACGCCCTCCGTGGGCCAGGAGATCGTGACGCCTGTCGTGCAGACGGCGACCTTGTTCTTCGTGAAGCTGAAGCCGCGGCCGACGCTCTCGACCGCGCGATTGAAGCGCAGGAACGAGCACTCGACGATCGTGACGTCGGTATCGTCGGTGTTCGCGGTCCGGGCGACGTGAATGCCGACGTTGTTCGCCGTCTTCACCGGGGCGTCGAACGCCATGCCGTGGATTCCGCCGAGCGACGCCTCCCACCGGATGCCGACACCGTCGTGGTGGAAGATGAACTTCGACGGCTCCTCGCTGAACATGCCGTACCCGCGCAGCACGAACCGGTTCAGGTGCTCGCCGGGGGTCTCGTACTCGTGGTCACCGACCACGATCGTCGAGGTGACCTTGTACTGCCCGGGCGGGACGACGACGATCTTGTTCAGCTGGGAACGCGCCGCGTTGATCGCGGCCTGGATGGCGGCGGTGTCGTCGGCCACGCCGTCACCGACGGCACCGAACTGCTGAGGCGTCAGGACCGGGGACCCGTCGGCCTCGACGAGACTCGGCGGTGCCGTTTCGGCATGGGCGGTCCCGCTGAGTGCGAGCCCGCCGACGCCTGCGACACCTGCGCCGGCGGCGGAACGGATCATCATGCGTCGGTTGATGCGATCGGTCATGTGTCCTTCTCCTTGGGTGGTCTCACAGCGGACGAGGACGTGCCGTGCGGTGGTCAGCTCCTCACGTCGAGGTCGACGGCGGCGGCGAGGAGTTCCTGGGTGTAGTCGTGCTGCGGTGCTGTGAACAGCGTGTGGACGTCGGCGCTCTCGACCAGCTCGCCACGACGCATCACCGCGACGCGGTCGGCGACCTGACGCACCACCCCGAGGTCGTGGGTGATGAAGAGCATCGACAGCGAGCGCGCCTCGCGGACGCCGACCAGGAGCTGCAGCACCTGCGCCTGGACCGAGACGTCGAGGGCCGACACCGCCTCGTCGCAGATGAGCAGCTTCGGGCTGAGTGCCAGCGCGCGGGCGATGCTCACTCGCTGGCACTGCCCGCCGGACAGCGCGGTCGGGCGTTTCCCCGCGACGTCGGGATCGAGCCCGACCTGGGCCAGCAGGTCGACGACGGCCGCCCGTCGCCGTCGCTGATCACGGCGCACGCCCTCGGGAGCGACGTCGGGATGTGCCTCCCAGGCCTCACCGATGGAGGCCGCCGCCGACAAGCGCGGGTTCAGCGCGGACCGGGGATCCTGGAAGATCATCGCGATGTTCCTGCGCGCCCACTGATCGCGGGGGCGCAGATTCAGCAGCGACGCTCCGTCGAAGTCGATGGAGCCCGCCGACGCAGCGACGAGCCCCACGACCGCGCGCGCGATCGTGGACTTCCCGGACCCCGACTCTCCGACGAGGGCGAGGGTCTCGTCCGGCGCGACCTCGAGGCTGACGGCGTCGACCGCGGTGATGGGCGTCCGCCGGCCGACGAGGCCACCGGCGCGAGGCCCGGGGTAGGTCACCGTGAGGTCCGTGATCCTCAGGCCGGCAGCAGCCGTCATGTCAGCTCCTCCGCGAGGTGGCAGGCGCTGAGACGGCCCGGGGCGATCTCACGCAACGCCGGCACCTCGGTCCGGCACCGGTCCTCCGCACGCGGACAGCGCGGGTTGAACGGGCACCCCGCCGGCCGGTCGAACGGGTTGGCCGGGCTGCCTGGCAGCGGGTCGGCGATCGCCGACCTGACATGCACCGAGGGGACACTGCGCACCAGGGCGTCGGTGTAGGGATGGAGCGGACGGTTGAGCACCGCTCTGGCCCCGCCGCGCTCGCAGACCCGCCCGGCGTACATGACGACGAGATCGTCCGCGACGTGCGACATCACTCGCAGGTCGTGGCTGACCAGCAACATGGACAGGTGGTCCTCGTCGCGGAGGCGGCCGAGCAGAGCGAGGATCCGGGCCTGCACGGTGACGTCCAGCGCCGTCGTCGGCTCGTCGGCCAGGATGAACCTCGGCCGGCCGGCGAGTGCCAGCGCGATCATCGCCCGCTGACGCATGCCGCCGGAGAACTCATGGGGGTAGGCGCCCACGCGGGCCGCCGCGTCCGGGATGCCGACATGGTCGAGGAGCTCTGCCGCCCGCACCCGCGCCTGGCCCCGGGAGACACGTCGGCCCCGCAGGATCTCACCGACCTGGTCGCCGATGGTCATGGTCGGGTTGAGTGCGGTCGACGGGTCCTGGAACACCACCGAGATCTCGGTCCCCCGGACCTGCCTGATCCGCGCCCGGCCGGCCTCCAGCAGGTTCTCCTCGCCCAGGAGCACCTGCCCGCTGACCACTCCGGTCTCCGGGATCAGGCCGACCAAGGCCATCGCCGTCAGCGACTTCCCGCTCCCGGACTCACCGATCAGGCCGGTCGTGCGACCTTCGACCATGTCGAAGGAGACGCCGTCGACGACATCGGCCATGCCGCGCGGGCCGGGCAGCAGGATCGTCAGATCCCTGACCCGGAGGGTGTCATTCATCAACCGAGACCGTGTCGAATCGCGGCAGTCCCTCTCCGTCGGGTTCGAAGCCGGACACCGACGTACGAGTGGCGAACAGGTTCTTCACAAACATGGGGTACATGCCCACGGCCTCGGTCCAGATCAGTTCCGTCGCCTCCGCGTAGGCCGCCTCCCGCTCGGCGGGATCGACGGAGGTTCCGGCCCGCCGCAGCATCTCGTCCAGTTCCGGGTTGCAGTAGCCGGTCCGCTCCGCGGCGCAGGTGTAGAGCCGGCCGAGGTTGTACGAGGCGTCCAGCCCGAGCGTGCCGACCTGCTGGATATTGATGTCCCAGTTCAGGGCCAGCAGGTCCTCGGTGTAGACGGCCTGTTCCTTCTCCAGCGCCTCGGCGTGGACACCGATGGCGGCGAGATCGGCCACGACCGAGTCCACCCACTGCCGGAACTGCGCCTGGGAGAAGTGGAAGCGCAACGTCGTGTCGAAGTCGAAGCCCGCGTCGATCAGCGCCTGCCTCGCCGCGTCGGGGTCGTAGACCACCGGCTCCTGCGGCGCATATCCGAACACCGTGGGGGCGAGGACGGAATCGGCGGGCTCGCCGCTCTCCGGGTAGAGCGCGTCGATCTTCTTCTCGAAATCGACGGCCTGCCAGAGTGCCCGCCGCACTTCCGCCTTCTCCAGTGCGGGTGTGGAGGCGTTCATCCACATCGTGGTGACGGCGGAACCGACCGCGGACACGACCTCGACCTCGGTGTTGCCGCCGAGTTGCGTCACCTGGTCGTCGGAGATGCCCCAGATGACGTCGAGCTCACCGGTCTCGAGGGCGGTGACTCTCGCCGCGACCTCGGGGATGGACCGGATGGTGAGCTGGTCGACCTGCGGCTGGTCTCCCCAGTAGTGCTCGTTGGGGACCATGACGAGATCTCCACCAGGGGTGAACGACTCCACCTGGAACGGCCCGGAGGTCACCGGCGTGTCCAGGTAGCTGTCCTCGGTGGCGCCGGCCGGGGTGATCATGAGCCCGGTCAGCTTGGCCGGAAGGGCCGGGTCGGGGGCAGCGGTGGTGAAGGTCACCGTGGTGTCGGTCGCCGCGACACTGACGTCGACGAAGTTCGCGGAGAACGGGCTGTCGGACGCGACGGTGCGCTCGAACGAGGCGGCCACGTCGTGCCCTGTGATCGGCGAGCCGTCGGAGAAGGTGATCCCGGCACGCAGCGTGAAGGTGAACTCCGTCGCGGTGTCGTTGATCTCCCAACTCTCCGCGGCCCTAGGGTCGAACTCGCCCGGGCCGATCGTTTCCAGCAAGGGGCTGTACAGCTGGATCGACGCGACACGGGTGCCGCCGTCGATGGCCAGCGGTCCGTTCGGGTCGATGGACTCGGTGGGGAACTGGCCGGCCACGGCGATCTCTCCGCCGCCTGCCTCGCCACCACTGTCCGAAGTGTCGTCGTCGGCGCCGCATGCCGTGGCCGCGAACAGGCCTAGGAGTGCGGTCGCCGCCATGGTGGAGTGTCGAAACGATCTCATTGCCGTGCTCCTCACTGAGCTGCGCTGGACTGTGTTGGGCGGTGCGGCCTGGCGAAGCCTCGTCATTGCTTCCGGCCGAAGTAGCGGGTGAGTCGATCTCCGGTGAAGCCCACGCAGATGACGAGCAACGCCAGGGCGATGCCAGGAATGGCGGAGATCCACCAGGCGCTGGCGAGATATTCCTTGCCGGCGGCGATGGTCTGTCCCCAGGAGACGGACGCCGAAGGGAGTCCGAGCCCCAGGAAGCTCAGCGAAGCTTCAGCCAGGATGGCGCCGGCGAACTCGGTGGTCGCCAGCGCGAACGTGGGTCCGGCGATGAAGGGCAGGATGTGCCGCGCGAGGATGCGCCGGCGCCGCACGCCCATCACCGTCGCCGACTTGACCCAGTCGCGCTCCCGCAGCGTCATGGCCATCGACCGCGAGAGGCGGGCGAAGCCGATCCAGTTGGTCACGCTCAGCGCGATGACGACGATGGCGAGGCTTCGATCGAACACCCCGGCGATGACGATGGCCAGCAGGATGCCGGGGAAGGCGAGCAGGACGTCGATGATGCGCGACGCCACCAGGTCGGTCTTGCCGCCTCGATACCCCGCGACCGTACCGACCGTGATCCCGGCCAGGGCGCTGATCAGGACGACGAGCGTGCCGATGAACACCGACGTTCGCGCGCCGTAGACGACCTGGCCGAACAGGTCGCGGCCGAGGGCGTCGGTGCCGAACAGGGCCGTGCTGCCGTCGCTGAGCACCGAGCCGGGCGCAAGGAGGCGGTCGTCGAGTTCCCCGCCCACCGGGGAGTAGTCGATGAGCAGCGGGCCGATGATCGCCGCGACGACATACAGGCCGAAGATGATGATCGGGACGGCGGCGACCACGCGGCGCACCGTGGCGCGCCGGGTCCGCGCCGGCACCAGCGGCGTCGGCGGCGCCGGGTTCTGCACCAGCCCCATCGTCGTCATGACGTCACCCCCGCTCGGATTCGTGGATCGAGCCGGGCGTTGAGAACGTCGGCGAGCAGGTTCATCGTCACCACGACGATCGCCAGAAGGACGGTCGTGCCTTGGACGATGGCGTAGTCGCGGTTGCCTACCGCGCCGACGAGGAGCGATCCGACCCCTTCCCATGCGAAGACCTGCTCGACGATCACCGCGCCACCCATCAAGGTGCCGATGTGCAAGGACACGATGGTCACCACCGGGATCACCGAGTTGCGCAGGGCGTGGCGGCTCAGCACGAGCCGCTCGGACAACCCCTTCGACCGTGCCGTCATGATGTACGGCTCGGCGGTCACCTCTGCGACGCTGCTGCGGGTGATCCGGGCGACCAGCGCCGTGAACGGGATCGCCAGGGTGATCGCCGGCAGCACCAGGTGCCGCAGGTCGCCGGACCCCGCACTCGGCAGGAGCCGCAGTGTCAGCGCCATCAGCAGGATCAGCATGATGCCCGACCAGAACGACGGGATGGCCTGCATGACCAGGGTGATGCCGGAGATCGCGCGGTCGGTGAGCCCTCCCGGTGCGCGACCGGCCAGGACTCCCAGGAGCAGACCGATCGTCAGCGCCAGCGCGGTCGCGGTGCCCGCGAGCAGGACGGTTGCCGGGAACCGGTCGAGTATGACCGCCGTCGCCGAGTCGCGGAACCGGTACGACTCACCGAAGTCACCGGTGATCGCCGAGCCCAGATAGTCCAGGTACTGCACCAGCATCGGCCGGTCGAGTCCGAGCTCCTCGCGCAACGCGGACACGTCGGCCGCGGTCGCGTCCGGCCCGAGCTGCACGGTGGCCTGGTCACCGGGTGCGAGCCGGAGGATCACGAACGTGAGGCTCACGGCTCCCCACACGGTGAAGATCATGAGGCCGAGTCGGCGGATGAGTTGGGGAAGCATGTGCTGTCCTCCTCTCGATCGAGGCGATCCCTCTGGTGTCGTCAGCCCTTGAGGGCGAGGTGGACCAGCACGGTGGCCGGCCGCTCCGGCGTCGCGCCGGCGAAGGCCAGCCGGAGCCAGCCGCCGAAGTTCGCCAGGTCGATGGCGACGATCTCGTCATCGGCCTGCAGCACGCTGGCCCTGCCTCGGCCGGCCCAGTGCAGCCCGTCCGGTGAGATCTGCACCTGGACCGACAGATCCGGGTGGTCTCCTTCGACCTGAACGAAGAAGACCGCCTCGTCAGCCCAGCCCGCCTCGTACGGATGGGTGGTGTGGGTGGCAGTGATCTCGAGTCGACGCTCGATGACAGAGGTGGCGAAAGTGCGCACTGAGCAGGGCCTTCCGAGTCGATCTACGGTGGGCTGTGGTCATTCCGTGGAGTACACGACGGAATCGAGGAAGAGGTTCACGCTGCGATTCGTGTCGGTCTCGACGAAGAAGATCGGGTTGATCAGGTTCGTGATGCTCTTGTAGGGCGCGACGAGCGTCGGCGTCAGACCGCGCAGGTCGAACGTCCGGTCCATGCTCTGCAGCTCGACGTACTCGCGCCGCTGGAAATCGATGAGCAGACGGAAGTACAGCCAGTTGAGCTTGTCCGGGCTCTCGTTGTAGAGCAGGTCCTGCTCGCCGCCGGGGACCCATTGGAAGGCGTCGGCCGAGCCGTCGGCATGGCGACGGCCGTACCAGAGATTGTCGACACCGGGTCGCTGCCAGCCGTCCTCACGGCCGTAGCACCAGTCCTTCTTGGTCACTCCGTCGGCGACCTTCCAGTACTGCCACTTCTTGGTGAGCTCGCCGTTGACGGAGTTCACGTAGCGGACGCCGGGCATCCAGCGGTACTCGTGGTCCTGCAGGTCGAAGTAGAACCCGAACGCGCGCAGATCCTCTTCACCGAAGCCGAGCCGGTCCTGCTGCGGGGTGTAGGCGTAGAACGCCTCGATCTGGATGTAGCGCATGTTCGGGTCGAAGTTCGAGAGACGCTTCAGCGCGACTCCCATGCTGCCGTCGGCCGGCTTCTCCTCGTAGCGGCTCGCGACCGGCTTGGTGTTCAGCTTCAGCGAGTAGGTGCCCTCCATCGACCCGTGGGTGGCGGCGAAACGCATCGGCGCCGCGCTGATCATCGAGGGTGCCCAGCTGGCGAGATCCACTTCGGACGGGTAGTGCCGGTAGTCGTCGTTGACGAAGTTCGGTGTCAGGTCCAGCCAGCCGTTGAAGCCACGATCGAAGTCGTCGTAGGTGACGATGTTGCGCAACGGCTTGAACTTCTCCAGGCCGCGCTCGTAGTGAATGACCTTCTGCACCGTGCCTCCGTGGCGGTAGTGATGGGGCCTCGCGGGTTCATGGATCGGGGTGCGGCTAGCCGCTGCTCCGGGGGACGAGTGAGATCGCGTCGATCTGGAACGCGTGCGAGTCGCCGGTGGGACCCGCCCCGGCCGCGAGGAACGCGACACGCACCGGCCGGCCCGCGCGGACCGAGATGATCCCGAGATCGACGTCGAGGAACGGATCGGCGCCCGATGTGGCCACGACGCCGCCACGCCGCCGCCCGTCGACCTCGACCACGACGTCGGCGCCGCCGGGTGTCGCGTCCGGCGCGCGGAAGCGGCAGCGCAGGAGGTGGGGACGGGAGACCGCCGGGACGATGGTCACGGCGTGGGCGTCGTTCGGGGCGGTGGCGGGCACGTGTGTCACCGCCGAGCCCCCGGCGGCCGGATCGATGGTCATCGGCGCTCGTGGGACGGTGGATTCCGTGCGGAGACCTTCCACCTGATACGTATGAATGAAGTCGCCAGGTCCCCCATCGACGTCGTCGCGTCCTTGGGTGAGCCAGGTGAGGTCGAACCGAGCCGCGACGACGTCGAGCGTCTCGACTCCGGACCCGCCGAGTCTGCTGTAGAGGACCAGGAGCGTGCTGTCGTCGAGCCAGACGACATCGGAGTAGCCGGCCCGGGCACCGTCGAGGACGCGGCCCCAGGACCACGACTCGGCGCCGTCGTAGCTGATCCGCGCGTACAACGTGTCTCTGCCGGTGCCCTTGACGGGACTGGTGTACACGACGCGCTCGACGCCGTTCCGGTCCACGCGGGCGGCCAGTCCGGAGGCGATGCCCGCGTGCGGAGCGATGTTCGTCTCGACGACGGCACCGATGAACGTCAGGCCACCGTCGCGGCTGCGGGCGACAGCACGGCTGGTGTTGCTCACGCCACTCGCGAGCCTCGAGTTCACGATCACGTCGCCTGTGGCGAGCTGGGCGACGCGGGCCTCGTCCAGCCCGAGTCCCGCAGCGTCCGGCACGACGCCGCCCCAGGCCCAGGTCCGGCCTCCGTCATCGCTGTGAACGACGCTCACGCTGTAGTCGCGGTCGGCGGCGGGCACGTCGATCGATCGGCGATGCCAGACCTCCACGAGGAGACGGCCGTCCGCGAGCTGGATGCCACGGCCCGGCCCGGGCAGGTGGAACGTCCACCCGTGCTCGTTCCCCGCGAACAGGTCCGTGACCTCGGCGGGGTCGCTCCAGCTGAGGCCGTCGTCGGTCGACACGCGCCGGAACACCCTCGAGGAGCGACCCGCCGCGTTGAGTGCGTAGAAGACGGTGATCCGGCCGGTGCGCAGGTCGACCACGGGTGTGGGGTTCGCCCAGCCGCCACCGCGGTGGCTCTCGATGTAGGTCGTCGGGCCCCAAGCTCGGCCGCCGTCGGTGCTGCGCCGCAGGACCAGGTCCTTCGGACCGTCGTCGGCGCTGGTGCCGACCCGGGCCTCGCTGAAGGCCAGCAGCGTGCCCGCGGACGTCACGTCGACGGCGTGCACGCGGAAGTCGACCCAGCCGTTCTCGCCGCGCGACCACAGCGTCGTCGGCTCGAGCCCGTCGCCGGATCCGGCGGTGCGGGCGGTGGCGGACGGGGTCGCAGTCATGACGGCGACGGTCGCGCCGAGCCCGGCGCCGATCGCCTGGCGCCTGGTGATCCGCATCGGGGTGCCGTGGCGCCCGGTCACGTCGTCCGTCCCCGGCCGGAGCGAGGCGCTGCCACCGAGTCACCCGGAACCGGAACGCAGTCCAGGTACAGGTGCCGCTTGACCCCGGCCTCGTCATCGAGGAGTTCCAGCAGCAGACGAACGGCCTCGCGGCCCATCTGCTCACGCGGGATGGTGAACCGCGTCCAGTCGCGTTCCGTGGCATGGACCAGCGGCGGATCGCCCAGCAGGACCACCGAGAGATCCCCGGGGATCTCGATGTCCGCTTCGGTGGCCGCGTGTTCCAGGGCCGAGATCGCGCTGTCGTCCTGGCTGGGCTCCACCAGCACGGCGGTGACTCCCGCCGCCCGCCACCGCTCGAGTTCAGCTCCGGTGAGTGCGGCCCCCTCCCCCATCACGTGGAAGAGGATCCGGTCATCGGCGATGCCGGCCTCGTCGAGGCCCTGCCGGAAGCCGGTCTCGCGGTCCTGGGTCCACTCCTTGTCGTCGGCCGCCTTCAGATAGGCGATCCGGCGATGCCCGAGGGCGGCCAGGGACAGCACCATGTCACGGGTCGCACCCACGTAGTCGGCCGCGACGTAGGAGAACTCCTCGCCGGGCACGTCACGCCGTCCGATGAACACGAACGGAAAGTCCTCGCGGAGCAGCGCCGCCATGTCGTCCTCACGGAGATGGCGCCCGAGCAGAACGCAGCCGTCGGCCAGCTTGAGCTGGTTGACGCCATCGGCGAAAACGCGGCGCTCGGTGCCCGCCGTGACAGCACTGAAAAGCAGCAGATTGTAGCCGCACTCGGCGGTCGACTCTTCGATGCCGAGAAGGAAGGGAAAGTAGAAATCGCGCTGGTTCACGGGAAAGACCGGCTCGAAGGTGAAGACGCCGAGCATCCGATTGCGCCCGCCCTTGAGATTGCGCGCCGAGGCGTTCACCGAGTAGCCGAGCTCAGCCGCCGCCTCCAGCACCGCTCGGCGCTTGTCCTCGGCGACGTCCGCGATCGCCGGAGCACCGTTGATGACCACCGACACGGTCGACTGCGACACACCGGCCCGGCGGGCGATGTCCGTCTGGGTCGGTCGCCGTCGCTGCGCTGCCAAAGCCACTCCTCGTTTACCCCGATACGTATCGAGCAGGTTGGACGCAGATGTTACGCATGGATTTCGCGGACCGTCAAGGGCTCCTGGGCCTCGTTGCGGCATCGCCGAGTGGATATACATTGCTTGCCATGTAATATGGATGGCAAGCAATGTATAGGAGGCGGGCATGTCGCCGACACCGTTCAGTCCGGATCGACAGGCATCGCTGGGGTACCAGGTCAACCGCCTGGCCCGGCTCCTGGCGGGCTCGCTGCGAGCCCGGATCGAGCCGCATGGGGTGGTCCCGGGCCAGTTCGCGCAACTGCTGGCGTTGTACGACGAGGACGGGATCACGCAGAACGAGTTGTGCGAGCGCGTCCAGGTCGATCAGTCGACGATGGCGCACACGCTCAAGCGGATGGAGCGAGACGGCCTGATCGAGCGTGCTCCCGATCCGGCCGATCGCCGCCGCGCGATCGTCACCCTCACGCCGCACGCATGGTCGTTGCGGCCGGCGCTCACAGCGGCGGCGGCCGAGGTGAACGCCGTCGCGACCCGAGGACTCGACGCCGCGGAGGCTGACGCCGTCATGTCGCTCGTCGCTCGCCTGATCGACAACCTGGTGGGGGACGCTCCCCTCGCTGCGGTGGAGTAGCCGTGCTGCCGGGGGTACACCGCATCGCCGGTCCAGCCGCCTTCGTGATCATCCTCGCCTTCTGGTGCGCCACCGCCTCCGTCGAGCTGGTCGGGTCGGCGGCGGCCGTCGTCGCGGTGAAGCAGGCGATCCCGTGGGGGCTGCTCGTCCTGGTGCCGGCGCTGGCGCTCACCGGAGCGACCGGTTTCGCGATGGCGAGGCGGTCCGCGGACCCGCTCGTCCAGGCCAAGAGGCGGCGGATGCCCGTCATCGCCGGCATCGGAGTGATCGTCCTGGTGCCGTCGGCCCTGTACCTCGCGGCGGCGGCCGGCCGGGACGACTTCGGTGCCGCGTTCTATGCCGTCCAGGCCGTCGAACTGGTCGCCGGTGCGATCAACCTCACGCTCATGGGCCGCAACATCCGTGACGGCCTCCGGCTCACCGGCCGGCTGCGAGCGCGCAGTTGATCGAACGTGCGGCGCTCCACGATCAGGGCCGCCCGATCCGCCAAGCACGGTCGATGCGCTGTGTCATGGTGTTGCCGTCGGCGTCGGCGACATCGACCCGGACTGTCGCGAACCCCGTGCCAGCGGCCGGTATCTGCGCGCGGAACCCGTCCTCGGTCGCGGTGACCGGCGGGGCATGCCAGCTGGCGCCGTCGTCGAAGGACACCTGAACGGTGACCTCGAAGCCGCCGGGTCCGGTCGCGCCCGGCTGGTACGCCGGCCGGACCTCCAGTGGGTACGACGCGCCGGCCGGCATGTCGTTGTACAGGCCGGCGTCCAGAACGTAGGCCGCCTGGACCAGCGGCAGAACGGCGGGTTCGTCGCCGGTTCGCCCGGATCGGAAGCTCCACATCGTGTCGGTGGACACCGACAGGTCGGACCAGTATTCGGCATCGTCGGCCACCTGGACTCGCAACTGCATCTGCGCCTCAGCGGGCGGAACGGTGAACTGCGACGGGATCGCCGAGGTGTGCGACGTCCCGACCAGCTCGCCGTCGCGGTGCAGTGTGAGCTCGAACGTCTCGCCCGGGGTGTAGCCGGCGCCGCGCATGGTGTCGTCGCCGAAGCGGTGCGGCGGGATCAGCGCCCGGATCGCGTCGCGGTGGCGCGACACCGGCAGGCCGTACTCCTCCAGCCCGGTGACCGGCGGGATGGACGGGCCGACGAGCGGGCCCCACCATTCCTGCTGGTACTCCTGCCCGGGCTCGTACAGCTCGGCCGGCGAGGTGACCGTGAACGACACCGGCGACCAGTGCGGGCGGCCGTCGCGCTGCCATTCGACGCCGTCGGTGCTGAGGTAGTCGGTGCGCTGCGCGGGTCCGTCGCGGACCAGGATCATGCTCACTCCGAGCAGCGCGCCGTCGGTGAACGGCCGCCACGACTCGCGCCGCACCTGCCGGTCCGAGGCCTCCCGGTAGGTCCCGTGCACGGCGGCCAGGTCGTCGTGGTCGACGGTGTAGGTGCGGCCGGCCGGCACGCCGTCGGCCTCGGCGAACACCAGCCTGTAGGAGTAGGTGGGCTCAGGGCTGTCCGCCGGCCGCGGCTCCTCCAGCTGCCAGGCCGTCGTGAGGTCGAACTCGCCGGTGCGCGAGGGGTCGCTGGGCAGGACGTACAGCGGCCGGTCGGTGGCGGCGTCGAGCAGCTGGGTGGTGACGGACTCGCCCCCGATCTCGCGCCGCCACAGCACCTGGGCGCGGATCAGCGTCGACGGCAGCGGCGTCTCGACGGTCATCGGCTCGCCCGCGCGGGCGTCGAACGTGACCGTCTCGTCGCCGTCGACCACCAGCTCCGGCTCGGTCGCGACGGTGACGCTGGTGGTGTCGAGCAGGCTGCCGGTCTGGATCGACGCCGCGAGCGTGTAGGTGCCCTCGAACACCTCGAACGTGGCGACGCCGTCGGTGAAGAAGCCGCGCTCGCCGGTCCAGGTGTCGAGGCTCCACAGATCGACCGGGCCGGACGCCGGCTTCCCGTCGCGGTCGGCCGCGGTGACGGTCAGGGTGTGCCGGGGCGCCTCGACGGCGAAGGCGACGAGCGTGGCGACGCGGACGTCGCGGTTGCGCGGGTCCTGCGCGACGATGTACCCCTCGTACGCGCCACCGGCCAGCCCACGCGGGTCGACCCGTACCTCCGTGCTGGCGGTGCCGCCGGCCGGGATCGACAGCACCGGCTGGCGCAGCCGGATCGGCGAGCGCGGGTCGTCGCCCGGCCCGCGGCGCTCCACGTCCGCGGTGAGCCGCAGCGTGACCCGCTGGTCGGTGGGGTTGCTGAAGGTGAGGGTCCGGCTCACCGCATCGTCGTCGTAGCGCAGCGACCCCAGGTTCAGGACCCCGTCGCTGACCTCGCTCGACGTGCCCACGGCCGCGGCGACGTCGACCCGTCCAGCTCCCTGGAAGCTGGCCGGCTCGCCGTCGAGCGGCGTGCTGGTGGACACCAGCCGGGCCTTCAGCTGCTCGCCGTCCCACTCCGGGTGCTGCTGGGCGAGAATCGCGGCGGCGCCGGCGACGTGCGGTGTGGCCATCGAGGTGCCGTCGAGCGCGGTGTAGTGCTCGTCGAGCAGGTTGCCCAGCGCGGTGCCGGCCGCCCGGGCGGCGACGATGCCGACGCCCGGCGCGACGACCTCAGGCTTGGCCGCGCCGTCGCCGAGCCGTGGGCCGCGGGAGGAGAAGTCGGCGGCATGGTCGTCCTTGTCGACGGCGCCGACGGTCAGCGCCGACGTGGCCGCGCCCGGCCCGCCGATGGTGGTCTCCAGCGGTCCGGTGTTGCCTGCGGCGACGACGAACAGCGTGTCCGACGAGGCGCTGAGACGGTCGACGGCGAGGCTCAGCGGGTCGGTGCCGTCGCTGGGGTCCGGCGTGCCGAGGCTGAGGTTGACGACGTCGGCGCCCTGCGCGACCGCCCACTCCATGCCGGCGATGATCCAGTCCTCGTAGCCGCTGCCGGTCGCGTCCAGGACCTTCCCGACCAGGAGGTCGGCGCCTGGCGCGACGCCGACGTGCGTGCCGCCCGACGCGGCGCCGGTGCCTGCGACGGTCGCCGCGACGTGCGTGCCGTGCCCGTGGCCGTCCGCCGCAGTCTGGCCGTCGGGGTCGGCGTCCGCGGTGAAGTTCGCCGCGCCGACGACCTGCCCGGCCAGGTCCGGGTGGGTGGCATCGAAGCCGGTGTCGAGGACCGCCACGGTGGCGCCGGTGCCGTCCAGCCCCTGCTCCCACGCCTGCGGCGCGCCGATCTGAGGGACGCTCTCGTCGAGCGCCGCCTCGACCCGGCCGTTGAGCCGGACACTCGCGAAGACACCGGCGTCGAGCTGCGCCCACACCGTGGCGAGCTCAGCCTTGGGCGCGCTGACGGAGACTGCGTCGATGCTGGTCAGGCGGCGTTCGACGGTGACTCCCGCCGGTGCGGACAGGGTGGCTGCCGCCGGCGCGGTGACCAGCAGCGGCAGCGCGTCGCTGACGCCGTCGTGGTAGCCCTCCCGCACCAGGTAGGTGAGGTCGAACAACCGCTCGTCCAGCCGTCCGCCGCGCAGGTGTTCCTCGGCCTCGGCCGGGACGACGTGCACGTGGCCGTCCCGCTCGTACACGCGCGGCTGGATCTCTGCCGCGGACTCCAGCCAGGCGCTCTGCCGGCCGTCCGGCGTGACACTCACGACCGCGACGTCGCCCGTGACCAAGGTGACCTGGTAGGTCTGCGCTACGGGATCGCCACCCGGTTCCGCGACGGTCCGGGGCGCGGCGACGCTTCCGGTGGGCGTCGCGGCGCTGCCGACGGGCACCGCCAGCAGGACGGCGACCAGCACCGGCGCCAGCAGGCGGCGGCGTGCGCGCTGCTGGAAGCGAAACATGTGAGGCATCGGGTCATCGTCTCCACGGGCTGGGCTCGTCACCGTCGTCCGCCACAACCTCACATATGTGGTGGAACGTTGCGATTGAGCGGATCACCCATTTATCTGATCAGGCGATGTTCACCCGTGGTCGAGGAAGTCCAGCACCCGCTGGATCACGATGTGTGGTGGGCGCAGTAGGGTTCGAACCTACGACCCCTGGTTTGTAAGACCAGTGCTCTACCGCTGAGCTATGCGCCCCGTCGACGTGCGAAGGGTCAGGGTATCGGGCGACCGGGGGGTCGCCGAAATCGGTGTCAGGCGGCGCCTTCTGGCGGCACCTTCTCCTGTTCCTGGGTGTTCACGCCGGGCGCGGCGAGGGCGTCGGCGATGGCCGACTGCGTGGGCCGGGCCGGCGCTCGGCCGAGGACGCGGTCGATGGCGCTGGCGACGTCGGCGGAGAGGTCGCGGCTGTCGGTGCGGCGGTGCCGGCCGGGGCCGGGCATGCGGATGGCGAAGCCGCGGTCCATCGTCGTCTCGACGGCGAGGAACTCGGCGGTGGCCGACGCCTCGCAGGAGCGGCAGACGGTGTGGCCGAGGCGGCGCACGAGCGTGGTGGCGCCACAGACCGAGCAGTGGTCGAGGTCGGTGGACCAGCCCTTGGTCTGCTGGCAGTCGGGGCAGATCAGCACCTGCTCATCGGCCCGGACCCCGCGCACCCACAGGTTCGTCCCCCGGGCAGGGTCGGACTGGCGGGCGCCACAGCGGTAGCACGGCACGAGCGAGCTCCCTTCCTGCTGTCGTTCTGGACCTGTCGTTCTGGACCGGCGAACGCGGAGGTGCCCGGACCGTCAGGCCGCGCCGAGCGAGCTCAGCACGCGCCGGTAGTCGTCGACGTCCCTGGCGTCGGGAAGCGCGTTGACGACGTCCCAGCGGACGGTCCCCCCTGCGTCCACTACGACGGTACCTCGAACGGCACAGCCGCGGTCGTGATCGAAGACACCGTACGACGTGGCAACCGCCCCATGTGGCCAGAAGTCGGACAACAGCGGGAATTCCAGGCCGTTGGCGTCGGCGAACACACGCAGCGCGAACATCGAGTCGCACGAGACGGCCACGACGTGCGCGGAGTCGCCGACCGCGGGGATCAGCGCGTCGCGGATCGCGGTCAGCTCGCCCGTGCACACGTTCGTGAACGCCCACGGGAAGAACGCCAGGACGACCGGCCGGCCGCGCAGGGAGGAGAGCCGGACTGCCGAACCGTGCTGGTCCGGCAGTTCGAAGTCCGGTGCCGGGGCACCGACCAGGCTCACTTGCGCGCCGACCCCTTGGGTGCGACCAGCTTGGTGCCGGACCAGTCCTCGGCCGCCGACACGGTGGACGTGGTGGACAGGCCGGCGGTCAGCGCGGCGTCGGCGATGTCGCTGGCCTCGACGGCGCCGGCGCGGCCCACCTTCGGGGTGAGCAGCCAGACCACGCCACCGGGAGCGAGGTCGGTCGTGGCGCCGATCAGCGCGTCGGTGAGATCGCCGTCGTCGTCACGCCACCACTGCAGCACCACGTCGGCGACGTCACCGGAGTCGCCGTCGAGCAGCTCGTTGCCGGTGACTTCCTCGATGTCGATACGCAGATCGTCATCGCAGTCCTCGTCCCAGCCGAGCTCCAAGACCACCTGGTTGGGACGGAAGCCGAGCTTGGCCGCCGGCCCGTCGTTCTGGTCCGAGTGGCCCGCGATCTGGCCCACCGATCGTCCTCCTCGCAGTCGTCGCGGCCCGCCCCCTGCGTTCCGCGTTTGCTGTAGTCCACCCAAGGACGCGCACTTGCGCAAGTGAACCCGCCAGACCAAGCCTGACACGCTCGCCCGAACGGGCCTATGGTGCCCCTGCTCAGCGCGCTTGGAAAGACGTCGGCGGGTCCGAATGTGACGTACGGCCGCCGAGCGAGCAGGATAGGAAACACAGAACCCGAACTCACTCGACGCTCACATCGGCGTCCTCCGAGACCACGAAGGGACAGTCGTGGCTGCCGACCGCTCGCCGATCATCATCAACGGCCTTCCGAGCCAGCTCCCGGACATCGACGCCGACGAGACGCGGGAGTGGCTCGAGTCGCTCGATGCCGCCATCGACCAGCGCGGACGCCATCGCGCGCGCTACCTGATGCTGGCGCTGCTGCAGCGCGCCCAGGAGCGGCAGGTGGGTGTCCCGAGCCTGCGCAACACCGACTACATCAACACCATCCCGCCCGAGGCCGAGCCCTGGTTCCCGGGCGACGAGTTCGTCGAACGGCGCATCCGGGCCTACACCCGGTGGAATGCGGCGATGATGGTGCAACGTGCCCAGCGGCCCGGGGTCGGCGTCGGCGGGCACATCTCCACGTACGCGTCGTCGGCGGCGCTCTACGAGGTCGGGTTCAACCACTTCTTCCGCGGCAAGGACCACGCCGGCGGCGGCGACCAGATCTACTTCCAGGGGCACGCCTCCCCCGGCATGTACGCCCGCGCCTACCTCGAGGGCCGGCTCACCGAGAGCCAGCTCGACGGCTTCCGGCAGGAGATCTCGCACGCGGGCCTGGGCGGCGGGCTGCCGTCGTACCCGCACCCGCGGCTGATGCCCGACTTCTGGGAGTTCCCGACGGTGTCCATGGGCCTGGGCCCGCTGAACGCCATCTACCAGGCCCGGTTCAATCGCTATCTGAACCACCGCGGCATCAAGGACACCAGCCAGCAGCACGTGTGGGCGTTCCTCGGCGACGGCGAGATGGACGAGCCCGAGACCATCGGCGCCATCGGCGTGGCCGCCCGCGAAGAGCTCGACAACCTGACGTTCGTGGTCAACTGCAACCTGCAGCGCCTCGACGGCCCGGTGCGCGGCAACGGCAAGATCATCCAGGAGATGGAGGCGCTGTTCCGCGGCGCCGGCTGGAACGTCATCAAGGTCATCTGGGGCCGCGAGTGGGACCCGCTGCTGGCCGCCGACACCGACGGCGCGCTGGTCAACCTCATGAACGTCACGCCTGACGGCGACTACCAGACGTACAAGGCCGAGTCCGGCGCGTACGTCCGCGAGCACTTCTTCGGCCGCGACCCCCGCACCCGCAAGATGGTCGAGGACATGTCCGACGACGAGATCTGGGGGCTCAAGCGCGGCGGGCACGACTACCGCAAGCTGTTCGCGGCGTACAAGGCGGCCACCGAGCACACCGGCCAGCCGACCGTCATCCTCGCGAAGACGATCAAGGGCTGGACGCTGGGCTCGCACTTCGAGGCCCGCAACGCCACGCACCAGATGAAGAAGCTGACCGGCGACGACCTCAAGCTCTTCCGCGACCGCCTGTTCATGGAGATCCCCGACTCCGCGCTCGAGGACGTCTACGCGCCGCCGTACTTCCACCCCGGCCAGGACTCCGACGAGCACGCCTACATGATGGAGCGGCGGCAGAAGCTCGGCGGGTTCCTGCCCGACCGCCGCACCACCGCGAAGCCGCTGGTGCTGCCCGGCGACAAGGTCTACGAGGTGGCCCGGCGCGGATCCGGCAAGCAGCCGGTGGCCACCACGATGGCGCTGGTACGCCTGCTCAAGGACCTGCTCAAGGACCCCGAGATCGGCCGCCGGCTGGTCCCCGTCATCCCCGACGAGGCCCGCACGTTCGGCATGGACTCGCTGTTCCCGACGCTGAAGATCTACTCGCCGCACGGGCAGAACTACACGCCCGTCGACCGCGAGCTGTTCCTGTCCTACAAGGAGGCCAAGGACGGGCAGATCCTGCACGAGGGCATCAACGAGGCCGGCTCGGTGGCGTCGTGGACGGCGGCGGCGACGTCGTACGCCACGCACGGCGAGCCGATGATCCCGCTCTACATCTTCTACTCGATGTTCGGCTTCCAGCGCACCGGCGACGGCTTCTGGGCGGCGGCCGACCAGCTGGCCCGCGGCTTCGTCCTCGGCGCCACGGCCGGGCGCACCACGCTGAACGGCGAGGGCCTGCAGCACGAGGACGGCCACTCGGTGCTGCTGGCCTCGACGAACCCGGCGGTCGTGCACTACGACCCCGCGTACGCGTTCGAGATCGGGCACATCATCAAGGACGGCCTGCGCCGCATGTACGGCGAAGGGTCCGAGAACATCTACTACTACCTGACGATCTACAACGAGCCGTACGTCCAGCCGGCCGAGCCCGAGAACCTCGACGTCGCGGGCCTGCTCAAGGGCATGTACCTCTACCACCCCATGGAGACCGCGCCCGGCGACGACGTCCCGCACGCGCAGATCCTCGCGTCGGGCGTCGGCATGAACTGGGCGCTCGAGGCGCAGCAGCGGCTGGCCGAGGAGTGGCAGGTCGCGGCCGACGTCTGGTCGGTCACGTCGTGGAACGAGCTGCGCCGCGACGCCCTCGCCGCCGACGAGTGGAACCTCATGCACCCCGGCGAGGACGCCCGCGTCCCGTACGTCACCGCACGGCTGCGCGAGGCCCACGGCCCGGTCGTCGGCGTCAGCGACTACCTGCGCGCGGTGCAGGACCAGATCGCGCCGTACGTCCCCACCGACTACACCTCGCTGGGCACCGACGGCTTCGGGCTGTCCGACACCCGGGCGGCGCTGCGCCGGCACTTCAAGGTCGATGCCCAGTCCATCGTGCTCAGCGTGCTGACGCTGCTGGCCCGCCGCAACGAGCTCCCGTGGGAGACCGTCAAGCAGGCCCACGAGCGCTACCAACTCGACGACGTCAACGCCACCACCGCCGAGGAGGCCGGCGGCGAGTCGTAGCAGAGCGCCAGGGGCCGCACCGAGTGTGCTGAACGCGTTCCCTTGACAAGATCGACCCGCTTTGCTGGGTGTGCCATCCGTCGCGAAGGGCGACGGGGCATCCGGAGGGGTTCGTCATGCGCAAGAAGACACCAGTCGTCTGGGCCACTGTCGCCGCGGCGACGGCAGCGGTCCTCAGCACGTCAACACCCAGCGTCGCCCAGTCCACCCAGGCGGCCCAGGCCGCGGAGACCGCCCAGGAGGTCGTCAGCTACGGGCTCGCCATCGACGGCATCAGCCTGAGCATGCACCAGTGCGTCGGCATCGGCACGGCGACCGAGGTCGTCGAGACGCGGGTGCCCGGCCCGGACGGCCAGGTCGTGACGCGCAAGGTGCCCGGCCACAGCCGCGACCACGACCTCGTGTGCACCCGTGCGGTGACCGACGACGACACGCTCGTCGAGTGGCAGCGGCTGCTGCTCGACGGCGCCCCCGACGCCCGCAAGGACGTCACGCTCACGCTGTTCGACCTGGCCGGCGCCCCGTTCGCCCAGGTCCAGTACGTCAACGCCTGGCCCAGCGAGCTCACCTTCGTCGACGCCGGCGACTCCAGCGGGGTCCTCCTCGAGGTCGTGACGATCGTCGCCGACGGTCTGGTGCGGGTCTCGTGAACCGCCACCGGATGCTCGCCGTGATCGCGACGACCGGGGTGATCGCGACCGGCGGCACGGTCGCGGTCGTGGCCGCGACCACCTCCGACGACGTGATCCACGCGTGCGTCAGCCGGGGCCTGCTCGGCCTGGGCGCCGGCGACGTACGCATCGTCGACGAACCGGACGACTGCCGGCGTACCGAGGACCCGCTGAGCTGGAACCGGCAGGGACCGGCCGGGCCGCCCGGCGCCGCGGGCCCGCAGGGCGTGCCGGGTCCGCAGGGTGTCCAGGGCGAGCCGGGGCCCCAGGGCGCGCCCGGGCCACAGGGCGTGCCAGGCCCGCAGGGCCCGCAGGGACCGCCGGGCGGAACGCTCACCGGCGACGCCCTGCTGCGCGAGTGCTGGGACGGCCTGCCGGAGGTGACGATCGGCGAGTGCGTCGCAGGCACGTTCGTGCCGTGACGCCCGGCGTCCCGGCCGTGAGTCCTGACGGCCGCTTTTGCAATGAGCACCTATACGCACCGGTGCGTATTCGTGCTCATTGCAAAGCGGCTCGCACACCACCCTGACCAGCGGCGGCGTGCATCTCCCAGACGAGCAGCTCGGCGTCGCCGCGGGCGGTCACCGTCCGGCCGCCCTCGTCGGTGAGGCGGACGGCGTCACCGTCGCCCAGCGCGCCCGCGGTCTCGACGTCGACGGCGCCGCGCGCGACGTAGACGTGCACGAACGGCGCGGACGGCAACGTCACCACGTCGCCGGGCCGCAGCCGGCCCACGTGCAACGCGGCGGCCGGCTGCCCGAGCCCGACGGCGACGGCGCCCGCGTGCCGCCGCAGCCCGCTGACCACCGGAACCAGCCCGCCATCGGCGAGGCCGGCCGTCACGTCGGCCTGGCCGTAGGACGGGTCGCCGCCCGACGCGCCGGGCGGCACCCACATCTGGACGAACCGTGCGCCGGCGCCGGTGGCCAGTTCGGAGTGGCGGACGCCGCGACCGGCGCTCATCCGCTGGACGACACCGGCCACCAGCTCGCCGCCGTGGCCGGCGGTGTCCTCGTGCCTCAGCGCGCCGGCCAGCACCCAGGTGACGATCTCGACGTCGCGGTGCGGGTGCACCGGGTACCCGCCGCGCGGCTCGGCGACGTCGTCGTTGGCCACCACGAGCAGGCCGAAGCCGACGTTGCCCGGGTCGTAGTGCGGCCCGAACGAGAACGAGTGCCGCGACACCACGCCTTCGCCAGGCGTGACGAACCGCTCCCCCGCCCGCCTGACCCGCACCGACGTCATCTACAGGCCGGTGCGGGCGCCCGCCGACTCCAGCCGGGCCAGCCACTCGCGCATGCGGTCCGCCGTCGGCGCCGTCAGCAGCAGCCCGGCGACGCTGAACAGTGCGCCGATCGCCACCGGCAGCCACACCCCGCGGGCGAACGAGTTGACCAGCCCGATCAGCGTCGGCAGCTCGGCGAACACCAGGCTCAGGAACGCCGCGCCGCGCAGCTGCCCGGCCGCCTTGACCTCGTCGGGCTCGGCGGTGGCCGGCCACGGCCGGACCATGCGCCGCGGGACGAAGATCGCGGCGGCCACGAAGACCACGCTCACCAGGAGCTGGCCGAACGCGTCGGTGCTCGTCCCGGCCTCGTCGCCGACCGTGAAGACGGCCACCGTCGCGATGACCACGACACCGGCGAGCATGGCGAAACTCACCAACCGCAGCGCGCGGCCGAGGACGTCGGTGGGCGCGCCCTCGCCGGGCGATGTGGGTGTCGACATGGGCCGCAGCCTAGTGCCGTCCGAACCGGCACCCGGCGGCGGACCACGCCGTAGCGGCCCGGATTGTCCGGTCACCACAACGACCAGCGCCCTGGTCCACCGTCTGACGGCACCGGCCGCGTACGCTGCCGAGCATGCGGCCAACCCCCGACTCCGAGCTGCCCGGCGCCTTCGGCACCAGCCGGCACGACCGCACCGTGCACCTGCTGGAGCGCGCGACCGGACGGCTCGCGACGGCGGCGATCGCCCGCATGGAAGAGACGCTCACGTGGTATCGCGCGATGCCGGCGGAACAGCGGTCCTGGGTGGGCCTGGTGATCCAGGCCGGCATCGCCGCGTTCGTCGACTGGTACCGCAACGCCGACGAGTCCCGGCCCACGCCGACGGCCGACGTGTTCGGCACCGCGCCGCGTGACCTCATCCGCTCGATCAGCCTGCAGCAGACCGTCGAGGTGGTCCGGGTCGCGATCGAGGTGGTCGAGGAGAGCGTCGAGGACGTCGTCGGGCCCGACGATGTACGCGACGTCACCGAGGGCGTGCTGCGCTACTCGCGCGAGGTCGCGTTCTCCGCCGCGCACGTCTACGCCCGCTACGCCGAGGCGCGCGGCTCGTGGGACGCCCGGCTGGAGGCGACCGTCGTCGACTCGCTGCTGCGCGGCGAGGTCGACGAGGACGTCCGGTCGCGGGCGTCCGCGCTGGGGTGGACCGCCGCCAGCGGCGTCGCCGTCATCATCGGCCGGCCGCGGCCCGACGACGGCACGTCGGCCGACGAGATCCGGCGCTCGGCCCGGCACGCCGGGTACGACGTGCTCACCGGCGGGCAGGGCGACCGGCTGGTCGCCGTGCTCGGCCGGGTCGAGGACCCGGTGCAGGCGGCGACGGCCATCGTCACCCACTTCGGCCCCGGCCCGGTCGTCGTCGGCCCGCTGGTCCCGGACCTGGTGTCGGCGGCGACGTCGGCCCGGCCCGCGGTCACCGGGCTGCTGGCGGCGGCCGGCTGGCCCGACGCGCCCCGTCCCGTCGCGGCCGGGTCGCTGCTGCCCGAGCGGGCGCTGGCCGGCGACCAGGAGGCGCTGCACGAGCTGATCGCCGAGCTCTACGTGCCGATCGCCGAGGCCGGCCCGGTCATCCTCGAAACGCTGGCCGCCTACCTCGAGACCGGGGCGTCCGTCGAGGCCGCGGCCCGGCTGCTGTTCGTCCACCCGAACACGGTCCGGTACCGGCTGCGGCGGGTCTCCGACGTCGTCGGCCTGACGCCGACCGACCCGCGCGACTCCTACACGCTGCGGCTCGCGCTGTCCCTCGGCCGGATGAACCCGCCGGCCATCGAGTGACGATCCAGTGAACGTTGTGGGAAACCCCCAAAGTTAGTCGGACGACCTTGTGCCTGTGGCCGACCCCTTCTACGCCCGGGTAGCCGCGAGGCTAAAAGGGTGCTTGTGATCGTCGCTCCCGGTCAGGGATCCCAGACGCCCGGCTTCCTCCAGCCGTGGCTGGAGGAGCCGTCGTTCGCCGCCCGCATCGACTGGCTGTCCGCCGTCGCCGGGCTCGACCTCGCCCACTACGGAACCGAGGCCGACGCGGACACGATCCGCGACACCGCGATCGCCCAGCCGCTGCTGGTGGCGTCCGGTCTGGTCGCCGCGCTCGCGCTGTTCCCGCACCCCGCCGACGGCTTCACGACGGTGGGCGCGGCGGCCGGGCACAGCGTCGGCGAGATCACCGCCGCGGCCGGCGCCCGCGTCATCACCGCCGAGCAGGCCATGGTGTTCGTCCGCGAGCGCGGCAAGGGCATGGCCGACGCGGCCGCCAAGGAGTCCACCGGCATGACCGCCGTCCTCGGCGGCGACCCGGACGACGTCCTGGCCACGCTTGCGCGGCACGGCCTCACCCCCGCCAACGTCAACGGCGCCGGCCAGGTCGTGGCCGCCGGCACCGTCGCCCAGCTCGAGGCGCTGGCCGGCGACCCGCCGCAGGGCGCCCGGCTGCGCGCGCTCTCCGTCGCCGGGGCGTTCCACACGACGCACATGGCGACGGCGGTCAAGCGGCTGCGGCACTACTCGCAGTCGATCAGCACCCACGACCCGCGCACGCTGCTGCTGTCCAACCGCGACGGCCAGGTCGTGCACGACGGCCGCCAGGTGCTCGACCGGCTGGTCGACCAGGTGTCGAACCCGGTCCGCTGGGACCTGTGCATGCAGTCGATGGCCGACCTCGGCGTCACCGGCCTGCTGGAGGTGCCGCCGGCCGGCACGCTGACCGGCCTGGCCAAGCGCGCGCTGCCCGGCGTCGAGACGTTCGCGCTGAAGACGCCTGACCAGCTCGACGCCGCCCGCGCGTTCGTCGAGAAGCACGGCAGCCAGTCGAACCCGCTGGCCACCAACCCGACGTGGCGCCTGGTCGTCGCGCCGGTCAAGGGCACGTTCGCCTCCGGCGGCGCCAAGGCCGGCGACCTGCTGGCGGCCGGCGACGCCGTCGGCGCCGTCAGCTCGCTGCGCGACACCGTCGAGGTCACGGCGGGGCACGGCGGCACCATCATCGAGTGGCTGGTCGAGGACGGCGACCCGGTCGCTCCCGGTCAGCCGCTGGTCCGGCTGCATCCCGAGGCGGTGGCGTGAGTATGAGCGGTGTCACGATCCAGGCGGAGCGGCAGCCGCGGTCGTCGCGCATCCTCGGCATCGGTGGCTACCGGCCCAGCCGGGTCGTCACCAATGCGGAGATCATCGAGAAGATCGACTCCTCCGACGAGTGGATCCGCACCCGCTCGGGCATCGAGAGCCGCCGCTGGGCCAGTGACGACGAGACCGTCATCTCGATGAGCCTGGCCGCCGCCCGGAAGGCGCTGGCCGACGCCGGCGTCCAGCCCGAACAGGTCGACTGCGTCATCGTCTCGACCGTCACGCACCTCTACCAGACGCCGTCCGCGGCCGCCCAGATCGCCTATGAGCTGGGCACGAACAAGGCCGCCGCGTTCGACGTCTCCGCCGCGTGCGCCGGGTTCTGCTACGGCCTGTCGCTGGCGTCGGACATGGTGCGCGTGGGCACCGCCGGCCACGTCGTCGTCATCGGCGTCGAGCGGCTCTCCGACCTCACCGACAAGACCGACCGGTCGACGGCGTTCCTGTTCGCCGACGGCGCCGGCGCGGCCGTCGTAGGCCCCGCCACCCGGCCCGCCGAGGCCGGCATCGGCCCCGTCGTCTGGGGCTCCGACGGCCAGCACCTCGACCACATCAGGCAGAAGGAGCACTGGCGCGACGCCCTGTTCAACGAGACCGGGCCGGCCATGCCGCACCTGGTCATGCAGGGCAACGCGGTCTTCCGGTGGGCGTCCTACGAGATGGCGAAGGTGGCCCAGGAGGCGCTCGACGCCGCCGGCGTCACCGTCGACGACCTCGACGTGTTCGTGCCGCACCAGGCCAACATGCGCATCACCGACGCGATGTCGCGCCAGCTCAAGCTGCCCGAGCGGGTCGCCGTCGCGCGGGACATCGCCACCCAGGGCAACACCTCGGCGGCGTCCATCCCGCTGGCCATCGAGCGGATGCTCGAGACGGGCGAGGCGCAGAGCGGCGACCTCGCCCTGATCATCGGCTTCGGCGCCGGGCTGGTGTACGCCGGCCAGGTGATCCGGATCCCCTGACGTACCGCCACAAGCCCATCCGACGGCGTGTGGGCACCTACGATCGTCACCGACCACGTTCGGTCACGAGAGCATCACACAACCCAACGAGGAGAACGACAGCCATGGTCAGCACCGAGGAGATCCGCGAGGGTCTTGCCGAGATCGTCAATGAGATCACCGGCGTTCCCGCCGAGGACGTGCAGCTCGCCAAGTCCTTCACCGACGACCTCGACATCGACTCGCTGTCGATGGTCGAGGTGGTCGTGGCCGCCGAGGAGAAGTTCGGCGTCAAGATCCCCGACGAGGAGGTCAAGAACCTGGCCACCGTCGGCGACGCCGTCACGTTCATCGAGAAGGCAGGGTCGTAACCGCATGTCGCGTTCCCAGGCACGAGTCGTCGTCACCGGGCTCGGCGCCACCACGCCCGTCGGAGGCGACGTGGCGTCGACCTGGGAGTCCCTGCTCGCCGGTCGTTCCGGCGTACGCAAGCTGACTCAGGAGTGGGTCGCCGACCTGCCGGTGCAGATCGGTGCGCCGGCCGCCGTCGACCCCTCCGAGGTCCTCCCCCGCGTCGAGGCCCGGCGGCTGGACCGCTCGGCCCAGTTCGCCATCATCTGCGCCCGGCAGGCGTGGGCCGACGCCGGTTTCTCCGGCCGGTCGAGCGAGGCCGGGCTCGACCCGGACCGCGTCGGCGTGGTCTGCGCCTCCGGCATCGGCGGGCTCACGACGCTGCTGTCCAACTACGACCAGCTGCGCGAGTCCGGGCCGCGCCGGGTGTCGCCGCTGGCGATCCCCATGCTGATGCCGAACAGCCCGTCCGCGAACGTCAGCATCGAACTGCAGGCGCAGGCCGGCGCGCACACCCCGGTGAGCGCGTGCTCGTCCGGCGCCGAGGCGCTCGCGTACGCGCTGGACATGATCCGGGCCGGCCGGGCCGACGTCGTCGTCGCCGGTGGCACCGAAGCGGTCATCTCGCCGCTGCCGATCGCCGCGTTCGCGAACATGATGGCGCTGTCCAAGCGCGACGACGACCCGGCCGTCGTCAGCCGTCCGTTCGACAAGAACCGCGACGGGTTCGTGCTCGGCGAGGGCGGCGCGCTGATGGTGCTCGAGTCCGCCGAGCACGCCGAGGCGCGCGGCGCGAAGATCTACGCCGAGCTGGCCGGCGCCGGCATGAGTGCCGACGCCCACCACATCGCGCAGCCGGAGCCGTCCGGCCGCGGCGTCGTCACGGCGATGCGCAAGGCGCTGACCGACGCCGGGCTGACCCCCGACGACATCGCGCACGTCAACTGCCACGCCACGTCGACCCCGACCGGCGACATCGCCGAGTCGGTGGCCCTCAACACGGTCTTCGGCGACCGGACGCCGTCCATTCCGGTCACGGCGCCGAAGTCGATGATCGGGCACCTGCTCGGCGGCGCCGGCGCCGTCGAGTCGCTGGCCACGGTGCTGACGCTGTACCACGGCCTGGTCCCGCCCACGGCGAACGTCGACGACGTCGACGACGACATCAACCTCGACATCGTCCGCACCACCCCGCGGAAGCTCGACGACGGTCCGCTGGCCGCGCTGAACGACTCGTTCGGGTTCGGCGGGCACAACGTCGTCCTGGCCTTCAGGAGGGCCTGATGACCGCCCTGGCCGATCGTCCGGCATCGTCCGCGCCGGGTGCGAAGCCGCGGCGGGACGAGGACCCGCGCAACCCCAAGCACCGGCTCGCCGCCCTGTTCGACGAGGGCTCCATCGAGCTGATCAGCACCGACGACCTCAGCGGCATGCTCGCCGCCGTCGGCACGATGCACGGGACGCCGGCCGTCGCGTTCTGCTCCGACGCCACGGTCATGGGCGGCGCCATGGGCGCGGACGGCTGCCGGGTGGTCGTCGACGCGTACGAGCGGGCGCTGGCCGACGGCGTCCCGATCATCGGCCTGTGGCACTCCGGCGGTGCCCGGCTGCCCGAGGGCGTGCTCTCGCTGCACGCCGTCGGCGAGATCTTCGCGGTCATGACCCGCGCGTCGGGCAGGATCGCGCAGCTGTCGGTCGTGCTCGGCCCGGCCGCCGGCGGCGCCGCATACGGCCCGGCGCTCACCGACATCGTGATCATGGGCCCCGAGGGCCGGGTCTTCGTGACCGGCCCCGAGGTGGTCCGCTCGGTCACCGGCGAGGACGTCGACATGCTGCGGCTGGGCGGCCCGGAGCCGCACGGCCGCCGTTCCGGCGTCGTCCATGTCGTCGCGACCACCGAGCGGGAGGCGCTGGACCGGGCGCGGGCCCTGGGCGCGCTGCTCGGTTCGCAGGGTTCGCTGGACGTTGCCGCCGTTGCCGACCGCGACCTCGGCGTGCACTTCCCGGAGTCGGCCAAGCGCGCCTACGACGTCCACCCGATCGTCGACGACCTGCTCGACGACGCCACCGGTATTGAGCTGCACCAGCGCTGGGCGCCGAACATCACCACCACGCTGGGCCGGTTCGGCGGCCGCACCGTCGGCGTCATCGCGAACAACCCGCTGCGCCTCGGCGGCTGCCTCGACTCCACGTCGGCCGAGAAGGCCGCCCGGTTCGTCCGCATGTGCGACGCGTTCGGCGTGCCGCTGCTGGTCGTCGTGGACGTCCCCGGCTACCTCCCCGGCGTCGGCCAGGAGTGGGACGGCGTCGTCCGGCGTGGCGCGAAGCTGCTGCACGCGTTCGCCGAGGCGACCGTGCCGAGGGTGACGCTGGTGACCCGCAAGGTCTACGGCGGCGCGTACATCGCGATGAACTCGCGCGCCCTGGGCGCGACGCGGGTCTTCGCCTGGCCGACCGCCGAGGTCGCCGTCATGGGCGCCGTCGCCGCCGTCCGGATCCTGCACCGGCGCAAACTGGCCGAGGTGGCCCCCGACGTCCGCCCGCAGGTCGAGGCCGAACTGGCCGACGAGCACGCCCGCATCGCCGGCGGTCTCGACCGCGCCATCGAGCTCGGCGTCGTCGACGAGGTCATCACGCCCGAGCAGACCCGCTCGGCGCTCGCCCGCGCCATCGCCGACGCCCCCGACCGGCGCGGCGCGCACGGCAACATCCCGTTGTAGCGTCGCCTCGCAGGACCCGAGCTCCCGCCTCGCCAGGGCCGTCTGGTGGGGCGGGAGTTCGTCTCTCCTGCCCCTGCACGACGGAGCGCCCCGGACCGCGTGGGTCCGGGGCGCTGCTACGTGGTGAGGCCGCTGTATTTCCCGGTCACCGGGCCGGGGACAACCACCGGAGCCGGAGCGGCCACGTCTTGAGGTGTGTTACTTGTCCGTGACCATACCGAGGACTTGGCGTCTTGTGAAGGCCCTGTCGAGGATGAATTTGCCGCCGCTCGCCGACCCGCTCAGACGACCTGGTGAAGCCACCGGACCGGCGCTCCGTCGCCCGCATAGCGGAACGGCTCGAGCTCCTCGTCCCACGGCGCGCCGAGCAGCCGGCGCAGCTCCTCCTCGAGGTCGACCTCACCCAGAGACGCCTTCACGACGGCGGCCTTGATGCGGTCCTCGGGGATCATGATGTCGCCGTGGACGCCGGTCACCGCGTGGAAGACGCCGAGCTCCGGGGTGTAGGAGTAGCGCGCGCCCTCGCAGCCGAGGCTCGGCTCCTCGGTCACCTCGAAGCGCAGGTGCATCCACCCGCGCAGCGCCGACGCGATCTTGGCCCCGGTGCCGGAGGCACCCTGCCAGGACAGCTCGGCGCGGTACATCCCGGGTGCGGCCGGCTGCGCGCTCCAGTCCAGCTTCACGCGCACACCAAGAGCGCCGGCCACTGCCCACTCAATGTGTGGGCACAAAGCCGACGTAGCGGCGTGAACGTACAGAACGCCACGAGTCGTCACCGGATCCTCCTGCGGTTCGAGGGACGCCTTCCCCTGCGACCTCGTTCCGCCCAGGCGAAACCTGCGACGGATCCATTGTGCACGACGAACCACCCCGCCGCCACGTTCCCCGCACCGGCCGCTCCGGCGTGTCCGCTTCAGCCTGCCGTCGCGACCTCGACCTCTTCGACGCCGAAGAACCGCCCGATGACGTCGGCGTCGGCGCGGACGGACTCGTGGTCGGCCCAGGCGGGCGGCAGGCCGTCGAACGCGGTGGCGGTGAGGGTGAGGCGGCCGCGGCCGGTGCGCCGGCGCCAGGTGCCGGCGATCTCGCCGTCCCACAGGACGATGCCGGGGTTGGCCGTCGCCGCCCAGACCTGGCGACGTGCCGCGGGGTCGGGCACCAGCAACTCGCGGTCGGCCAGCTCGGTGAGCGGATCGTACGAGCCGAGCAGCCGCAGCTCGTCGGGCGCCGGCGGATCGTCGAACGACGGCGCGTCGGCCGCGAGGATCGAGCCGCGGCGGCCGTCGGCCTCGACGTCGGTGAGGTCGGGCTCGGCCAGCGCCCACCAGCGCTTCGCCGCGGCCGGCGCGAGGGACAGCCACGTGGCCAGGTGCGTCGGCCGCACGGGCCCGGCGGCGTGGACGAACCGGCGGACGAGCTCGGCCCGCGCCGCGTCGACGTCGTCCGCACCGGCCCCGCCACCACCTGAGGCGCGGAAGCGGAACACCTTCGGCGACTCGACCTCGATGACGAGCCCAGTCTGCAGCGTCGCGTACCGGAACAGCGCGTCCTGCACGTGGTGCACCCCGCAGCCCTGACACCACGGCGCCAGCCGAGCATCGACGCGGGGCGAGACGGCGCCGGACAGCTCGCCCTTGGTGCGCGCGACCCCGCCGGCCATGACGTCGCGCATGACGGCGGCGACCTCGTCGACGGCCGCGCCGAAGCCGGACCCGATCTCGGCGCCGAACCGGCCGATCGCCTGCTGGGCCAGCTCCGCGCCGTCGTCGACGCGTAGGGCGGCGGCCAGCAGCCCGAGATCACCCGATCGGTGCAGATGCGTGGCGGCCCGCACCGAATGCACCAGTACGGCGTCGCCGTCCGCGGCGCCGCGCAACGCCGTCGCGAGCCGCGCCGTGGCGCCCGTCGGATGGTCCTGGACGCCGGTGAGCAGCACGGATCCCGTCCCGGACAGCCCGCTGACCGCGGCCCGGTAGGCGAGTACCTGCGCACGCGTGACCATGAGTCCACCTTGCCACCCGGCACTGACAGCCGAAGAATGCCATCCATAGTCTGTCGACCCATAGTGCCCAGCACCCGACCGTGGACGAGTGTCCACGACCGAGGAGTACGCCCGCGGCCTGCGTGAGGCGTTCGCCGCCCGGCTGCAGCAACTGCGCGACGCCGCCGAGCCGGAGTTGAGCCAGGAGGCGCTGGCCATCGCCGCCGGGCTGGATCGCTCGTACGTCGGGATGCTCGAGCGCGCCGAGCGTACCCCGTCGATCTTCGTCGTGCACCTGCTGGCAGGGGCGTTGGGGCGGCCGGCCAGCGATCTGCTGCCCGATCACCCGCTTCCCGTTCTGCCCGCTGTGCCGGATTAGTGCCCTCGGTCCCAGTCGGCGAACTCGCGCATGCTACTCATAGTCTGTAGATCTTGACGGGGGCGACCCGCAGCGTAGACGGGTGCCCCAGCCTCCCGACGATGAGCGTCGCGCCCTCAGCGCGTTCGGCACTCGCGTCCGGGAGCTCCGTCGTGAGCTGGGCCTCAGTCAGGAGGACCTCGCCGATCGCGCCAACCTCCACCGCACCTACGTCGGCTCGATCGAGCGCGGCGAGCGCAACGTGGCACTGCTGAACATCCATCGGCTCGCCCGTGCGCTGGGAGTGACCGCCCGCGATCTGCTCTGACGCGAGGGTGCTCTCCATAGTCTGTCGACGAAACGATCATCATGCCCCGACGGTGAGGGGATGCCCGCACACGACGACGTCAAGGCTCGCAAGGCCGAGTTCCTGATGGCCTTCGGCGAGACGGCGCGCGCCCGCCGCGGGGCGCTCGGACTGACGCAGCGGCAATTGGACGCCCGCATGGGCTATCGCGGCAAGTTCTCCGGCGGGGTCGAGCGCGGCGCCCGCAACCTCACGCTGGACAACCTCTATCTCCTGGCCGCGGCCCTCGAGACCGACCCAGGGGACCTGCTGACCGGGACGTGACGCGCGGCGGGCCGCCTGTCCGGGCGGCTGTCCCGGCACCTTGACTTCGAGCGCACTCGAACTCGTAGCGTCGATGCCATGACGATGCTTCAGCAACACCCGATCGGCACCGGGTTCGGCGCCAAGTCCACCGCCACCGAGGTCCTGGCCGGCGTCGATCTCACCGGCCGGCTCGGGATCGTGACGGGCGGCTACTCCGGCATCGGCCTGGAGACCACCCGCGCCCTCGCCACCGCCGGCGCGCACGTCGTCGTCCCGGCGCGGCGGCCGGACCGGGCCGTCGAGGCGCTGGCCGGCGTGGACGGCGTCGAGGTGGACGAGCTGGACCTGGGCGACCTCGATAGTGTCCACGGCTTCGCCGAGCGGTTCCTCGCCTCCGGCCGCGGCGTCGACCTGATGATCGACAGCGCCGGCATCATGGCCTGCCCCGAGACGCGCGTCGGGCCGGGCTGGGAGGCGCAGTTCGCGACCAACCACCTCGGGCACTTCGCGCTGGTCAACCGGCTCTGGCCCGCCCTGGCCGGCGGCGACGGCGCCCGCGTCGTGTCCGTCTCCTCCCGCGGCCACCACCGCTCCCCCGTCCGCTGGGACGACGTCCAGTTCGAGACCGGCTACGACAAGTGGGTCGCCTACGGCCAGGCGAAGACCGCGAACGTGCTGTTCGCCGTGCACCTGGACGCGCTCGGGCAGGACGCAGGCGTGCGGGCGTTCGCGCTGCACCCGGGCGGCATTCTGACGCCGCTGCAGCGGCACCTGCCGAAGGAGGAGATGGTCGGGTTCGGCTGGATCGACGAGGACGGCAACGGGCTGCTCGACACCTTCAAGACGCCGGAGCAGGGCGCCGCGACGCAGGTCTTCGCCGCGACGTCGCCGCAGCTGGCCGGGCTGGGCGGCCTCTACCTCGAGGACTGCGACGTCGCCGGCCCCGCGTCCGGCGAGGGCGCCGACGCCACCGGCGTCAAGGACTACGCCGTCGACCCGGACCAGGCGGCCCGCCTGTGGGCGCTCTCGGCCTCCCTCACCGGCGTCGACGCCTTCGCGTCTACCCGCTGACGACCTGACCGCGGGCGGCGTCAACGCCAGTCCAGTCGTTGCCAGGCGTCGAGCGCGCCGTGCCGGGCGTCGGCAAGCTCGGCCGCCCGCACGTCGGCGACGTGCACGCCATCCCAGGGCCGGAACCCGAGCCGCTCCAGCACGGCGGTCCGCCGCGCCTGCAGCCGCTCGGCCACCCGCTCACGGGCGACGCGGCCGAGACCGGTGACACCGGGCGGACCCGGGGGCGTCGCCTCCAGCCCCGTCACCCGGAACGCGGCGAGCCGGGCCACCGGCAGGAACGCCGCGAGCGCGCCGGCCAGCAGCACCGGGCCGAGCCCGTGGCCGCGCCACACGGGCATCAGCTCGTACCGGCGGACGACGACCACCCGCGGCGGGCCGTCGCTCACCCACTCCTCCAGGTCGGGCGGGAGCGCGCCGCCGTCGCCGGCCGCCGCCGCGGCGAGGAAGCCGGGCGCCCACGCGCCCAGCAGGACGGCGTCCAGTGGCACCCGGCCGCGGCGCAGGTCGGCGACGGTGACGGACAGCTCGGCGACGTGGCGGACGCCGGGCGGGCAGACGTCCAGCGCGGAGACGTCGGCCGTGACCTCCCACGCCTCGGGCTGGAGCTCGTCGTCGGGCTGCCACCACACGCGGCGGTGCAGCACGGTCAGCTCGACGGACATCGGGTTGGCCGGCGGGTGGGTCTCGAATCGATCGACATCAGGTTCGCAGGCAGGGTCGGCCATGTCAGGTCACCTCGCTCGCACGACATGGTGGGCAGACGGGTCGGCCGGCCGGGGTCGCAGCCGAAAGGGGCGATCACGTGCGTCGCAGGCCCGCCGAACGGGGTGAGGGCGGATCGCATCGTTGGCGCACCGCGCAAACCCACCCTGGACTTGCTACTCATAGTCTGTCGACCGAGAGTGTGCCACACGTCGGCAGCTCGCGCGTCGGCTTCAGCTGATTTCCGGCTGTGGTTCACAAAGAGAAACCAGTGTTGCAGTGACCGATACCACTGCTATCGTCGTCGTCATGGCGGATGCAATCGTGCTGCGCGTCCTGACCTGCAACGTGTGGAACCTCGACGGCGAGCCGGACCGGCAGTATCGCTTGCGCGAGGGAATCCTGGCGCTGCGACCCGACGTGGTCGCGCTGCAGGAGGTCGTGCGCACACACGCCGAGGATCAGCTCGCCATGCTCTTCTCCGGGACCGGCTTCCACCTGGCGCACCAGTTCGAGTCACCGGAGACGGCTCCGGCTGACAGGATCCATGGCGTTGCGCTGGCCTCCCGCTGGAGACCCACCCGAGTCGACGCCCTCGCACTGCCGCAGGGCGCGCACGAAGGCGGCATCAGGTCCGCCCTCGCCGCGACCATCGCCTTGCCGAACGGGCTCGACATCCTCGTCATGGTGGTCAAGCCGTCGTGGGAGCTCGACGGGGAAGCGATGCGGGTGCAGCAGGCACAGGCGATCGCCGAGTTCGAGGCGAAGCTGCGCGCCGGCGCTCCGTCGATCATCGCGGGCGACTTCGACGCCACGCCCGACGCCGACAGTCTGCGGTACCTGACCGGCCGGGCAGTCGTCGACGGGACCAGCGTGTACTACAGCGACGCGTGGGCCGTCGCCGGCGACGGCGGGCCGGGCCACACGTGGACCGCCGGCAACCCGCTGGCGGCGCCGCTCGTCGACCTGCTCATCGGGCAGCCGTCGCATGCCCGCCGCATCGACTACATCCTCGTGGGCTCCCGGCTGAACCACCGGGGCACGGTGGCCCGGGTGCTCAGTTGCCAGGTCGTCCTGACCGACCCCCCGGTGAGCGATCATTTCGGAGTGCTGGCGGAAATCGCCGTCGAACCCTGAGGCCGCCATCGCCGTAGATCATCCCTTGGCCCCGAGTCATCGGCGCTGGTTAGGTGGGAGGCCCACAGCCAAGAGGGTGACCGCAAATGGTCGGGAACACGAGCCCTGACACCTCCACCGAGTCGGCTTCCCGACCTTATTGGCGAAACTCGAAAAGATCGGCCCGGGTGATGTGGTCATTTCCAGCATCGGCGTCTCAGGACAGGCGATCGTCACCAATACGCTGATCGAACTCGCTTGAACCTGAGGTCCGCCTCGCCCTCGACGTGCGGTGGCCGGCGTTCCTCGCCACCTGCGGGCTCGTGGGCGTCCCGCTGCCACTGGACCCCGAGCTGGCCGAACAGACGATGGACCGCGCCGGCTGCGCGGGCGTCGTCCTGACCGGTGGCGACGACCTCCACGCGTACGGAGGGCCAGGCCCGGCCCGGGACCTGCTCGAGCGACACCTCCTCGAACGGGCCGTCGCACGGGAGCAGCCGCTGATCGGGGTGTGCCGGGGAATGCTGATGATGGCGCACACGTACGGCGCCGAGCTGCGCCGCGTCGAGGGCCATGTCGCGACCTGGCACCGGCTGGACGGCGACGGCGGCCGGCTGGTCAACAGCTATCACCACTGGGCCGTCCTCGACCCGCCGCCGGCGTTCGCCGTCCTCGCCCGGCACGGCCGCGTCGCGGAGTCCGTCCGGCACGTGTCGGCGCCGCTGACCGGGCTGATGTGGCACCCCGAGCGATGCGACCCCTTCGACCCGGCGGACGTCGAGCTGTTCGCGCGGACGTTCGGCGCGGCGCCATGAGAGGGGTCATCCTCGGCGCCGGCCGCGGTTCCCGGATGGGGCCGCTGACCGCCGACCGGCCCAAGTGCCGCGATCGCGCGGATCGCCGTCGTCACCGGCTGGCAGGCGGACCGGTTCGACGGCCGCGGCCTGCGGCTGTTCCACAACCGGGAGTGGGCCGGCTCGTCGATGGTCGACTCGCTGGCCTGTGCCGCGGACTGGCTGCGCGCCGGCCCGACGGTGGTCTGCTACGGCGACATCGTGGTCTCCCCGGCCGCCGTCCGCGCCGTCGCGGCCAGCCCGGCCGCCATCGCCGTCGCCTACGACCCGCAGTGGCTGGGCCAGTGGGCCGACCGCTTCGCCGACCCGCTGACCGACGCCGAGACCTTCCGGCTGGCGCCCGACGGCACCATCGCCGACATCGGCAACACCCCGCACTCGATCGACGACGTCGCGGGCCAGTACCTCGGGCTGCTCAAGCTCACCCCGGACGGCTGGGCCGCCATCGCCGCCGCCCTGCCGGAGCTGGCGCCCGGGGAACGCCGCGACATGACCGCGCTCCTCTACCGGCTCATCACGACCCAGGCGGCGACGGTGACCGCGGTCGCGGTGCCCGGGCCCTGGTGGGAGTTCGACGCACCGCACGACCTCACCGCGGGCCGGCCGGTCATCGAGCAGCTCGACCGGCTGCTGGCCTAGGACGCGCTCAGCTGCCGCCCGGGGGACGCGCGGCCATCGGACCGCTCAGTCGCCCGGGCGCGGCACGTGGCCGGGGTGCCCGTCGCTGTACGGCCCCCAGCGCTCGAGCGGCCCCAGGCTGGCGTCGGTCAGCTCCTGGTTCTGGAGATCGACGACGTAGACGCCGTTCCACTGGAAGAAACCGATCCGCTCCAGCAGAGAGCCGAGCCGGAGACAGGTCAGCTCGGCCGATATCCGGTCCTGGCCCCGGCTGCTGAAGTCGCCCGGCGAGATCCGGCACACGGCGAGCCGGGCGTTGCTGGAGAAACGTTCCAGCGCGGCCGCGATGAACGGCGCCGCGAGGCCGTGACCACGCCATGCCTCTGCCAGCTCGAACCATCGGACGATGACCATACGAGGCGGGCCGGCGCCGATCTTCTCGTCCAGCTCGGGCACCAGCGTTCCATCGGCGAGATCGAGGATCGTCTCGGCAATGAACTCGAGCGCCCACTCTCCCAGCTCGATGGAGTCGAGCAGGTTCCGCTCGCTGTCGAGATCGGCGACCGCCAGCTCGATGTCAGCGACGTGGCGACTTCCGGGCGGGCACACATCGAGGTCCCAGACGTCGGCCGACACATGCCAGTGCTCTGGGAGGTCGTCGTCCGACATGGTCTGCCACCACAGGAGGCGATGACTGACGGTCAGCTCGACGGACATCGGATTTGCGGGCAAATCAGCCATTTCGGGCACCTCGCACGCTCGCACAGCCACCCCGAGTACGCACCATGACGATTCCACCTCGCCATGGTTGGAGAAACGTCGCAGACCGTACGAACGACCAAACCGGGCTTCCATGCCCGTAGGAACGCCGCATCGCAAACATCGCTCGCCTTCGTCGACGGCGGGCCGGTGCAATCGACAGTGGTACCGAAATTGTCTATCAGGCCGCCGTGAACGCAAGTCGAACGATGACAGCACAGCTCACCGCGCTGGCCGGACCGACGTCTGCCTGGCGCGGCGGCCGGATCTCATCCGGCTGCGCCTCAGGAGGCAGTCAGACGCTGCTCCGCCCCGAGCGGGCCATCGATCGCGCCGAACCGGCGCCGCACGGACCTGACCTCTTCCTCGAGCGTCTCCAACGCGGTGAGCATCGCCACGCCCGAGTGGCGAGTTGCGCCGAGCGCGCCCCGAAGCCGCTCGACCTCGGCGCGAAGCTGTTCGTTCTCTTCCAGCAGCTCCACCAGCCGGCGGTGCTGCGCCCGGCGCGACAGCGCGATGTTCCCGGACCCGGCCGCGACGGGCGGCCCGCCGTGCTGTGCGGAGTCAGCCTGCACAGGCACGTCGGCCACGACGTGGAGCTCGGCGCCGTGCCGCTCGGCGGCCTCGCCGGCCAGCAGCTGCTCGACGTCGGCCACCTCCGGCGGCAGCGGTGCGAGGCCACCGCGGTCACGCTGCGACAGTCCGAAGATGTACGCCAGCCGCCGCGGCCCGTTGCGGTCGATGCGCACCGCACCGAGGATCTGATGGCGCCGCGGGTCACGCGGATCGTCGAGCTGGACGCCGGGCAGGTAGGTGCGGATGGCGGCGTCGGGAATGGCGTGGAGCTCACCGACCATGTCGTTGAACTCCTCTTCGACCTGCCCACCCAGCAGGAAGGCGTTGCCGAGCCCGACGACCTCCCACATCACCTGCGTCGCCCAGGCGTGGAACGCCTCGGCATCACGGGCCCCCTGCCTGGCGACGTAGACCGGGCCCAGCCGTCCCTCGTCGGCCAGATAGTCCATCAGGTCGGGAAGGCCGTCAGAGGCCACCCACGTCGGCTCGGTCGCGCTCGGCACGATGCCGTCGCGACACCGGAGGTCGGCGAGCAACGCCCGGAGCACGGCCGGCACGGACATGAACGGCACCCTGGCCGGCTCGTCGTCGTCGCCCTCGGCGGCCTCGATCTCCGTCCAGAGCCAGCCGGGACCGCCCTGGGCCTCGACCGCCGTGACGGACGTCCGCCAGATCTCGTTGCGTCCCTGGGCGTACGGATGCAGCCGCCGCCAGCGGTAGACCGAGCGGCCGCCGGCCTCGTGCCGATCGATCGTGATCACGTCGTCGGGATCCAGGAGGTAGCGGCCCGGAGCGCCGGCGTCGACGCGGATCTCTTTGGTCCGCGACCAGCGATCCAGGTGACCGATGACGGTCTCGATGCACGGCGCCGTCTCCACGCTGAGGAACGACCGGAACCCCACAGCCATGACTCGGCCCTCCTGCCCGCCGGGCCCGGTGCCCGGTACGTTTCGTCAGATAATACTAGAGTTTTATATTTCTGGACGCACGCGGGGCAGGGTGAAGGAGGGTGGGCCGTCGCGGCAGAGCGCCTACCTCGGCGGATAGCTCGCCGGCTCGAATGGATGGATCGGGCGTCGGCGGTTTCGGTAAGTGAACCGCTCGAGCCCCATCGCCGTGATGCCATCGGTGTCGACGACGACCAGCCGGGACGCGATCGGCGCATACGCCGCGCGCGGGCTGTTGACCCCCTTGGCGACGATCACCTGGAAGGCCGCCGGGTCGAGGCCCAACGCGGTCAGCTGCCGCCGGCTGCTGTTCATCGTCTGCCGCGAGGTCAGCACCAACGTCGGCCCCTCGGCGGTCTCGAGGACCGCGGTCGGACCCATGTCGAACCAGCGGAACCCGCCGTGCGTCGGCGCGGGATCCTCGAACCGCCCGTCCGAGATCACCCGCACCCGGCCCTTGACCGGCACGGGGTCGCCGGCCGAGTGCCGATGCCGGGCGCCGACGGTGAGAGCGACCTCGCCGCCGGCCCCGGCCGCCGCGCAGACCCGTACCGCGTCGGGGTCCCAGAGCGTCTGCACGAGCGACCGCAGCCCTCGGCGCAGGGCGGCGGCGAGGATGACGGTGGAGTCGCCCGGCGCGCCGGCCCCGATGTTGTCGCCGACGTCCAGCAGCACCACCGGCGCGGCCTCGCGTTCGGCGAGGTCCAGTGCCTCCTCGACCGTGTGCCCGCGGGCTTGCAGGTCGTCGCGGCGGGCCCACACCGCCTCGGCCAGCTCTCGTGCCGCCTGCTCGGCGGCGAGCCGGTCGCCGTCGTGTACCGCGAGGCAGGACATGCCGACGTGCGGCACGTCGGCGTACGGGAACCCCTCGACCACCCCGGCCCACAGCATGCCCGGCTGCGCCGCGACGCCCTCGGCGGCCGCGACCAGCGACGCCATCGGCTCCTCGCCGGTGTCCTGGCGGGCGATGTTCACCACCAGCGGCAGCGGCTCCAACGCCTGGACCGGAGCGATCTCGCGACGAGCGGTCCGGACGACCAACTCCGCACAGCGCTCGGCCTGCCGGGCGGCATCGACGTGCGGGTTGGTCTGGTAGACCAGCGTGACGGTGAGCGCGTCGACGAGCGGCTGCGAGACGTTGGCGTGCAGGTCCAGGACGGCACCGATGGCCACGTCGGGACCGACGACCGCGCGCACCCGCGTGGCCAGTTCCGCGTCGGCATCGGGCAGGTGCTCCGCGACCGCGGCGCCGTGCAGGTTCAGCAGCACGCCGTCCCACGGTCCGCCGCGCTCGAGCTCGCCGAGCATCTCGCCGGCCAGCCATTCGAACGCGTCGGCCACGATCGGTCCGATGGGGTTGACGTAGCCGAACGTGAGCGGAACCGCCTCGGCACCGAGCCGCGACGCGGCCCGAAGATAGCCGCCGATCGTGGTCGACGAGCCCGCGTACTCGTCGACGATCTGCTGGCCGCGGAAGACGCCGCCGGCCGTGAACAGCGCACGGTCGGCCAGCAAGGGCGAGAACGTGTTGGCCTCGTGGTAGAGGCCCAGCACCGCGAGACGCACTCGGTCAGCCCTCCGAACGCAGGCTCGGTGTGTACTCGCGGTAGGCGACCACGTCCATCTCGAACTTGACGGTCTCGGGCAGGCACCGGGTGATCGTCGTACGAGCCGGGCGCAGCGCCGCGAAGTACTCCATGTACAGGCGGTTGTACTCGGGCAGGTCGGCGGCGTCCTGGACGTACGAGCCGACCTTCACGACGTCCATCAGCGTGAGGCCGGCCACCGCCAGGACCGCCCGGACATTCTCGATCGAGCGGCGCATCTCCTGCTCGAACGTGCCCCTGACCAGCCGTCCTTGCGGGTCGATGGACGCCTGGCCGGACACGAAGACGAAGTCACCGGCCCGGACGAACGGCCGGAACAGCTCGGTCTCTACAGGTGCGCTGGTCATGTCCACTCCGTCAGGGCCTTGCCGAACCGGGTCAGGGCGGCGTCCAGCTCGACCGCACCGTGTGCCGCGGAGACATACCAGACGCCGCGCGGCGCGACCCAGACGCCGTTGTCGACCAGTGCCTCCGCGAGGTCCTCGTAGCGGGCGAGGTCCAGCTGCTGCAGCGTGCGGTAGTCGACGACGTCGGCGTCGCCGAACGAGACGTGGAACGCGGCAGGCAGGCCGGCGGCGCGCAACGGGACGCCGTAGGTCTGGCCGAGCTCGCGGATGCCGGCCATCAGCGCGGTGCCGTGCTCCTCGATGGCGGCGTAGGGCGGGTCGGCGCGCAGCAGCTCCAGACTGGCCTTGACCGCGGCGGTCGCGACCACCGACCCGTTGAACGTGCCGGAGTGGTTCACCTCGCCGGTGCCGAAGCGCTCCATCAGCTCGGCCCGGCCGGCCAGCGCCGCCACCGGCCACCCGGCGGCCAGCGCCTTCGCGTACGTGGCGAGGTCGGGCGTGACGCCGTAGTGGCCGGCCGCGCCGTCGAGGCCCAGCCGGAACCCGGACAGCACCTCGTCGAAGATCAGCACCACGCCGTGCGACGTGCACAGCTCGCGCACGCGCTCGAGGTAGCCGGGCAGCGGCTCGATGACCCCGGCGTTGATCATGACCGGTTCCATGACGACGGCGGCGATCCGCTCGCCGTCGTCGGCCAGCGCCGCGGCCACCCGGTCGGCGTCGTTCCACGGCAGCACCACGAAGTCGTCGAGGTGGCTGGGCAGCTGCCCCGCGCTGGCCACGCCCCAGCCGTCGTCGCCGGGCGCCGTCAGGACGTTGTCGAGCCAGCCGTGGTAGTGGCCCTCGAACCGGACGATCTTCGTGCGGCCGGTGACCGCCCTGGCCAGCCGGAACGCCGCCTGCACGGCCTCCGTGCCGGAAACGCAGAACCGCACCATGTCGGGCCAGCGCAGCGTGGAGCACACCAGCTCGGAGGCCTCGATCTCCAGCTCGTGCTGGCCGCCGAAGATCACCCCCTTGCGGCTGGCCTCGTGGACGGCGCGCACCACCGGTTCGGGTGCGTGACCGAGGAAGTTCGGGCCCTGCCCGAGCAGGTAGTCGACGTAGTCGTCGCCGTCGACGCTGTGCAGCCACGGCCCGTCGGCGCTCTCGAAGAAGATCCGCTGCCCGGCCAGCCGGACGTTGGAGTGCACCCCGCCAGGGGCATGCCGCGATGCGCGTCGGTGGAGCTGGTCGGATCGTTCATAGCGCTGCGGAGGACCGCTCATGAGTCACTCTCCTCGATGGCCAGGCGCAACAAGTGGCGACCACCCGCGAAGTTTTGATATACGAAACTAGAACTCCAACCTTCAAATCACGCTACGATTGGCGCCAGCCGCCGTCAAGGGGGCCAACTCCGCACCGACGATCACCGGCCCGGCGCACCGGCCAGGGCCGGCCGGATTGGCCCCTGGCGAACGATCTTGACGCTCGTAGAATCAATGAAACACCGAGTTCAAGCCAGAAAACCCGAGGTGAGCTCATGCCACGCAAACGGCGGCCGGGCGGAGACGACACGCACGGCCAGGTCGACGACATCGACGACGAACACGCCGTCGCCAAGATCGACATCAACAACGCGCCCGATCCGGCAACCGCCACGCCCGCGCAGGCGAAGAAGTACCTGAACCGCTCGGTCGAGCGGGTCGTCTCCATGCTCAACGAGCTGCAGGAGGCGACCGTGCCGATGTCGCTCGTCGACATCCACCGGGCCATCGACATGCCGAAGGCCACCGCGTTCCGGTACCTCTGGACGCTGCAGAAGCACCGTTACGTCGAACGGAACGCCGACGGCCTCTACGTTCTCGGCCTCGGCTTCGTGGGCATGCAGTCGCGCGACCTCGACGTCCTCAAGGAACGCGCGCGGCCATGGCTCGAGCGGCTCCGCGACGACACCGGCGAGACCACCAACCTCGGCGTCCTCGACGGCAACTCGGTCCGCTACGTGGAGGTCTCCGAGAGCATCCGCACGGTCCGGATGTCCAGCCCGCCCGGCAGCCGCGACCCGCTGTACTGCACGGCGCTCGGCAAGGCCATCGCGGCCCAGCTGCCCGAGAGCCAGGTGCGTGAGCTGCTGGCCCAGGTCGAGATGACGCCGCGCACGGCCCGCACCGTCACCACCGTCGACGGCTACCTGGCACAGCTGGCCACCGTGCGTGCGCGCGGGTTCGCCATCGACGACGGCGAGAACGAAGAGGACGGCCGCTGCGTGGCCGTGGCGCTGCTCGGGACGCGTCTACCCGCGGCGCTCAGCGTCAGTGGTCCGGCCAGCCGATTCAGCACCAGAGAGGCCGCGGCCGTCGCGAAGTCGCTGATCGACGTCGCCGAACGGCTCCAGCCGGCCCCACACGAGTAGCCCTCGACGGCGGTGGCGAGCGAGGCATGATCGGCCACCACGCGCAACACGCCATCCGCTGTCAGGCCGAGGTCGGCGAGGGCCCGCTCTACGACGCCCACGCCGAGACTCTGTACTGGGTCGACATCCCGGCGGGTCATCTGTGGCGGTGGAGCCGCGCCGAGCGGAGCATGGTGTACCAGGCCATCGGGGAGCCGCTCGGCAGTGTCGCGCTGATCGAGGGCGGCGGGCTGCTGCTTGCCACCCGCCGGGGCATCCTGGTCCAGCCCACCTGGTCGGACCTGCCGCGGCTGTGGAGCGCGGTCGAGACAGACCTCGCGACCCAGTTCAACGACGGAAAGTGCGACAGCCGGGGACGGTTCGTGGCCGGCACCGCCGCGGTCGATCCGCGCTTCACCGGCTCGCTCTACCGCGTCGACCACGACGGGTCCACGCATCGGCTCTTCGGCGACATCGGCATGTCCAACGGGCTGGACTGGAGCCCCGACGACGCCTACTTCTACCACGTCGACACGCTGTCGCAGACGGTGCGACGGTACGAGTGGGACGCGGACGAGGGCGTGCCGCACCACCCCGTGCCGTTCATCGAGATCCCGCCCGGCGACGGTCTGCCCGACGGCCTGTGCGTCGACAGCGAGGGCTGCCTGTGGCTGGCCGTCTGGGGCGGCGGAGAGGTCCGCCGCTACGCTCCGGACGGCCGGCCGCTCGGCGCCATCTCGGTACCGACGCCGAACGTGACGAGCTGCACCTTCGGCGGTCCCCGGGGCACCACGCTGTTCATTACGACGGCGGCACTGGCCGCGCCCGGCCATGGCGGCGCCGGACGGTTCGCCGGCGACGTCTTCGTGGCCACGACTCCGGTCACCGGCCAGCGACGCCCGCCGTTTCCCCGCGCCGGCATCCCCGCCGAGCTGCTGGAGCCTCGGGCACCGGAGTTCTAGGGCGCGTCTCGGGCCGAGCGCTGACGGCCGGCCCAGTCGTCCACCCTGCCGGCCAGCTCCGGCAGAGCGACGACCGGCAACGTGGCCGCGTCGGCCCCGAACCGGCCGAGATCCTTCCAGCCGGCACCGGACAGGACGAGCACCGGGTGGTCGCCGGGTCCGATGCGTCCGCGCTCCGCGTCGATCATGAGACCGGCCAGCGTGGCTGCCGCCGCCGGTTCGGCGAAGACGCCTTCGGTGCGGGTGAGCAGACTCTGCGCGGCGAGGATCGCCGCGTCGTCCGGAGCGTCACCCCACCCGCCGGTGGCTTCCACGGCGGCGACCGCCGGCGGGCCGTCGGGCGGGTTCGGCAGCTGCAGTCCCGAGATGTGGCTGTCGCACGTCTCGATCACCGGCACGCGCGCGCTGCCGTCCAGGGCCGCGACCACCGGAGCACAGCCACGCGGCTGACAGGCGATCACGCGCGCGTCGTGGCCACGGTGCCGCAGCCCACGGGCGACCGCCACCAGGAGACCGCCACCGCCGACCGGCACGTAGACGTGGGTCGCGTCGGGTGCCTGCTCGACGAGCTCGTAGGCGAGCGTGTCGACGCCCCGCATGCCGGCCGGGTTGAAGGCGTGCGCGGTGATACCCAAGAAGAGGTCGTGGCGCTGCGCGGCGGCGCGGATCTCGTCGAACAGGACGGCGAGGTTGGCGCTCGTCGCACCGTCGCCGACGCCGTCGACGCCGACCACGCCGAGGCCGTACGGCATCAGCGGCACGCGCTTCTCGATCGGCGCCGACGCGACCAGGCAGAGGAAGCCCGGCAGGCCGGCCCGGGCGCCGTACGCGGCCATGGCCAGGCCGGCGTTGCCCGACGACGAGGCGATCCACCCGCGCATGCGACGGTGCCTCGCGAGCGACAGCGACATGGCCGCCACCCGGTCCTTGTACGATCCGGTCGGGTTCAGCGACTCGAGCTTCGCCGAGAGCCGCCGAAGGCCCAGCCGGCGGGCCAGCGCCGGCAGCGCCACCAGGGGCGTCTCGCCCTCGCCCATGGTCACGAACTCGCGGACGGCGGGAAGATCCGCGGCGAACCGGCTCAGACTCACCGCGTCCCCCGTTCGCCGCCGAGGCCGGCGAGCGCGAACAGCACCTCGCCGGTGCGCGTGCGCGACTGCCGGCGCAGGAACATCACCATTCCGCCGGACGGAGCGGCGACCGAGTCGGCCAGCACACCCGCGTAGGAGTAGATACGCCCGATCTCGTCCCCCGCCGCGACCACGGCGCCGGCCGTGACCGTGCTGACGAAGAAGCCGTCGTGCCCGGACACGACCCCGGCGTCGAGGTCGCCGCCATCGACGACCCGCCGCGGGGCGGGCCGGCCGGCCCGGCCGTACGGCGGCGGCAACATGCCGAACTCGGCCATGATCGCGCAGACGCCGTCGACGTACGCGTCGAGCTCGTGCCGCCGGATGCCACCGCCCCCGGCGCACTCGACGTACACCGCGGGGATGGCGCGATCGACAGCGGCCGAGAGAGTGCGGCCCGAGGCGACGGCCGAATGCGCCCAGACCAGCGGTGCGCCGAAGGCGTACGCCGCCCGCTCGGACCCGGCAGCGTCGCCGCCTCGGGCGACGAAGCCGCAGAACAGCGGCATGTCGTAGCGGCTGCCCGCCGAGTGCAGATCGATCAGCAGGTCCGAACCGTCGATCACCTCGTTCGTGATGCCGGCGGCCAGTGCCTGCGTCGGCCCACCGGCAGGGTCGCCGGGAAAGCACCGCGCGAGATTTCCGTCGTCGAGCGGTCCGGTCCGGCTGCCCGCCGCCCAGGCCGCGGGATGAGCCGGCGCGACCGCCCGCACGGTGCCCACGAGCGGCGCCTCGCGCAACTCCGTCACCAGCCGCCTCACGGCCAGGACGCCCTCGTCCTCGTCGCCGTGCACACCGCCGAGCAGCGCGAGCGTCGGCCCGGGCACCACCCCGCGCACGGTCGTCATCACGGCCCCGCCGGCCAGCACGGTCTCCACGCACGTCGTCTGCATCAACGCCCCTCGGTCATTCTAGGGGAAGACCGCACCCACATGTCATACTGAAACACAGGTTTCAATTGTTTGACCACTCCTGTGGACACTGTCCGGGAAGCGGTGATGATCACATGCGGGTTCTGGTGACGGGTGCGGCGGGCCGGGTCGGCACGAACATGGTCAAGCGTCTCGTCGACGAGGGCGCGACCGTTCGGGCCATGGTGCTGCCTGGCGACGCGCAGCGGTCGAAGCTCGACGTCTTCCCCGACGTCGAGGTCGTCGAGGCCGACCTCGGCGACCAGGCGGCCATCGACGTCGCGTGCCGTGGGGTCACCCACGTCGTGCACCTCGCGGCCCAGCTCGTCCGCGGCGACACCCCGGTCGACCGGCTCTACGACGTCAACGCGCTCGGGACGCTGCGGCTGCTCGAGGGGGTCGTCCACGGTGGAGCGGAGGTCGAGCGGTTCGTGCTGGCCAGCTCCGACGGCACCTACCGGCCGGGCCGCCCGCCGGCCCGGCCGCTGCGGGAGGACAGCTGGCAGGAGCCGGCCGACTACTACGGCACCAGCAAGCTGCTGGGCGAGGTCATCCTGCGCAACCACAGCGCACAGTTCGCCCTCCCCTACTCGATCGTCCGGTTCGCCACGGTGATCAGCCCCGAGGAGGCCGGGACGCTGTTCCGCCTCCGCTTCTGGCGCGCGCTGCTGGGCTGGCAGGCGCTCGGGAAGAACTCACATCTGTGGCCGCTCTTCGACGGTCAGCCGGACCTGCTGGCGCTCCTGAACGAGCAGGCCGGCGAGGCCGACGACGACATCGCCGTCGGCCTGCGCGACCAGGACCTGCGGCCGTGGACGCTGTCACTGCTCGACGTCCGCGACGCCGTCGAGGGCGTCTACCGTGCGCTGACCGAGCCGGGCGCCGTCGGCCAGGCATTCAACCTCGCGGCTCGCGAGCCGACCAGCCACGACGACGGCGCCGCGACCATCGCCGACCTGTACGACGTGCCGAAGCTGATGATCACCATGCCGACGTCCCATCGGCTGGAGCTGAGCATCGACTCCGCCATCGAGCGCGTCGGGTTCTGGCCGCGGCACGACTTCCGCAGCACGGTGCAGGACGGCCTGCGCGGCACCCGCGACTTCATCGAAGCGCACTCCAGCTCCGGCATCGCCTCCACCTGGTGACCGCCGAGCGACGGCTGGCCGGCGCCGCGGGCTAGGCCGGCGACACCGGGAGATAGCTCGGGTCGACGTGCGGCGTCCGCAAGGCGCTCTCCAGCGTCGCGGCGAAATCCCACTGGGGCGCGTATCCCAGCAGGCTGCGCGCCTTGACGGTGGAGACCTCGAAAGCAAGCCGTACCGGCAGCGTCACGTCGACCGAGCCGATGCCGAAGGCCGCGGCCACCACGCCGGCACCCGCCGCGAACGTGGTGGTCCGCGGCCCGACCACGTTGAACACCTCGTCGGCCGCCTGCGGGCGCTCGATGCCGAGCATCAACCCGGCCACCGAGTCGCGCACGTCGGTGAAGTGAATGGACCAGGGCGCGCCGCCGGGCCCGAGCAGCGCGACCGCCGGGTTGTCGGTATGACCGCTCACCGCCGTGTCGAAGCCGGCGAGGACGTCGTCGCGGCCGGCGAACAACTGCCAGAGGCTGCCGCGCTTCCCGGCCTCGACCTGTCCGGCCAGGAACGCCCGCGTCCACGCGAGCCGGAACAGCGGTAGCGCCTCGTTGGGCGCGATGACCGAGCCCAGGCGCATGATCGTGTACTCGAGGCCGTGCAGCTCACGGTGGTTCCGGACGAGCTGCTCGGCGAGCACCTTGGAGGTGCCGTAGTAGTCGCCGGGTCGCTGCGGACTCTCCTCCGTGTACGGCCCCGACGCCGGCGTCGCCGGCCCGTAGACGTTGTCGGTGCTGGCGAAGACGAAGCGCCGGACCCGGCTCCCGCCGGCCACCGACGCCTCCAAGAGCCGCAGCGTCCCCCCGACGTTGACGTCGAGCAGCTCATCCGCCGGCCGCCCGCCGACGACGATCCGCGCGGCCAGATGGACGACGACCTCCGTGTCGGCGACGGCCCGGCGCAGTGCGCGGGCATCGGTCATCGCGGCTTCGACGACCTCGATCCGCGCCGCCAGCGCCGGATGCGGCTGCCGCCCGTCCGGCTGAACCGTTCCGCGCACGTCGTGGCCCGACTGCACCAGCTGCTGCGCGAGCGTCGACCCGACCCGGCCGGCCGCCCCTGTCACGAGCACCCTCACTCGCCGTCCTCCTCACTGCGGTACCTCGCTGGAACCGCCGAAACCCCCGTCACGCACCCACACCGACAGCGGTCAGCGCCGTCGCCACCACCGCCTCCTGGTCCTCGGCGGACAGCGTGGCCGTGCTCGGAAGGGAGATCCCCCGGCGGTGCAGGTCATCCGCGACCGCTCCGCCGAGAACGCGGGCGGACGCGTACGGCCGCTGCCGATGCAGAGGCGGCCACAGCCGCCGCGCCTGAGCGCCCGCCGCGGCCAGACGGGCGACCACGTCGTCCGGACTGGAGTCGCCGGCCCCCGCCAGGACCGAGTAGAGCCAGTAGGACGGGTCCGCCCACGCCGCTCTCGGTGCCGGCGTGAACGGCGACGTCGACAGCCACGCGTCGTACCGCGAGGCGATCGACCGCTTGGCCGCCAGCAGCTCGGGCAGGCGCTCCAGCTGCGCGACGCCGACCGCCGCGGCGAGGTTGGTCAGCCGATAGTTGTAGCCGACGGTGTCGTGCTCGTAGTGGCCGCCGGCCACCTTCGCCTGGTTCGCCAGGTGCCTCGCCGCGTCCGCGTACTCGGCGTCAGCCGTCACGATCATCCCGCCACCGCCGGTGGTGATGATCTTGTTGCCGTTGAAGGAGTAGCAGCCGAGGTCGCTCACTGTGCCCACCTGACGTCCCGCCAGGGGGCCGCTGGTCCACGAGGCGCCCAGCGCCTCGGCCGCGTCCTCGACGATCCGCACACCGAATCGCGACCGCAACTCCAGCAACGGCTCCATGGCCGCCGGATGCCCGAGCACGTGCACCACCTCGACGACGTCCGGGATCGGCTCCCCGAGGCGGGCTCGGCGCGTCACCTCGTCGTACAGCAGCTCCGTGTCCATGTTCCAGGTGTCGGGTTCGCTGTCGACGAGCAGGACGTCCGCGCCGGTGTACGCCGCCGCGTTGGCCGACGCGATGAAGGTGAAGTCCGACACCGCCACCAACCGGCCGGGTCCCGCGCCGGCCAGCCTCAAGGCGACATGAAGCGCCGCCGTGCCGCTGGCACACGCCACGGCGTGGCCGGCGCGGACGGCCTCGGCGAAGCGCTGCTCGAACCGCTCGACGAACGGCCCGACCGACGACACGAATCCTGTCTCGATGCACTCGGCCAGGTAGCGCGCCTCGTTGCCGCCGAGGACGGGTTCGGCCAGCGGAATCACCGGTGGTACCTCGTCACCTGGTCGGCGACGACCCGGGATTCGAGCCATCGAGCGGTCTCGCGCAGCCCGTCCGGCAGGGTACACCCGGCCTGCCAGCCCAGCGCCGCCTTCGCCCTGCTCGGTTCCGAGAGCAGCACCTGGACCTCGCTGGACTCGGGCCGGATCCGCTGCCGATCGGTGACGACCGTCGCCTCGACCCCGGTCACCTCGCAGGACAGCGCGAACAGCTCCTCGATGGACACCGCGTTGCCGGTGCCGAGCTGGACCACCGACCCCGCGGGAAGGCCGGCAGCGGCCATCCGGACGAACCCGTCCACCGTGTCGGCGACGAAGGTCAGGTCACGCCGGGGCGACAGGTTGCCCAGCCGCACGGTGGTGGCGCCCGCGAGCAGCTGCCCGAGGATGGTGGGGATGACGGCGCGAGCGGACTGCCGCGGGCCGAACGTGTTGAACGGCCGCAGGGTGACGGCGTCCACGTCGAACGACCTGGCGTACGACTGGCACAGCTGGTCCGCGGCGATCTTCGACGCGGCGTAGGGCGACTGGGCGCGCAGCGGGTGGTCCTCGGTGATCGGCACCGTCTCGGGCGTCCCGTACACCTCGCTCGTGGAGGTGTGCACCATGCGGACGCCGCCCGCGTCGCGCACGGCCTCCAGCACGTTCAACGTCCCCTTGACGTTCGTGTCGACGAACGACTCGGGCGCCTGGTAGCTGTACGGGATCGCCACCAGCGCCGCAAGGTGGAAGACGACGTCGACGTCGCGCACGGCGTCCCGCACGGACCGCGGGTCGCGGATGTCGCCGAGTTGCAGGTCGATCCCCGCCCGGCGGCCCGGCGCCAGCTCGTCCAGCCAGCCGTAGGAGCCGTTGCTGTTGTAGATGCAGAACGCCTTGACCGCCGCGGCCTCGTCGAGCAACCGCTCGACCAGATGACTCCCGATGAATCCGTCCGCACCCGTGACCAGAACCCGCATGCGCGTCAGTGCATCCATGAAACGCCATTCGTCCTCTCGGCTCACCGTCGATGATCGAACTCGATTCTCGCGCCGGGCCGAGCGGACGTGCAGGGGGCGTGTTCTGGTGCAGTCGGGGCCGCTACCAGAGCGTCCAGCCGCCGTCGACGACGATCTCGGCGCCGGTGACGAAGCTGGCGTCGGGCGAGAGAAGGAACGCGACCGCACCCGCGACCTCTTCGGGACGCCCGACACGCCCCAGCGGCGTCGCCCGCGCGAAGCCGTCCGCGTCGGCGCCGGCCAGGGTGCCGACGTCGATCATGCCGGGTGAGACCGTGTTCACCCGGACGCCCATCGGGGCGGCGCCGGTGGCCAGCTCACGCGAGAGCATGCGCAGGGCACCCTTCGCGGCGGCATAGGACGTGTCGCGCACCGGCCCGTCGGGCCCGTCGGCGGCGAACCGGGAGGCGTAGAAGGCATTGTTGAGCGTCACGCTGCCGTAGACCGAGGCGATGTTCACGATCGCGCCGCCGCCGGTCTCGCGCATCCGGCGAATGCACTCGACGGACAGGAACTCGGACGCCTCGAGGATCAGCGCGAGGTTCGCGCGCCAGTCGGAGAGCACCGGAGCGAGCAGCGGGGCGAGGTTGGAGCCACCGGCGTTGTTGACGAGTGCCTGCAGCGGTTCCGGTCGCGCGTCGGCGGCCGCGAGGATCAGCGCCCGCCCGTCGTCGGTGCTGACGTCGGCTGCGACGGTGTCCGCCTGGCCGCCGTCGTCGCGCAGCAACTCGGCCGTCTCCTCCAGCGGGTCCTTGCGGCGACCGGCAAGCAGGCAGGTGTAGCCGTCGTGCGCCAGCTTGACGGCGATGGCTCGCCCGATACCGGTTCCGGCGCCGGTCACGATCGCCAACCGGCCCTCGTCCGTCGTCATAGCCCCCTCCACGGTCCGGTGTGAAATGAAACCTGCGTTTCGGCTCCGACGTGCGCTGGTCGCCCAGGACAGTCATCGACGGAATTGCTCTGCCCAGCGCCCGCCCGGGGCGAAGACCCACGTCCTGTTCGTCACCAGCGAGGCATGCACCGACGCGGAAGAGGGACGCACGAGCGCAATCGGAGCCACCCGCTCCGCCTTTCTTAGCGCTCGGCCGGGATCGGCGCCGACCAGACTGCCGAAGCCGATGTATACGGGCGGGTCGCCACCGTCCAGGAACTCTGCCAGCGCCGTCGGCGGCGTCCAGGGAGGATCGATCCGCGTGAACCAGTATCTGGTGGTTGTGCACCCAGCCCGGGCAGTCCAGTTCCGGCGGCAGTTTGGGCCGGCTGAAGGGATGCAGGACGGTCACAGGGTCGCTGTCCTGCGGCCGGAGCACGTCATAATGGCCAGCGGGCCCAGCGACCGCTGCCGCCAGCTCGTGAGGTCGCCCTGGTAGGCCCGCTGCGGGCGTCCATCACCCGGCACGAGCCCCGGTTCGGCTGCCGCGGTAGCGCGAGCGGCAGCGCCAGATAGGTTAAGGAGCCGGACGGCACCCACACGGGGTGCGGGCAGACGCGTCGGCTGGCACCCCCAGCTTCTCCCGCGATCTGCTGGCCGGGGAACAGCGCGTGATGGACGACGACGTCAGCACCGTCACGGCTCTCCGCGACCATGTCGTCGTAGATTCCGGTCGTGACGCGCCGCAGCCCGCGCATCGCCCGCCACTCCCGGCGCTTGTGACGCAGCCGCCAGAGCCCGGTCCCGACCGCCTCACGCACCCGGGGGTCGTCGCCGAGCGCGTCGTCCGGTCCGAGACCGCACGACACGCAGACCCGCGGGCGGGTCCATCGAGGCCAGGTCGAACGGCGCGCCCAGCACCGCCTCGTGACCGGCCTCGTCGAGCGCCTCCGTCAGCGCGACGAACGGCTCGACGTCGCCAGGGCTCCCGTACGTGAGCATCAGCACCTTCATGTCCTCGGACAACCGCCCTGGCCCCGTGAGTCCGCCTCCTGCGGTCGCACCCGAGCCTGGCAGGCGGCGATCGGACCGGCGAGGGGGCAGCTTTCATGCCTTGACATTCTCCCCGGCGACCGATCAGTATTTCTCTCACCAGAACATCAGTATTGATTAACGAAACTCGTGCGCCACCATCGGAGACCGGCATGAGAGCACTGCAATGCGAGGGCGACGGGCGGGTGACCATCGCGGACCTGCCCGATCCCAAGCCACGGGACGGCGAGGCACTCATCCGGATCGAGGCCTCCGGCCTGTGCGGCAGCGAACGTGATTCCCTGCGGGTCGGCAGTTCGTGGCCGGAGGGACTCGTCGGCAACGGCGGTCACGAGGCCTGCGGCATCGTCGTCGAGCCCGGCGAGTCCCGCTTCCAGCCCGGGGACCGGGTCGGCCTGTCGGCGATCGTGGGCTGCAACGCGTGCGTCCGCTGCGCGGCCGGCCAGGAGCTGTTCTGCCGCAGCGGCGGACCGCAGGGATCGAGCAAGAGCGGCGGCTGGCACGCCGAGCTGGTGACGGTCGACGCCCGGGCCCTGCGCGAGCTCCCGGCTCACGTCGACGCACTGACCGGCGTGCTGGTCAGCGGCGACACCCTGGGCGTGCCGGCCCGAGGACTTCGCCGGGTGCCGACGAGCGTCGGCGACCGGGTCCTCGTCATCGGACTGGGGCCGGTCGGCCTCGCGCACGCGGCCGTGCGGACCTTCGCCGGCTGCGACGTCTTCGGCGTCGAGCCGTCGGCCTACCGCCGCAAGCTCGCGGCGTCGCTCGGCATCGACACCGTGAGCAGCATCGACGACGTCACGGACTTCCGGGCCCGGCTGGTCATCGAATGCAGCGGTCAGCCGTCGTGCATCGAACAGGCCCTCGACCTCGCCGACGGCGGCGGCATCGTGCTGCAGTCCGGCGAGTGCCACACCGAGGTGCGGATCAAGCCGTCGGACACCTTCATCCGGCGCGAGATCACCTACACGGGCAGCTGGTACTACACGAGCGAGGACTACCCGGCGATGCTCGACCTCGCGGCGCACGGCCCGCGGCTCGACGCCCTCTGCACGCACGACGTCACGGCCGACGACGCGCAGGCCGCCATCGACGACTTCCTCGCCGGCGCGTCCGGCAAGGTCATCGTCCGCTGGTCCTAGCCTCGCCGGCGAACGTGGCGGGTATCGCCCCCTCCGGAACCACCCGCCCACACCGCTACCGTCCGAGAACGGGCCGGGTACCGCGGGTCGGGTCCGGCACTCAGCGGCGAACGGCCACACGACATCTGGATTGGGTTGTCGAATGGAAGACCAGGAGCAGATCCCGCACCCCCACCTCCGGCTCGGCATCATCGGCGCCGGCAGTCACTCCTCGAACATGATCTACCCGAACCTGCACGCCCTGCCGGCGGAGCTGGTCGCCGTCTGCGACCTCGACGCCGACCGGGCCAGCCGCAACGCCCGGCGCTTCGGCGGGCAGCACTTCACCGACCACACCGAGATGCTCGACCGGGCCGAGCTCGACGCGGTCATCGTGTGCGTCGGGCCGAAGGAGCATGCCCGGCTCTCCGTCGAGGTGATGGAGGCCGGGCTGCCGGTCTACACCGAGAAGCCGCCGGCCGCGAGCGCAGCCGACGCGCGCACGGTGCTCGAGGCCAGCCGCCGCACCGGCCAGCCCTGCATGACCGCCTTCATGAAGAGGTTCGCCCCGGCCTACCAGAAGGCGCACGCGGCGATCGTCTCACCGGAGTTCGGCGCCCCGAGCCTGCTCACGATCGACTCGGGGCTGGGGCTGGTCCACGAGGATCCCTCCTGGCTGCTCTTCGACTTCTCGATCCACGTGGTCGACCTGGCCCGCTTCCTCTTCGGTGAAGTTAGCGAGGTCTACGCGCGCACCCAGCAGCAGATCGCCTACGCCACCACCCTGATCTTCGCCAACGGAGCGGTCGGCAACGTCGCCGTGTCCGCCCACCGACAGGGGACGATCACCGAGGAGGTGGAGATCACCGGCGGGTTCGGCGACTTCATCACGATCAGCGACGGCTCGGCGATGATGCGCCATCACGACAACCGCGTCGTCGACTGGCACGAGCGACCCTACGCCGAGATCGGGTACCGGCTCGAGCTGGCCGAATTCGTCTCGGCGATCCACGAGGGCCGGGAGCCCGAGTCGTCCATCGCCAGCTCCTACCAGACCATGCGGCTGTGCGAGGCCATCGACCTGTCGGCCAAGGAGCGCCGCCCGGTCGTCCTCGACGAGATCCACTGACCCGTAGACCCAGCGGAGGAGAACACGTGAGCGACACACAGATCCACCACCTCGGCCTCACCGTCGGTGACGTCGACCGCTCGGTCGAGTTCTACACGACGTTGTTCGGCATGGAGGAGACCACCCGCGGGGTCGCCGACGTCGCCTACGTCTCGGCGGGCGTCGGCGTGCCGAACTCGAAGCTGGTCATCGCGATGCTCCGTGGTGAGACCATGCGGCTGGAGCTGATCCAGTACGCGCGCGAGGCCGGCAACGACTCCGCGCCGCGCAACAACGACATCGGCGCGGCGCACGTCTGCTTCCCGGTCGAGGACATCGATGCGACGTACTCGGAGTTCGTTGCCAAGGGAGTGGAGTTCATCGCTCCGCCGAGCCCTTCACTGGGCGAGGGCACGTCGCGGTTCGCGTATCTCCGCGACCCGGACGGCATCACGGTGGAGATCCTCCAGCTGTCCATCGACGAGTGAGCACGGTCCTATGGCGCTGAGCGAGAGGGCGCAGATGCGAGCGATGTGACGACCGCGAGTCCGGGCCGTGAGCTACGGCTCGGCATCATCGGGCCGGGGGTCAACTCCTCCAAGATGATCTGCTCCGCCCTGCGCGATCTCCCGGTCCGGCTCGCAGCCGTCTTCAACCTGGACCGGTCGAAAGCGGAGCACAACGCTCGGGTCTTCTGCGCCGAGGAGGTCTTCACCGATCACCTCAGGATGATCGAGCGGGCCGGCCTCGACGCGGTCGTCGTCTGCGTCGGGCCACAGGAGCATTCGCGGCTGGCCATCGAGGTCATGGAGGCCGGCCTGCCCGTCGATACGGAGAAGCCGCCCGCGCTCAGCGCCGCGGACGCCCTGGCCGTTCTCGAGACGATCCGGCGGACCGGGCAGCCGTGCATGACGTCGTCAAGCGGTTCGCACCGGCCTACCGGAAGGCGCACGAGGCGGTGCACTCCCCCGACTTCGGCGCGCCGACGCTGCTCACCATCAACTGGTCCTCCGGCCCGTTCACCGAAGGAAACCTCCCGGACGACCCGAAGCCCCGGTTGCTGCTCGACATCTGCGTCCACATGCTGGACCTGGCCCGGTACATGTTCGGCGAGGTCGCCGAGGTCTTCGCCAACCAGCTCGACGACATCGCGTACGCCGTCAGCCTGCAGTTCCAGAGCGGCGCGATCGGGGTCCTCGGGATGTCGGGGAACCACGCCTACTCGGTCACCGAGCGGACCGAGCTCACCGGCGGGCCGGGCCACTACGTGGTCGTCCCGCACGCCGGCAAGATGATCCGGTACCAGCAGGTGGCCGACTGGTACCGTTCGCCATCGTCGACGGCAACGCCGAGCGCGGCTACCGCGGGGAGCTGCTCGAGTTCGTCGACGCCGTCCGGGAGGGGCGGCGAGCCGGAGTCGGCGATCGCCAGTGCCTACGACACCATGCGGCTCCACGAGGCGATCGGCCGATCGGCCGATCGGCGCGCTAGCACCGCCTGGTCCGGCTGGACGAGGCCGCATGACGGCGATGCGCGTCGGGTGCTCCCTCATCAGCTTCGGCGACCGTCCGCTCGCCCGGTCCTTCGACCTGATTGCCGGCCTCGGCTTCTCGGTGGTGGACCTCGCCGCCATGCCAGCCTATCCGGCGCAGCCGGAGCTGAGCGACCCGTCCGCCCGGCAGATCGACGACATCGCCGCCCTGGTGCAGCGGTACGAGTTCGGGGTCGCCGGCCTGCAGTCCGCGCCGTGGGCTCCCGATGCCATCGACGACCACGCGGAGTGCGCTCGGCGCTACGGCGTCGCCGCGGCCCTCGCGGCCGCGGTCGGCACCCGGACGTGGGTGATCGACGCACTGGTGGGCACCGACGCCCGCCATCGAGCGGCGCACGGGACTGGACCGGTTCGCCCGCGTCACGACGATGGCCGCCCAGATCGCGGACCGGCGCGGGCTCCGGCTGGAGGTGGAGATCCCGCACCGCGGCGGCCTAGCGGAGACGCTGCCGCAGGTGCTCGAACTACTGGAGTTCGCCGACCTGCCGCAGCTGGGCATCGACCTGGACACCAGCCACGTGCTGAACCCTAGTTCGAGCACGTCCGAGGTCGTCGCAGCGCTCGGCCCGCGGATCGCCCACGTGGTGCTACGCGACGGCCGGATCGGGGAGTTCTGCACCCCCGGCGACGGCGACTTCGACTAGTACTTCGCGCAGGTCACGGCCGCGGGCTACGACGACGAAGTCATGCTCAAGCTCGAGCCGTCGGATGCGGACGCCTCGGCCGACGATCGGGTCCGTGAGGCACGACGGGCCCTCGATCACGTCGCTCCCCTGCTCGAGCCGGCCGGTGCGCGGCGGCTGAGACGGACCCTCTCGTGCGCCCGCGATGACGTCCCTACGGTCGATCGCATGGACGTGCGGATTCTGAGCGAACCCCAGCAGGGAGCCTGTTACGACGACATGCTCGCGGCAGCGAAGCTGGCCGAGGACGCCGGCTTCGCGGGCTTCTTCCGATCCGATCACTACCTACGCATGGGAACGGCGTCCGGCCTGCCCGGTCCCACCGACGCCTGGGTCACGCTTGCCGGGCTGGCCCGCGAGACCACGCGGGTCCGGCTCGGAACACTGGTCAGCCCGGCGACGTTCCGTCATCCGGCGGTGCTGGCCATCTCGGTGGCGCAAATAGACCAGATGTCCGGCGGCCGTGTCGAGCTGGGTCTCGGTGCGGGCTGGTACGCGGAGGAGCACGAGGCGTACGGCATCCCCCTCGACGATGCAGGCCGGCGGTTCGACGTGTTCACCGAGCAACTCGCCGTCGTCACGGGTCTCTGGAAGACGCCACCGGGTGAGACGTACAGCTTCCATGGGACGCACTACCGGCTCGTGGACTCACCGGCGCTGCCGAAACCGTTCCAACGCCCGCGTCCGCCGGTGATCATCGGTGGTCGCGGCAAGCGGAGGACGCCGGAGCTGGCCGCGGCCTACGCCGACGAGTTCAACCTTGCCTTTGCCGAGGTAGGTACGGCACCCGAGCACTTCGAGCGCGTCGACGCGGCCGCTCGGCGGATCGGCCGCCGCCCGGACACCATCGTCCGGTCCGTGTCGCTGCTCCCTGCTGTCGGCCGCACGCCAGCCGAGTCGGCCCGCCGGGTGGACCGGCTGCGACGGCAGCTGCCGAAGATCCCCGTCGGCCAGCTGCCCGATCACATGCCGACCGGCTCGCCCGCCGAGCTGGTGGATAGGATCGGCCGATACGAGTCAATCGGCGTGTCCCGCGTCTATCTGGACCTGTTCGACCTGAGCGATCTCGACCAGATCGAGCTCATCGCCGCCGAAGCCCTTCCGCAACTCGGTTGAGGGTCAGCCGTCCGGCCGATGACGGCGCGCCCCACCACGACCGCGGCGGCCGCGGTCCAGCCGTGCATCGTCGCGTTCCCGTACCGGGCGTTCGGCAGTTCCATCCCGCCGTCGACCTCGTTGTACGTCTCCGGCAGCCGGCCCGTGCGTCGGCACTCGCCGATCGCCAGCCTCAGGAAGTTCCGGCCGATGCGCTTGGTGTGCTCGTCGTAGCCGTAGTCGCGCAGCCCTTGAGCCACGATGGGCTGCTCCGGCGCCCAGCCGGCCGGATGCATCCATGGCAACTGCTCGGTGCCGTAATGATCACCATGCCTGTCATCCCTGATGGCCGCCAGCATGTTGAGTACGCTCCTACGCAGGTCCTCACCGAGTACTTCGTCCCTGGCGCTCGGCAGAACGCAACCCCTTCCGCCGTCGGCGACGCGACAGCAGACTCGTCCTCCGATGTCCGAAGATCTCCGCGCCAGACTGGCGCACTGCGGCGACGGCGTCGTCATCGACGACGACGTGCGGATCGAGCGTCCCGAGCTGCTGCGGGTGGGCGACAACGTCCGGATCGGCCGAGGCTTCCACTGCCAGGGCGACGTGCGCATGACGGTCGGCGCGAACGTGACCTTCCATCCCTGGTGCTTCGTCCAGGGCGCCGGCGAGGTCGGGGTCGAGGAGGGCGTGGAGTTCTTCCCATCGACCTACATCTCGACCGGGGACGCCCAGGGCCGCATCAGGATCGGCCGGCGCACCCACTTCGCCGCCGGCTGCGCCCTCTACGGAAAGCACGGCCTGACGATCGGCGCGTACTGCAACATCGCCGCGCACGTCGTCCTGTCCACCGTGCAGCACGATCCGCGCCGGCATCCCGAGCCGATGGCCCTCGCGCCGCAGGACGGCGGCCCCATCACGCTCGCCGACGACGTGTGGATCGGCGCCAACGCCACCGTCACGCCGAGAACGGCGGTCGCGCGCGGCTGCATAGTCGGCGCCGGTGCGGTGCTGACCCGCGACACCGAGCCCTACGGCGTCTACGGCGGGGTCCCCGCGCGCCGCCTGCGCGAGCGGGTGCCGCCGGGCTGAGCCGGCGGCGTCAGCGCACGGGCAGGTCGGCGAACCGCTTCGTCGTCAGCCCGTCGAGGTCGATCGAGCGCAGCACGTCGACGATCCGTCCCGCCGCCCGGCCGTCGCCGAACGGGGACCGGGCGGTCCTGGCCAGCCGCTGGTGCTCGGGCGTCAGCGCCCGGCGAATCGCGCGGATGATGTCGTCGGCGGTCTCTCCAGAGTCGATGACCGACGCCGCACGCGGCCGGCCGTCCTGGCGCGTGCCGATGTTCACCGTCGGGGTGTGCAGCGCCGGCGCCTCGATCAGCCCGCTGCTGGAGTTCCCGACCACGACCGCGGCCTGCCGGACCAGGCTCAGGTAGGCGTGCTGGCCGAGCGAGGCCGCCATGGCGGCGCGGACGGCCTGACGGCCGGCGAACTCGCGGATCGGGGCGAACACCTCAGCGCCGCCCGGGTCGACGTTGGTCCCGGTGATGACGACGGTGGCGTCCGGCAGCGCCTCGAGGGCGGCGACCAGGCCGGCGACGCCGTCACGGCTGCCCGCGACGTCCGCCGTCGCCGGATGATAGGTCACCGCCAGCACGGGGTCCCGCAGCGGCAGGCCGATCCGCCGGGACAACTCGGCACGATCCAGCAGGGGCGCCGTCCGGATGGTGTCCAGGCTCGGCACCCCGGTGACGAACACCCTGCTGGGCGCCTCCCCGAGCTGGATCACCCGGGCCCGGAACTCCTCGTTCGCGGTGAAGTGCAGGTGCGCGAGCTTCGTGATCGCGTGCCGCGTCGAGTCGTCGGTGGAGCCGTAGGACAGCTCTCCCCCGCTGATGTGCGCTATCGGCAGGAGGCGAAGGTGCGCCACCATCGCGGCGGCCAGGGCCTCGTACCGGTCCCCCAGCAGCACCAGCAGGTCCGGGTCCAGCCGGTCCAGCGCGTCGGCGTAACCGATCACGCCGAGCGCCAGCGACTTCGCCGCCGTCGACGGGGTGTCCCGTGCGAGCACCATGTCGACCCGCTCGGCCACCTCGAACCCGTCCGCCTCGATCTGGCCGACGGTCATGCCCTGTCCTGGGACCAGATGCCCCCCGGTGGCCAGCAGCCGCAGGTCGACGGTGGGCTCGTCGCGCAACGCCGCGATGACCGGCAGCAGCGGCCCGTAGTCGGCCCGGGAGCCGGTGAACACGCAGATCCGCCGCAGCACGCCCCCACAGTGTGCTCCAGCCCGGCAGTGCCGGAAGGTGGCGTCTTCAGCCCAGCCCGGCTACGGCTCGAGGACACCCCAGTCGACGATGCGCTGCCGGAGATCCTGGGGATCGGTGCCGTAGACGGCGGACATCGTCACGATGTCGGCCGACCTGATGGTGAGGATGACGGTGCCGTAGTCGCCGCGGATGCGCTGCAAGCCGTCCACGAAGCGAGTCAGGGCCTCGGCCTCGCGCGGCGCGGACCGCAACCGCTCCAGGTGCAACACCGCCCTGCCGGTGTCGAGAGTGCGCTGCCGAGGCTGCCCGTGCAGGCCTCTCAGCAACTCCTCGATCGGCTCCTCGTAGAGCTCGGCCAGTTCGAGGATGCGGCGGATGCCCGGCGTGCGCTCGCCCCGTTCGTACGAGCCGAGAACCGTGTAGCGGATCGAGCCACCGGTACGCCGCTCCACCTCCTGCAACGTCAATCGGCGCCGTTCGCGCAGCGCTCGCAGCCGCGCACCGATCCGTTTGCTGAACGTCGCATCGGAGTTGGCCTGGTCATCACTCATGCACCGAGCTCCCGTTCTCGTGGTTCCCCTGGCGCGATTGTCACCCGGTCCGGCCGCGGCCGCATGTCGAGCGGCGGACACCGGCCCCTTCCACGACGGCGCTCCGGCTCGCGACGCTGGCTGCCGATGGGAGCGCACGGAAGGGACGAGCATGAAGGTGCTGCTGTTCTCGCACGGGACTCGGGGTGACGTGCAGCCCTTCGCGGCGCTCGCACGTGCGCTCACCCACGCGGGACATGAAGCCGTCCTCGCGACGAACGCTCCCCTGGCACACCTCGCCGAGCCCTACGGGATCCGCTTCGCCCCGCTCTTCGACCGATACGACACGTTGTCCAACGACCCCGTCGTGCGCGCGGGATACGAGACCAACTTCCGCGGTCTGCGTGGCAAACGGCTCGCCGCCGCGCTCTTCCGCCGCTACCAGCCGATGATGGCCCGGGTGCTGGACGACATGGCCGCGATCGGCGACGAGGGCGCCGACCTGGTGGTGCACCTGCCCAACCTGCCGGGACACGAGATCGCCGAACGCCTGGGCGTACCCGCGGCCCTCGCCTGTCTCCAGCCCGGCTGGGTCCCGACGAGCGCCTTCGCGAACCCGCTGATCCCGCTGCGCCTGCCGCGTCCGCTCAACCGGGCCTCGTACCTGACCAGCAGGCTCTGGGTCCATGGACAGCTGGGCAACACGTCGCGGTGGCGGCGCGACGTCCTGGACCTGCCGCGACGCCGAGGCAGCCGGAACATGCTGCGGCGCCCGGACGGCGCCGCCACAACGGTGCTGCACGCCTTCAGCCGTCATCTCCTGCCCGAACGGACGGACTATCCGAGCTGGGTGCACACCACCGGATTCTGGTTCCTGCCGGCGCCCCCGCAGTGGACGCCGCCCGCCTCGCTGGACCGGTTCCTCCGCGCCGGCGAACCGCCCGTCTACCTGGGGTTCGGCAGCGTCGCCGGCACCGACCCCGTCCACGCCGGTCACGTCGTGGCCGAGGCCGTGCGCCTCGCCGGCATGCGCGCCGTGGTGGTCACCGGATCCGGGGGGATCTCCGCCGAGCCGCTCTCCGGCGGCAACGTGTTCGTCGCGGAGGAGACCCCGTTCGACTGGCTGTTCCCGCAGGTGGCAGCGGTCGTCCACCACGGTGGCGCCGGCACCCTCAGTGCCGCGCTCGCGGCCGGCCGGCCACAGGTGATCTGCCCGTTCATGTACGAGCAGCCGTTCAACGCCGCCCGGATGCACGCCGCCGGCGTCGCGACCGCGCCGTTGCCGCAGTCCACTCTGACCGCCGAGAAGCTGGCCGCCGCCATCGAACGGGCGGTCGACGACCCGGCGCTGACCGTCCGGGCGCAGGAGCTCGGCGCGCTGATCCGCGCCGAGAACGGGGCCGCCACCGCGGCCGAACTCCTCGAGACGCTCGTCGCTGACGGCGCGCGCACCCACTGACCGGCACCGACCGGACCTGCCGGGGTACAAGGCCCGGCGGCGGCACGTGGTGAGCTAGAGTATCGGCAGTCAATACCTTGGTTTTGGCCAGCAGACCCATCCGGGAGTGGCCATGGAGCGACCTGCCGTTGTCAGCACGATCCCAGGAACAACGACATCCAGCCGGCCACCGGACGAGGAGAGGTGGGCGAACCTCGACCGGACGATCGGCGGCTGGTGGGACTCCGACGCGGTCAGCGCCACCGAAGAACGCCTGGTGCAGGTCAACCCGACCGCGCCGCCCGAGTTCGGCACCCTGCTGTTCCTGCCGTTCCCCTACGTGCCGCCGAGCGGCTCGGCAGGCACGTTCACGACCATGTACGCCTGGGACACCGACTTCACCAGCCGGGCGCTGCTGGCACACGGTCGGGGCGACCTCGTCCGCGGCCACCTCCTGAACTACCTGTTCATGGTGTCGCGGTTCGGCTACATGCCGAATGCGAACGTGACGTCGGTGATGTCGAGGTCTCAGACGCCGCTCATCGCCGACACCGTCTGGCGCTACCACCTCGCCACCAAGGACGAAGAGCTGCTCGAGCATGCCTTTCCGCTGCTCAAGCAGAACTACCGGCGCTACTGGAACGCGGAGCATCACCAGACGCCGATCGGGCTCGCCACCAACAGAGACCTCGGCGATCCGTACTGGCCGCCGGAGCTCGCGGCCGAGGCCGAGACCGGCTGGGACTGGACGCCGATCTTCGGCGGTGACGTCCGGCGTTGCGCGCCTCTGATCACCAACTGCGCGCTGGTCCGATACGCGCGTGCGCTGTCGCTCATCGCCGGACAGCTCGGCCGCGAGACCGAGGCGGAGCAGTTCCACGCCGACGCCGAGCGCCGCGCGGAGCTGATCCGGCGATACTGCTGGAACGAGGAGCTCGGGTTCTTCGTCGAGTACGACCACGTCGCGCAACGGCAGCTGCCCTATCTGTCCTCCTGCGCGTTCTACGCCCTGTGGACCGGAGTCGCGACGCCGGACCAGGCCGGCCAGCTGGCCGACCGCCTGCCGCTCTTCGAGCACGAGTACGGCCTGGCCTGTACCGACCGCGAGTACCCCGATCCGCATCCGGACGCCTATCCCGACCGGCCGCCGATCGCGGCGGACGTACCGCCGGACCTCGTCGGGGGGCAAGGGCAGCTCCAGTGGATGTACCCCGCGGGGTGGGCTCCGGAGCACCTCATCGCCGCGGAAGGACTGGACGCCTACGGCTACACCGCCGCGGCACGGCGTGTCTCGGCGCGATTCCTGCGTCTGCTGGTGGATCGATACCACGAGACGGGGCACCTGTGGGAGAAGTACAACGTGGTCGACGGCACGCTGGTGCTGCCGAACTCGCGCTGCGGGAATGTGCCGCTTCGAGGATGGACCGCGACCGCCGTCGTCCTGCTCGGGCGCTACGTCTACCGCGGCGATCCGCTCGCGCCCACGCCCGTCGTCGAGCTCACGGCGGGTTCGGACGGACCCCGGCCGGAGCACGAGGAGCGATGAAGGTACTCGTCGTGGGCGTCGGCTTCATGGGCGCGATGCACGCACGCGCCGTCCACGAGACCAGGTCCGTCGAGCTGTGCGGCGTCGTGGATCGATCGGCCGACGCGGCACGTGCCGTCGGCGCCCAGCTCGGGGTGCCCGCGTTCACCGACCTGGAGGCCGCGATCCGCGAGCTCGCGCCCGACGCCGCCGTCGTCGCCACCCCCGACTCCGCGCACCTGCACCCGGTACGCGTGCTGATCGAGGCCGGCGTCCACGTCCTCGTCGAGAAGCCGCTGGCCACGAGCATCGACGACGCCGAGGCGATCGCCGACCTGGCCGAGCGGCACGGCACCCGGCTCATGACCGGCCACATCACCCGGTTCATGGCCCGCTACGCGGGCGTGGTCGACGCGGTCCGAAGCGGCCGCCTCGGTCGCCCGGTGATGATCACGACGTCGACCTGGGGTCCGCGGTCGATCGGTGCACGGGTGGCGAGCACGACGAGCCCGTTGTGGCACTTCGCCATCCACGACATCGACCTCATCCAATGGATCGGCCGAGGTGAGATCGACGAGGTCGACGGCGCGCAACTGCTGGAGTCGCCCTCGGGCGTCGCCACGTTCACGGCGACGGGTGTGCTCACCAACGGCATGGGGTTCAACCTGGTGACCGGATGGACGCTTCCTGATACCGCCGCGCCTCGGTGGGACCTGAAGGTCCATTGCGAGGACGGCATGATCCAGTCGACCAAGAGCAACGACAGCGTGACCGAGTACTCCGCCGAGGGGGTGGATGAGCCCGACCGCACCGCCTGGCCGGTCATGTACGACCGGATCGAGGGCGCGCTGCGCCTCGAGGTCGGCCACTTCCTGGACGCACTCGCCACGGGCACGCCGTTCCTCGTCTCCGTCGACGACGCCATCGCCGCGGTCCGTGGCGCCACCGCCCTCGAGAAGGCCAGCGTCGCGCGGCGCGCATCCTGAGCCAGGCGGCCGCGGCACGAGCTCAGCCGCGGTGAAACCCGTCCTCCTGCGCGATCGAGCCCTCCGGCGCGAGCATGACCAACATGACCAGCATGAGCGGAAGAGTGATCTACGCAGCTCCCGACATCGACCGCCCGATCGGTGGCGCCAGGGTGATGTACCGGCACGTGGAGCTGCTGGTGCGCGCCGGTCAGGAAGCCGTCGTCTGGCACCGTCAGATCGCCGCGGGCGCCACGCCGACCTGGTTCGACAGCGATGCGCCCACGATCGAGGGGGCGACGCTGGACCTCGACGAGAACGACATCCTCGTCGTGCCCGAGTCGTTCGTGCTGGCCGACCACGACCCGGCCCCCGGATGCCGCAAGGTCATCTACAACCAGAACCACTTCCTGACCTTCGTCTACGCCCCGTGGGAGCGGTTCCCGAACTGGGATCCGCCGCCACCGACCTGGGTGTCGTCGCTGGCGACGCTGCGCGTCCTGGAGCGCCTGCGTGCGGTGCTGCCGATCGGGCCGGTCGAGCTCATCCCGCTCTCGATCGACATGGCGTTGTTCCGTCCGGCGCCGGCGCGCGAGCGCCTTCTCGTCTGGATGCCGCGCAAGCGGCCGAAGGAGTCCGCGTTGCTGGAGGCACTGCTGGCCGCGGACCACCGCTTCGGCGACGTACGCACCGTGATCGTCGACGGCCTCAGCGAGAGCGAGACGGCCGGCGTACTCGGCCGCGCCTCCGTCTTCGTCGCCCTCGGCCGGGACGAGGGTTTCGGGCTCCCGGTGGCCGAGGCCCTCGCCGCGGGCTGCGTCGTCGTCGGGTATGCCGCGGGAGGCGGCGGCGAGCTGTTCCGGGCGCCCGGCACTCATGCCGTCGACGACGCGGACGTGCTGGGTGTCATCGACCAGGTGGCCGCGGTGTTGCGGACCGAGCCGCCGGAACGGGAGCGCGACACCTTCCGCTCGTGGGTCGCACGGGAGTATCCCGAGGCCGTGCAGGAACGACGCCTCCTCGAGGCCGTTGCGAGCGCACGGGAGCAGCCGGCCAAGCCCGGTGAGGCGACCCATCCGATCCTGGCGCCGATGGGTGCGTTCTCCTAGCGGCTCCCCGGTTGCGACGCATGCTCCTCGACCAGCTCTCGTAGCGCCTGTCGAACGTCGGGGGCGACGTCGTTCCGCCGGCTCAGGTAGCCCGGCAGACCGTCGACGGGAGCGTCCAAGTAGGGCGCGCACCAAGCGGCCACCTCAGCGGCATCCGAAGCGACCCCCGCATCGACGAGCGTCGAGGTCACCCGGCCCCAGAGCAACGAGGAGTCCAGCAGATCGCGCACCGAGCGGAGTTGCCCAGTGAGTGTCCGCGCGCAGGGATCTGCTGTCGTGAAGGTGTGACGCCCGTGGTCGACCGACAGCGTCTGACCATCGGGGAGGTGGACGGTCGCCCGCGAGCCCGGAGGTATGACGACGTCGATCCGCACCCGGCCGTCTCGTCGCTCCCACCCCGCGGATGTCTCTCCATACGGAGTGAGCAGGCGCGCGGACGCCGAGGTGAGCCGCTGATGCAGCTCCGGACGCACGGTGACCTCCCGGTAGCCCGGCGCCGCCGGCGCGAGCCCGGCCACCGAACGGTGCAGCCAGTCGGCCACGGCCCCGTACGCGTAGTGGTTGAACGACGTCATCTCACTGACGTTGACCGAGCCGTCGGACCGCATGCTGTCCCAGCGTTCCCAGATCGTCGTGGCACCCATCTCGACGGTATGGAGCCAGGAGGGACAACCCCTCTCCAAGAGCAGGCGATAGGCGAGATCCACCTGGCCGGCCGAGGTCAAGGCGGCGGTGACGAGCGGCGTTCCCAGGAATCCCGTGGCGACCCTGAAACCGCCGGCCCGGACGAGATCCGCCAGGCGCGCACCGGCACGTCGCCGCTGCTCCTCGGCGGGAAGCAAACCGAACTCCAGCGCGAGGGCGTACGCGGTGGGTGCATCGCTGACGATCCGCCCGGCCGGGGTCACGTACTCCCGCACGAACGCCTCGCGGGTACGCGTCGCCAGCTCCTGGTACTCGTCCGCGACCGCGAGGTCTCCCAGTACCCGGGCCGTCTGGGCGACGATCTGCGCGGAGTGCACCAGGTAGGCCGTGGCGATGACGTCGGGGTCGGCTCTCGCCTCGCCCGCCTTCCGGGCCGACGGTGTCGGATCGAGCCAGTCGCCGAACTGGAACCCCCCGACCCAGAGCCCGTCGGGGGCGAGGGTGACCACCTTGTCGACCCACCGCTTCATGCTCTCGAACTGCCGGGCCAGCAGCCCCTTGTCGCCGTATGCCTGATACAGGACCCAGGGCACGATGGTGGCCGCATCGCTCCAGGCGGCGACGGCGGGGCTGTCGTCCGGCAACACGTTGGGAACGACCACCGGAACCGTGCCATCGGCGTGCTGATCGGCGGCAAGATCGGCCAGCCACGACGTCAGGAAACCCCCGCTGTCGAAGAGAAAGGTCGCGGTAGGCGCGAACACCTGGAGGTCGCCGGTCCAGCCCAGCCTCTCGTCGCGCTGAGGGCAGTCAGACGGAATCGACAGGAAGTTGCCACGGGCGCTCCACACGACGTTCTCATGCAGTCGCTCGAGGTCAGGATCGGAACAGGAGAACCAGCCGGTGCGGCGAAGGTCGGTGCCGACCACCACGGCTTCGACGTCCGCGGCACGCAGGGGCTCGAGACCACTGATCTCGGCATACCGAAATCCGTGGAATGTCAGGGCCGGCTCCAACACGACGTCGTCGGCATCGTCCAGAACATAAGTGTCCGTCGCCCGCGCGCTGCGCAACGTCCTGGTACAGAGTTCGCCGTCCTCGAGGACTTCCGCGTGCCGCACGACCACCCGCTGACCGGCCACCGGCCCGTTCACCCGGAGCCGGACCCAGCCCACGAGGTTCTGGCCGAAGTCGACGAGCGTGCGGCCGGAGGGCGACGTCCAGACGTCGACCGCGGGCCGCACGCCGGTGGGCCGGACGGGCGGACCATCGGGGGCGACCAGGCGATCCAGGGTCTCTTCGAGCTCGTCGACCGTGTCCTCGGCGCGGTCCAACCGCCGGAGGTCGGTGTACTGCCCGTCGTAGAGATCGTTCTCCAGCACGCCGCTCTCCCGTGCCGACCAGCGCCGGTCGGTCGCGATCACGTCGACGGCTCCGGATGCGTACGTCACCTCGAGCTGTGCCAGCAGCGCCAGGCCATCCCCGTAGCCGCGCGACGGCATCGTCTGATCGAGGAACCGGCCGCGATACCACCCGTTGCCCAGGAGAACCTCGAGCACGTTGTCGCCGTCACGCAGCAGCCGGGTGACGTCGTAGGTCTGATAGCAGAGCCGGTGGCCGTAGCTCGACCACCCCGGCGCCAGCACGTCGTCGCCGACCTCGTGCCCGTTCAGCCGGGCTCGATAGACGCCATGTGCTGTGACGTAGAGCCGGCCGGCGGCGACCCCCGGCCCGGCGACGAGCCGGCGCGAGAGAATCGGCGCGGGACGGTCGACCGTGCCGATGGTGCTCGGCCGGATGAACCGCGCCGACCAGTCCTCCGAGCTCAGCAGCCCGATTTCGACGGTGGCCGGCTGGCTCCACGCGCTCCACGACGCCCCCGCCGAGACCCGCACTTCCACCCTCGCCCGTGTCCTCGACTCGAGCGGCTCGAACGGCCAGTCGACCAGGACCTGGTCCTCGGACGGCCGATGCACCGTCCGCCCACCGTCGAGCCGCACCTCGTAGGCCTTCTGCTGCCACTCGGGGTCATCGGTCGAGATCTGCCAGGACAGACGCGGCATCGAGACGCCGCAGCCCAGGGATCGGTCGAGATGTTCGAACCGGACGTTCTCCACACGCACTGAGCCGCTGCCACTCTCCGCCGCGGTCGTCTCGGAGCCGTTCATCGACACCCACGCCCCTATCGAACCTATGAAACGTGCGTTTCGAAAACGTAGACATTCCGCCTGGCCTGTGTCAACCACCACTCGGAGGGGTCGATCACATGGCAGGCCCAGAGTTCTTCGAGTGGTGAACTGGTAATGTCGGTCAGTGAAACGGCTCGAGGAACCACCTGACATGGGTCACCTCCGGACGAAGGATCGATGACCATGAGACACACCGTTCCGTTCACCCGAAGCGCGCCGGCAGCCATCGTCGAACCCTCCGTGGAGACGCCGATCTATGCCGACGTGGACGTGGTCGTCGTCGGCGGCGGGCCGGCCGGCGTCGGGGCCGCACTCTCGGCGGCGAGGGCCGGCGCCCAGACGCTGCTCGTCGAACGGTATGGCTGCCTGGGCGGCATCTGGACCGCGGGTCTGCTCAATCCTTACTTCGATGGCGCGCGTAAGGGTGGAATCCCTACCGAGATCATCGACCGGCTACGGCACCACGGAGCCGCCGACGCAGTGCAGGAATGGCTTCCAGAGGTCTTCGTGGCCGACGTCTTCGACTATGAGGTGATGAAGTACGTCCTGGACAGGATGGCCGAGGAAGCGGGCGTCCGCGTGCTCCTGTACAGCATGGGCGTTGCCGCCATCGTCGACGACGGACGCATGCAGGGCGTCATCGTCGAGAACAAGTCCGGGCGTTCGGCGATCCTCGCCGAGGTCGTCATCGATTGCACGGGCGACGGCGACATCGCCTTTCATGCCGGTTGCGACTACGAGAAGGGGCGCCCTTCCGACGGCCTGCTGCAGCCGATGACGCTCCAGTTCACCGTCCAGGGCTTTCAGTGGACGCCACGACCGTACGAGGTCATGGCGAAGCACAATTCACCCGACGATCTGGCCTCGATTCCGTTCACGGACTTCGCCGTCGTGCCGGTGCCTGGTCGCGGCGGCCTCGACGCCATCATGTGGACCCACATGCAGCGCCGGGACGGAACCGACGCCGACGACCTGACCGCGGCGGTGATCGAAGGGCGACGTCAGGCACACCTCGCGATGCGCATGTTCGACAACACCCCGGAGTTCGGCGAGGGGCACCTGATCAGTACCGCCATGCAGGTCGGCGTGCGTGAGACCCGCCGCATCAGAGGAGAGTACCGGCTGGATTTCGACGACCTCGTGAACGGCCGGACGTTCGACGACGGCATCTGCACGGCCACGTTCCCCATGGACATCCACGCTCCGGACGACACGAAGCTCACCGCCACTCCGGTCAAGCCCTATCAGGTTCCGCTCCGGTGCCTCGTGCCCACGGGAGTCGACCAGCTGCTGGTGGCTGGCCGGTGCATCTCCGGTTCGCACGAGGCGCACGGGTCCTATCGGGTCACCGGCAACTGCGTCGCGATGGGCGAGGCCGCCGGGCTCGCCGCCGCCGAGGCCTGCCGGACCGGCGTCGACGTCCGGCAGCTGGACGGAGCGAAGATCAAACAGCTCCTCCGCACGCGAGGCGTGAACGTCTGAGCCGTACCGGCGCTAGAGCCGCGTCGCCGACCGCCGTCGGTCGCGCGCCGCGGAGATCACCTGGTCCGACACCTGGCGCAGGTTCTCGTCCGAGAGACGAGCCAGCTCGTCGGACTGGGCGATCACGCGGCGCGAGCCGTCCAGGGACAACGCCGCGTTGACCGCATCGCCCATCTCGTCGAGCGAGACGTCGAACGGCATGATGTCGTCCCACAGGCGCGCATACCTGGTCGGCTTGTCGGACACGAACACCGACAACGTCACCCGGGGGACGTCGTAGGCCGAGGCGACGATACGCAGGTGAAGGGAGGTCCCGATCACGACCCGGGCACGCTGGATGTGGTCCACGAGATCGAACGGCCGCCGATCCATGATCATCTCGATGTCAGCCGCCGGATCCAGCCCCTTGACCCGGCGAACCAGGTCACGGTTCGCGTCGACGGAGTCGCCGCCCTCACGCCAGGTTCCCGTCATCAGAACCCGGATCGGATGCTGACGCAACGCGTCGCAGCCGATCAGGGCGGCGGCGACGGCGTCGATGCCATATCGGCGGAGCACGGACTCGCACACCTGGAACAGCGCGATCTCGGGCCGCTCCGGTCGCGTCGCCGGACGATTCAGCCGAAGTGAGTGCACCGCGTCGGGCGCGAGCCGGTGCGCGATCCCGAGGGACGCCAGCTTGTCGCTCGACTCCTGGTCGCGGACGGAGACGTGAGTCAAGGATCGCAAGTACCTGACCCCTTCACCCGGATCGGGGAGGTCGTCCACGAAATTCGCCAGTCCCACGGAGTTCAGCACCGACTCCGCGGACTCGGTCGACAGTACGACAGGTGCGGTGGCATGTAGGGATGAATGAATTGCGGCATGGACTCGCCGCCCATTGCTTGCTCGATCATCTCCCTCCTCACCTGGGGTGATCCAGCCATGAACTCTGCATAGAGATCATCGGGCGACGAGATCCGGAAGGCGCCCTCCAACGACGCCCCACCACCCATCGTCCATACCACGTCGAAGGCGGCTCGCTACAGGAGCGGCGTATAGGCGTGCACGCGCCGGCCCAGGATCGACATCATGTCCCAGCCGAACGGCCCCGTGGCGACGACCATTCCATCCAGGTACTTCTCGGTGACCAGGAGAAACAGCAGATCACCGAAATTGTCGACGTCCAGCGACCCGCCCGCCAGTATTCGGATCCGTTCCTGCGATGTCGTCATTTCGCTCGTCCTCCGCACTCGCATCGTGAACCGCGGCGATGCCGGTCAGCAATCGACAGGGCACAGCCTGGCATCGCCGCGGCGCGCCGGCCCAGAGTCTGTTTCCGGCGGCAGGAGAGCTCGCCGGAAAGTCGTCCCCTCCCCTGCCCGGGCACCGTCCACCACTCTTGAGGAGTTCAGCCTCGAGCCTTCAGCCGTTCCCGTCGGCGGTGGGCCACATCGCGGAGAGAGGATCTGGCCGAAGGATGAAGATCCTGGTACTGACGTATGGGACGCGCGGTGACGTCGAACCCTTCGCGGCCCTGGCCCGGACCTTGGACGAATCCGGCCACGAGGTGCTGCTAGGCGCCCCGATGGCACTCGCCTCGTTGACGCTCCCCGCGCGCCCCCGGGTGATCTCGTTCGCCGACCGCACCACGCAACTGACGCTCGATCCGAGGCTTCGCGAGGCCGGCGCGACAGGTGTCCGGAACCTGCGGTACAGGGGGCTCCAGTGGCGCAACAGGCCACATGTCCAGCGCGCGATGCACGAGATCTACGACGACATGGCCGACGCAGGACGCGAGGGAGCCGACGTCATCGTTCACCACGCGTTCTACCCGGCGCATGAGATCGCCGAACGGCTGGGCATACCCGCGGTCCCGGTCTGTCCCCATCCGACCTGGATCCCGACGAGATCCTTCACCTATCCGGCTCTGCCGTTCCAGCTACCTCCGAGTCTGAATCGCCTCTCGTATCGGGCGTTCGAGGTTCGTCGTCGTTCCTATCAGGGCGACATGGACGCCTGGCGATCGCACACGCTCGGGTTGCCGCCCCGGCGCAAGCACCACGACGTGTTGCGTACGCCGGACGGCACACCCGCCACGGTCATCCACCCGTTCAGCCGGCACATCCTCCCGTCGCGGCTGGACTATCCCGACTGGGTGCACACCACGGGATTCTGGTTCGATCTGCCGGCCGATCCGGCTCCACTTCCGGAGGAGGTGGAGGACTTCCTGGCCCGCGGCGAACCTCCGGTCTACATCGGGTTCGGAAGCAGCGTCGGAGGCGATCCTCGGCGGACCGGGCGGATCGTCACGGAGGCGGTCCGGCGAGCCGGCGTCCGGGCGGTCGTCGTCGCGGGGTGGGGCGGAATCGAACCGGACGAGAACGCCGACGACATCCTCTTCCTCCGGGAGGCCCCCCTGGAGAGCTTGTTCCCGCGAATGGCGGCCATCGTCCATCACTGCGGGATCGGAACCTTCGGCCTCGCCCTCATGTCGGGCCGGCCCCAAGTGGGCTGCCCGTACCTTCCCGACCACCGGTTCTTCGCCCGGCGCGCGCATGCGGCCGGTGTGGCGGTCGCGCCCATCCCGCAGCACCGCCTGGCCCCGAAGCCGCTGGCGCAGGCGATCACGCAGGCGGTGAGCGACCCCGCCATCGCCGCCCGCGCCCGTGAGCTCGCCCCCGTGGTGCGGGCCGAAGACGGCGTGCGAGCCGCGGCCGAGATCGTCCTCGCCGCCGCGACGACCTGAGCGGTGCTGTCAGGCCTCGGCTCGGACCCGTTCGACCGCGGCGCCGGCGCGATAGACCGTGAACTCGTCGAGCCATCTGCCGATGATCTGAAGACCTCGTGGCATCCGTCGTCACCGCACCCCGCCGGCACGGTCAGGGCCGGATGGCCGGTGAGATTGAGCGCGGAGGTCCAGTTCATCATCGGCATGGACGGCGGGCCGCCGGCCGGTGGCTCACGCACCTGGTCCGTGACCGTTCTCGCCGGGCCGGCGGGCCAGGTCGGCGTGATCAGGAGGTCGACGTCCACCAGTGCACGGTCGATGTGACGGCGCAGGTCCAGTCTCAGGTTCTGAGCCTGTGCGAAGTGAAGGCCGAAGTGCGCTTCCCGGAGGTGTTCGTACGTCAGCAGCAGCGCCTCGACGTCCGCATGAACGTCCGGCGGGCGGCCTGCGATGATCTCACGTGCCGTAGCGACCAGGCGATCGACGTCGACGCGTTCCCAGTGGCCGTAGACCTGGCCGAGCGACTCGACCGTCGCGGCGAGCCCGGAGACCGCTGCGGCCAGCCAGATCACATGACTGTGGACCCACAGGGGGATGGACACCGGGACAAGGTCCGCCCCGGCACCTGTGAGTGTCCGTTCGGCCTCGGCGAAGACTCGGAGCGTGTCCGCTGTACACACCGACCGGTCGAGGCACTCGCTGATCACGCCGACGCGAAGACCTCGCACGCCGCGATCCAGCGCACTCGTGTACGTCTCCGCACGACCCGCCCCGGCGAGCACGTCGAGCATGGCCGCGTTGTCGGCGACCGTCCGGGTGATCGGCCCGACGTGATCGAGGGTGCGGTCCCAGTGCACGAGACCGTGGGTCGGAACCAACCCGTGAGTGGCCTTCATGCCCACGACGCCGCACCAAGCCGACGGCACCCGGATGCTCCCACCCTGGTCGGCCCCCAGCGCGCCATCGACCAACCCCGTGGCCACCGCGACAGCCGAGCCCGAGGAAGACCCGCCGGACGAGTACGCCGGGTCGATCGGATTCGTCGTCGCGGCGTTCGGCCCGATCACGGTCTTCGCGACGATCGTCGCGCCGGCGTCGAGGAGACGCTCGACGACGATCGCATCCTCCCCTGGCCCGTCCAGGGGAGGTCGCACCGCTCCGGCGGCCATCGGCAGGCCCGCCACCGCGATGTTGTCCTTGACACCGATGCGCATTCCTGCCAGCGGCCCGGTCCGCGCACCATGGATCTCACAGACGTAGCTGATGGCGTGGTGCGGGTCCTCCACCGGCTCGGGCCGCCGGCCGGACGCGCGATCCGGATGACGGCGGCGGACTCGGGGCTGCTCGATGCCAGGCAATCCCTGGAGCGTCCGGAGGAACGTGTCGATGGTCGGCCTGATGGCGTCCAACTCGGCCGGCGTGAGCTCCAGCTGCCGGCGCGCGGCATATCGACGAAGCTGTGCATCGGTCGGCGACTTCGGAGATCCAGGCGTCGGTGCCGCCGAAGCGTTGTGGACTTCCATCGACGTCACGCCCTCGGGGAGGCTGGCACACGGCGGCCGGCCGCAGCGACAGTGTTGATCGACTCGAGCTGCCTCTGGACGACCTCCCACGGGACCTCATGGGGCAGCACCCGGGTCGTCGAGGCGATCGCAGCCGTGACACCCGCGGCCTGCCCCATCGCCACTGCGTTGCCGGTCATCCGATAGCTGCCATGGGCGAAGAAATCACCGCTGATGCACCGCCCGGCCGTGAGCAGACCGTCGACGTCCCGAGCGATCAGCGCTCGCAGCGGAACGTCGTACGGCTGGGTCCGAACCCGGTCCGATGGTCGATCCGGCCCGCCGATCTCCTCGGCCGCTCGGCTGAGAGAGCCTCCTTCGCCGGCCGAGAGCGCGTAGATGTCGGCCGGCGACGTCACTCTGCAGACGGCGTCATGGTGCCTTCTGCCGTCCAGCATGTCGGCGGCCGTGACCCGGTAGCGCCCGTGTATGCGGCGCCCCTCGCGGACACCGAGCTGTGCACCCGTCGCCACCAGCCGGAGTCCGGCCCACACACCGCCGAGCGACCGCAGACCGCTCACCACGCGATCGATCTCGATGCGTGTCTCCATGGTCGCCCGGCTGATCTCGTCCGCGTTCAGAGCCGAGACGCCGTACTGATGGTTGGCCATCAACGCGAACAGGTCCTCGTAGATGCACCACAACGTCGGCGCGGTGAACGACGGTTCGATGCCGGCGCGACCGAGCTCGCCCAGCAGCGATGCGGTTGCCGACTGGTACCTGCGCGACGGTGGCACCGCGGCATGGCGGCCGCCCGGCGGACGCGCGCCTCCTGCGACGAACCCCGCGACGTCGTCCAGACGCAGACCGGTGAGCAGTGCCATCAGGCTCATCGGCTGAGTCTCACCGGTCCGGGGATGGCCGTAGTCGTACTGGCATCCCGCGAGCGCGGCGACGTCGCCGTCACCCGTCGCGTCGACGACGACCCGCGCCGCCCACGCCTCTCGGCCGGACTTCGACTCGGTGATGACCATGCCCAGCCGATTCGCCGCGTCTCGGCCGGCCGCCGAGGCTCTGGTGTGCAATCGGACATCGACGCCCGCGGCCAGCGCCATCTCGTCGAGGACGACCTTCATTCGCCTCGATGTCGTAGCAGTACGCGGCGCGGCTGTCGGCGCGCGCGCCACGAGCGTCGAGGGTCTGGGTCAGCTCAGCCATGATCCCGGGCTTGTCCGCCTCCATGACCCGGCTGAGCACGCCCGCCGTCCAGACCCCGCCCAGGAAGCCATGCGTCTCGACGAGCGTCGTCCTGGCGCCGGTTCGCGCCGCCGCGATCGCGGCTCCGATCCCCGCCGGGCCGCCGCCGCAGACCAGGACATCGCACTCCCGGACGACCGGGATCAGCCTCGCCGGTTCCAGGTACTCACCCGGCGAGGGCCGATCCCGATCGACTGCGTCCTGGGCAGGCAGCGTCATTCCTCCCAGGTCCATTCGGCGACGTTCCAATAGATGTCGCCCGACGGATGCGCCTGTACGCCTTGCAGCCGTGCGTCGTGGGCCACGATCTGGTCCTGGACGTAGAAGATGATCTCCATCGGGTTCTCGTTCAAGATCCTGAAGGCGTCGTGGTAGATCTCCGCTCGCCGAGCCTGATCGGGCTCACGACGACCGGTGTCCCACAACTCGTCCAGTGCCGGGTCGCAGTAGTGAATGAGGTTGGAACCGTTCGGGAAGAACGCATCGCAATCCGCGTAAACCGCGACTTGACTCGGATCGGTGACGAAGTTGCCCCCGCCGAGTGGGAAGCCCTGCACTTCCGCACCGCCACCCGTCTCGATGGCTTCGAAGGTCGTCGCGACATCGCTGTCGACGATCGACCAGTTGATGCCGACCTCGGCCAGGTTGGCCTGGGCGATCTCGATGCCGGCGTCAGGGATGCCGCCGGCGTCGAAGGCGAAGAACGTGAGCTCGGTGCCAGGATCCCAGCCGGCCTCATCGAGCAGCTCGCGCGCCCGGTCCGGGTCGTAGTCGTACTCGATGACATCGTCGGTGGGGAGAGACCACTCTGGAGCCAGTTGACGGTTGTTCGCCGCGGGGACCGTGCAGTGGCCCTGCAGCACCTGGTCGCAGATCCCCTGACGGTCGATGGCGTAGACCATGGCCTGCCGTACTCGCGGATCCTTGATCGGGCCGTAGTTCATCAGCCACCAGCTGTTCGGCGCCGCCCCGGTCGCGCTCTGCACCTCGACGCCGTCGATCGACCCGACTCGGTCCGCCTCCTCCGGGCTGACGGCCGTGATCAGCTGCGATTCGCCCGACTCCAACTGCGCGCTCAGCACGTCGGTGGCGACGTTCTTGATGAAGATCTCTTCGATCTGTGCCTCGCCCGCCGACCAGTTGTGGTTCGCGACCAGCTTCACGTACTGATCACGAACGACCTCGTCCAGCAGGTACGGGCCGTTAGTCACCGGATACGTCGTGAAGTACTCGTGGGCGAGCAACTGGTCATGCGGGACGTCGCCGAGGATGTGCGACGGGAGGACGGGCATGAACTTGGCAAGGTATCCCAGGTTGGGCAGCCACGCGAGATCCGGTTGCTCGAGCTGCACCACCACCGTCCGGTCGTCGGGCGCGGTCAGCCCCGTGATGCTGTCGGCCGTGCCCTCGACGTACGCGGCCTGACCCACGATGCCACCGATACGGCCGGCCCAGAGGCTGATCGCGGGGTCGAGGTACTGCGTCAGTGACATGATCACGTCGGCGGAGGTGACCGGAGTCTCGTCGCTCCAGACGGCGTCCTCCTTCAACTTGAGCGTCACCGTCTGTACGTCGTCCGAGACGGTCCACGAGTCGAGCAGGTTCGAGTACGTCTCGTTCGCGGCGTCGATCTGGAACAAGGGAGTGAACAGGGTCTCGAGGAACGACCCCAGGCCGTCCTCCTGATGCGGCACCAGGCTGGTGGCGTCCGATGGCCCACCGACACCGGCGATCTCGAGCGTGGACCGGGCCGACGACGGATCGGGCCCTTCGCTGTCGAGGTCGTCGGTACCCGACGTGCATGCTGTGGCGAGCATCGCCAGCGCCGTCAGCGCCACGGCCCACCTACGTGTGGAGCGGTTCATGATTCATCCCATTCCTGGTCCGTTGTCAGAGGGATGGAAAGTGGCACGCGCTGAGGTGGCCCTGACCGGTGCGGTCGATGAGCTCGGGTGACTTCTCAGCGCACAGGGACTGCGCCTTCCAGCACCGGGTGCGGAACCGGCACCCGGACGGTGGATTCTGTGGATCGGGAACGTCGCCGCGGAGGATGATGCGCTGGCTCTCGCCACGGAGTTCGGGGTCGGGGACGGGGACGGCGGAGAGCAACGCCTGGGTGTACGGATGCGTGGGCCGGCGATAGACCTCGTAAGGAGTGCCGGTCTCGACAATGCGGCCCAAGTACATGACGGTGACCCGATCGCAGATGTGCTTGATCACGGAAAGGTCGTGAGCGATGAAGAGATAAGAGAGTGACAGCTCTTCCTGCAGGTCACGCAGGAGATTGATGATCTGTGCCTGGATGGAGACGTCGAGCGAGGAGATGGGCTCGTCGAGGACGAGCAGCTGCGGCCCGAGCGCGAGCGCGCGGGCGATGCTGATGCGCTGACGCTGCCCGCCGGAGAACTCGTGCGGGTAGCGGGTGGCGAGCCGTGGGTCGAGGCCCACCAAGTCGAGCAGTTCGGCCACTCGCCGGTCTCGGGCGGCGCCGTTGGGACACACCCGATGCACCTTGAGTGGCTCCGCGACGATCGCCTGGACGGTCATCCGCGGATCCAACGAGGCGAACGGGTCTTGGAGGACGATCTGCATCTCGCGGCGGACCTCCCGCAGCGCCCGAGGGCCCAGGCTGTTGAGGTCGTGCCCGTGGAAGCGGATCCGCCCGCCCGTGGGTTCGATCAGCCGGAGGACGGCGAGCCCGGTCGTCGACTTCCCGCAGCCGGACTCACCGACCAGGCCGAGTGTCTCGCCCGCCGCGATGGAGAGGTCGACGCCGTCGACGGCATGGACGTGACCCAGCGTGCGCCGCAGGACTGTCGACGTGACGGGGTAGCGCACAGTGAGGTCCTCCACCTCGAGCAGTGGGGCGCCACGAGAAAGGCGCCGGTGGAGGTCGTCGTTGGGATGGATCGATTCAGTCACGGGCGTGGACGACGCGCTCGTCATCGTTCCTCCCCCACGTGCGAAGTGATGCCGTGCCCGTCGATCTCGGCGGCATAGTGACAGGCGGTGAGCTGGCCGCCGGTGCCGGCGGCCCGGAGCTCTGGGCGCGAGGTGAGGCAGAGCTCGCGCCCCTGCGCCAGGTAACAGCGCGGAGCGAAGGCACAGCCCGGCGGTAGGTGCACTGGGTTGGGCGGCGACCCGGGGATGGGGAGCAGCCGATCGGCGTCGACGTCGAGCCGCGGCAGGCTCTCCAGCAGACTGACGGTGTACGGATGCCGGGGACGGCGGAAGAGCTCGCGCACCGGCGCCGACTCCACGACGCGGCCGGCATACATCACCAGCACGCGATCGGCCAGCTCGGCGACGATGCCCAGATCATGGGTGATGAGGACGATCGAGGCGTCGGTCTCGCGTTGCGCCACCTTGAGGATCTCGAGAATCTGCGCCTGGATCGTCACGTCCAGCGCCGTGGTCGGCTCATCGGCGATGAGCAGCTTCGGCTGGTTGGCGATCGCCATCGCGATCATCGCCCGCTGCCGCATTCCGCCCGAGTACTCATGGGGGAACTGCTTGTACCGCACCTCGGGACTCGGGACACCGACCATCGTGAGGAGTTCGACGGCGCGATCGCGTGCGGCTCGGCGCGAGACCCGGCGATCGTGGACCCGGACGGCCTCGGAAATCTGCCGGCCGATCGTCTTTACCGGGTTGAACGACGTCATGGGGTCCTGGAAGATCATGGCGATCTCGCGGCCGCGGATGCGGCGCAACTCCCGCTCGGAGAGGGCCAGCAGGTCCTGCCCTTGGAACATGACGGGACCGCCGGAGATCGTGACGGGCGGGGACGGATGGAGCTTGATCAGCGAGCTCACGCTGACGCTCTTGCCCGACCCCGATTCACCGACGATCCCGAGGATCTCGCCGGCGCGGATCTCCCAGCTGACGTCGCTGACGGCGTGCACCGTGCCGGTCTGCGTCGCGATCCGGGTGGAGAGGTGCTGGACGGACAGCAACGGCTCGCCGGACGAGCCCGCGGACGCGCGGGGGGATGCGACTGTCTCGGTCATGGGTTCTGCCTCGGATCGAAGGCGTCGCGCAGTCCGTCACCGATGAAGTTGATCGCGAGTACGGTGACGGCGATGGCGGCTCCGGCGGGAATCCACATCCACGGGACCTCTTGCACGATGGTCAGCGACTGTGCGTCCTGCAGCATCCCGCCCCAGGTGGCCTGCGGCCGCTCCACGCCGAGGCCCAGGAACGAGAGGGCAGCCTCCAGCAGGATGGCGCCGGCGCTGAGCAGCGTGGCCACCACGGTCAGCGGCGGCAACACCGGCGCGACCATGTGACGTAGGGCGATGGATATTCTGCGCGCTCCGATAGCTCGGGCCGCGAGCACGTAGTCCGCCTCCCTGATCGAGAGCGACATCTGCCGCACGATCCGGCAGGGGGCCGGCCATTCGAACAGTGCGATCACGACGATGATCGTGCCGACGCTCGGTCCGAGGACCGACACCAGCACGAGGATCACGACCAGAGACGGGAACGACAGGAAGGTGTCGACCAGCCGCATGATGGTGGCGTCCACCCATCGACCGAGCAGTCCGGCCATCAGCCCCAGCACGGTTCCCAGCGCGGTTGCGGAGAGAGCGGCGGCGATGCCGACGGTGAGTGACACCCGCGCCCCGTAGAGCAGCCGCGACAACACGTCACGCCCGGCGGAGTCGGTGCCGAGCCAGTGATCGCCGCTCGGTGGTGTCCGGAACGCCGACGTGCTGACGGCGTTCGGATCGTGCGGGGCGATGAGGGGCGCGAGAACGGCGAGCAACGCGAGCGTTGCGATGAACAGCAGACTGGCGAACGCCAGCCGGTGCCGGCGAAAGCGGCGCAGCGCCAGCCGCATCGGCGGGATGGACGCTGGAAGGGGCTCGGCGACCGGGGCAGCGGTGACCCTCCTTGCCTCCATGCGGCCGACGTCACGTCGTGGCTCGGGGGGCGGTTCGCTGAGGACCGCCTGAGTACGAATGTCATCGCTCATAGTCGGATCCTGGGGTCGAGGACGGCGGCGAGCAGGTCAGCGAGCAGGTTGGCGACCATGACGAGAACGGCACTGAAAAACACCGTGGCGATGATGACCGGATAGTCGCGTCCGATGATGGAGTCATAGACAAGCTGGCCGAGACCCGGCCAGGAGAAGATGACCTCGATGATGAGCACCCCCGTGAGCAGCCCAGGGAGCTGCAGGGCAATCACGGTCGTCAGTGGGATCAGCGTGTTGCGAAGTCCATGCCCGACCACGACGCCGAATCGCGGGACGCCCTTGGCGCGAGCGGTGGTCATGAAATCCTGACGCAGGACCTCGAGCATGCCCTGCCTGGTGTACCGCACGTACGGACCCACCAAGCTGGCCGCCAGCACACCCGCGGGCAGCACCAGGTGCCGGATGCTGTCGCCCAGGGATCCGTCGGACGTCAGACTCCTCAGGCCGCCGGTGGGCAGGATCCCGAGTTGGATGGAGAAAATGTAGATGGCCATCAGGCCGAGGAAGAAGGCGGGGATGGAGACCGCGGCCATGCTCCCGATGGATGCGAGGTAGTCGAACCAGGAGTTCTGCCGTAGCGCCGCCACCACGCCGATGGAGATCCCGACGATCAACGCGATGGCCAGCGCGACCAGGGCGAGGAGGACGGTAGGACCGATCCGTTCCCCGATCAGCTCGGCCACTGGGACCCGCCCGTGGAACGAGTACCCGAGGTGGCCCTGGGCGAGCTCCCGCACCCAGGCCAGGAACTGCACGAGCACAGGATCGTCCAGCCCCAGCTCCGCACGGCGGCGTGCGACGTACTCGGGTGAGGCAGCCATCTCCTCGGGGCTCATCAACGCCCGTACCGGGTCTCCTGGCATCAGCTGAACCAGGATGAACGAGATCAGGAGGATCCCGACCAGCACAGGGGCCGCGACGAGCAACCGGCGCAAGACGTAGGCCAGCATTGCACCCCTTCCCCAGCGACACCGGCTCCCGCGACTTGGCGGCTGAGTCCGGAGACGAGGCGAACCCGCGGCGCGGGTCCATTGAATGAACGCCTTGTTCCGCTCAAAGAAACAACTGCCTAACGAGACGTTAAGAGCCTCAGGAGGCGGCTGTCAATCGATGACAGGCCTGACGAGATGATCCGGGGTCGACTTGTGATGTCACGACGCGCGGAAAAGCTGTCACGAATCGTGGTAATCGGACTGCCGGCCGGCATGCCCGCAGAGGCGCTACACCACCGCTCCGGCGGGACCGAAACGATTCATGTCAACTGCGCACGTTCGCCGCACCCGTCCTGGGCCGGCGACGAACGTGTCACCGTCGGGAAGGATCACGTCGGCCGTGGCACCGGGCGGGACACTCACATGGAGTGTGAAAGTCTCGCCGTCCGATCGCCACGCGACCGAGATCGGGCCATAGGGCGAATCGTGGATGGCACGTGCATGCGTGAGCCCGCCGCCGGGCTGTGGAGCGACCCGGAATCGGCGATATCCCGGCTGGTCGTCGATCGGGGTGAGGCCGGCCGTATGGCGATGGAGGAACGAGATGACAGCACCCTTGCTGTAGTGGTTCAGCGACAGCAACGCCGCGCCGTTCTCGTCGATGCCTCGCCAGTCCTCCCAGATCGTCGTCGCGCCGCGATCGATCATCGTGAGCCACGAGGGCTCGGTGTCCTGGAACAACAGCTCGTAGGCGACGTCGACATGGCCGGTCTCCGCGAGCACCGGCAGCAGGTACCCGGTCGAGAGGAACCCGGTCGTGAGATGCGTGCCGGCCTCGCGCACGAGCTGGACCAGGCGCTGGGCGACCGAGTCGCGCAACTCGTCCGGGACCAGGCCGAACGCCAGCGCCCGGACGTGCGCGGCCTGGGTGTCGCGGAGCAGCGCGCCGTCGGCGCCGAGGAACTCCTGTTGCCAGGCCGCCTTGACCGCCGCCGCGAGCTCGCCGTAGCGGTCCGCGTCGCCGGTGCGGCCGAGCACGGCGGCGCTGCGGCTGAGCAGGTCGGCTGAATGATGCAGGTAGGCGCTGGCGAGGTCGCCGTGATCCTCGGCGACCAGCGCAATCGGATCGAACTCGGGCACCTCTGGTTCGAGCCACTCACCGAAATGGAAACCGGTGTCCCAGAGATAGCGCTCGTGCGCAGCGGTGCTGGGCCGCACCGCGACCCGGTCGGGGTGGCGGTGATCGCGCGCCGCACGGGCGCCGCGGTCGACCCATGCCGTCATGGACGGCCACTGTTCCTCGAGCACGCCGGCGTCACCGTAGGCGCGGTAGATCTCCCACGGCACGATCACCGCGGCGTCGCCCCAACCGGCCGAGCCGGGCGGGATCGGGTTGCCGGGCATGTCCATCGGAACGGGGTTCGGTGCGAAGTGCTGCACGGTGCCGTCGCGCCACTGATCGGACGCGAGGTCGCGCAGCCACTTGGCCGAGAAGCCGGCGACGTCGTAGAGGAACGCCGCGCTGGCGACGAACACCTGCCAGTCGCCGGTCCAGCCGGCGCGCTCCCGTGTCGGGCAGTCGGTCGGGATGTCGCAGGCGTTCCCGCGCAGGCTCCAGACCGCGGCCTGGTGCAGGCGGTTGACCCGTTCGTCGCTGCAGGCGAACCAGCCTGTGCGCCGCAGGTCGGTATGGACCACCGCCCCGGTGACGTCGTCGACGTCAAGGTCGCCGGGGTAGCCGTCGATCTGGACGTAGCGGAAGCCGTGCGTCGTGTGCCGGGGCTCGAACACGTCGCCGGTTCGGCCGGCCGATGTCACCTCGTCCACCTGCAGCGGCCGTTTGAGGATCGACGTGTCCCACGGCCATCCGTCGGCGGTGGGGATGACGTCGGTGTCGGGAGTGAGCGTGGCGGTCGTGGCGTTGCCATCCGCGTCGACCGCTTCGGCGTGCGTCAGCACCAGCGACGTTCCGGGCGGCCCGAGCCGGGTAAGCCGGGCCCAGCCGTTGATGTTCTGGCCGAGGTCGAAGACGTGCCGGCCGTGGCGCGGACGGTGGACCGCCCGGGGACGGAGCTCCTCGACCCGGCGGACGGGCGGCGCCGGCGACCATCGCAGCCGCCCGAAGCCGTGCTCCCGCACGACCACCGGTGACCAACCGTCCCGAACCGCCCCCGGCTGACACCAGTCGGCGCGGTCGCGGCGCAGGTCGACGACCTGGCCCTCGTAGAGGTCGGCCGAGACGATCGGCCCGGGCAGGAACGACCAGTCCGCACCGCTGGCGACCACACGCGTCCCGCCGTCGGACCCGCGCACCTGCAGTTGGGCCAGCAGGGCGACGGCGTCGCCATACGAGCGCACGTGGCGAAAGCCGGTGGCCTGACCACGAAACCAGCCGTCGGACAGCACCGCGCCCAGAACGTTGGCACCGGGCCGGAGCATCGCGCCGACGTCGAACGTCTGGACCTGCACCGTCGAGGAGTAGCTGGTGAAACCGGGTGTCAGCTCGACGTCACCGACCCGGCGACCGTTGAGGTACACCTCGTAGAGGCCGTGCGCGGTGACGTGCAACCGCGCCGTTTCGACCGGCGCGTCCAGCGTGAACTCGCGCCGGAGCAGGTAGGCCGGATGAAGGATCTGGGCCCGTACGGATGCGGCTTCGGCCGGCTCGATCCAGTCCGCTGTCCAGTCGCCCTCGTCGAGCAGGCCCATCTCCCAGATCGCCGGGCCGGACCAACGGCTCTCACCGGCGTCGGTCCAGACCTTGACGCGCCAGGTCACCCGCTGGCCGGAGGCGAGCTCGGGTCCGCCGTACGGCACCAGCACCGACTGCCGCGACTCGACTCTGCCTGAGTCCCAGGCCCCGGCGCGGATGCGGTACGCCACCTGCTCGGCCGCGTCCAGCGGCAGCAGCCAGGACAATCGCGGCCTTCGCACGTCGAGACCGAGGGGTTCACTGAGGTGTTCGACACGAAGCTGGGTCGGCTCGTTCATAGAGGCTCCTCGCAACGCGTATCGGCCGAGGAGTGCACGGCCGATCTCAGTACGCGTCAAGCCACGTGACCACCGACAACGAATTCATCAAATGGCGACGGTGGGAAGCCACGGTAAGACAAGGGTCGCACATGCCTCCGCCAGGACGCTATGCGGAAGTCTTCAACAGCAACGACGTCACAGCATGCGAATACTGATAGATCAACAGGTCAACTGTGGCTGAAGACTATGAGTATCAGCTGCCGGCGTCAAGCTGTTCGGTGCGCGCGGCTCCGCTCAGGCGGATTCCCGTGACAGACCCCTGGCCTGAGCCAGCTCGTGCGGACGGCCGATGTCCTGCCATCGATCGGAGATCGGCCAGAGCCCGACCGACTCACCACGGCTCAGGCAGTCGTCGAACAGCTCGGTGATCGGATACAGCACCCCCTGCGGCACCCGCGGCAGGAGTTTCGGCGACAGCACGTAGATTCCGGCGTTCACCGGCCAGGACCTCGTCGGCTTCTCGATCATGCGAACCAGTCGCCCGTCGCGCGACTCCAGGACCCCGAAGGGCACCTGGTGCTCGTACTCGCTCGTCGCGATCGTCGCGGCGGCGCCGCTGCCGGCATGTGCGGCCAGCAGCTCCCCGACCGAGAAGCCGGTGACGAGGTCTCCGTTCATCACCAGGACGGGGTGCGTCGCCCGCCCGCCCACGGCACCCAGCAGGCCGAGAGCACCACCCGTACCCAGTGGCCGATCCGGAGTCTCGCGCAGATATTCGATGGCGCATCCATACGCGGAACCGTCACCGAAGTAGTGCTCGATCAGCTCGCCCAGATAGTTGACCGAAAGGAAGATGCGCCTGATTCCGGAGCCGACCAGATGCAGGACGATGCGCTCCAGAATCGGCCGTCCCGCCACCGGCAACATCGGCTTCGGAATGTCATCGGTCAACGGTGCGAGTCGCGTGCCGCGACCGCCGGCCATCACGACCGCCCAGTTCTCCAGCGGCTCCGCTCCGACGATCTCTCGCTCGATGTGAACGCCGACGACACGACCGTCGCCGTCGACGATCGGGATCTCGGCGACGCCGAGGGCATGCATGACGTCCAGCACCTCGGCCCTGCCTTCGCCTGGCGACGCGGTCGCGGCCGGCGCGGCGATCAGCTCACCGATGGTGTCGTCGACCCCGGCGCCGCTGACCAGAGCCCTCCTGATGGCCCGGTCGCTCACGGCGCCGTCCAGGCGGCCACCGGCGTCGACGACGAAGATCGTCGAGACCGCGTGCTTGTCGATGATCGTCAGACATTCACGAATCGACGAATCCATGGTCGTCAGCATGTCTTCGAGTCGCATGTACTGCCCGGACATAGTCACACTCCATGCAATGGACGTTTCACATGACGACACTGACAGATCGCAATCCGTCGCACCAGGGGGCGACTTTCCGGATCGCGGATTCGCAAAGTGGACAAGGACTGTCGCACAATGCACCGACTTTGGGACATAGGCCGACGTACGCTCATTGAGAGTGCCGTCGAAAACCCCCGGACGACGGCATGGAAAGAGGTGTCCAAAAGTGAATCGTGAATTTCACGAGAGCGCCGGTCAGCCCCCCATCGGTCAGCTCATTCGCTCAGCCCGCCAGCAGCTCCACCTCAGCCAGTACGCCCTCGCGGACCGTCTCGCCCGGGTCTCCGGCCGGCCCACTGTCGGCCGTGACCGGGTCGCCCGCTGGGAGCGCGGCCGCCAGGTGCCGCGACGTGAATGGCGACGATGGCTCGCGGTGGTCCTCGAGATACCGCCGGACCGCCTGGACGCCGGTGCCGTGGCGGCACGTCAGCAGAACCGCCTGGGCCAGGCGGTCGCCACGACGCGCGGAACGGAGCACTCGGGCACCCGGCGCCAGCAGGGCACACCAGCGCTGTTGCCCGTCTTCCGCTCACGGGTCCAAGCAGGGATCCTGGCCGCCACCCTCCTCAATCCGCATCGGGCCTTCAGCCTGACGGAACTGGCCGACCACGCCGGCGGTTCGCTGGCGTCGGTCTCCAAGGAGGCGAAGCTGCTGGAGGAGGCCGGCATCCTGGTCACGCGCCACGAGGGCGCCATCCGGCTGATGCGTGCGGCGAGCGACAAGCCGACCATTGGACCGCTGACCGAGCTCATCCGTGTGACCTACGGAGTACCGCAGATCATCGGCGAGGAGTTCAGCCGGGTCGCGGCGGTGGCCCGCATCGCACTGGTCGGCACGTGGGCCGAGCGGTTCGCCGGCGTGCTCGGACCGGAGCCCGACGCCATCCAGTTGCGGCTCACCGCGCGGCCGGACGCGACTCCCGACCCGGCCGAGCTGCACGCCGCCGCCACGCGGGCGCGACGCCGCCTTCATCGTCCCGTGCAGTTCAGCGTGGCGCCCACCCGCGACCACACGCGGCTACCGCACCGCAGGGCGGCAACGGGCACGCTGGCGCTGCCGCGGCAGCGCAGCGCCACCGCCGTCGTGCGCATCGCGCCGTTCGAGGAGTCGGCCGCCCCTGTGGGTGATGCCTGGAAGGCGGGCGCCGACGTCATCGCCCGGCTGCTGTCCAGCGGGCAGCTCGAGCTGTTCAGCGGACCCGGAGCCGACGGCCGTCCCTACTTCGACGCGGCCCAGCGCCATCTGACCGCCGCCGTGGAGGTCGCGCCCGGCTCGCCGAGGTCCGCGTTCATCCTCGTGTGCCAGGCGGCGCACACCATCGGCTGCGGGCTGCTGGCCGCGCAGGGACTGCGTCCAGCTGCCGGCAGCAGCGGCGACGTCGTGAGCCAGAGCACGATCGCACAGTTCGGCGAGCAGTTCGAGCATCTCGAACTGCTCCGGCAGCGCCAGGCCACCCTGAACTACCCCACCGGGCGCGACAACACCGTCACCGCCGAAGACGTGGACGGTGCGCTCCCCGCGATCGAGGCGCTTCTGTCCACGGCACGCGACATCGCCCTCAGGCTCGATCTGTTCGTGTGACGCCGGGTGACCCGGCCCGCTGGCGCAGTGATGCGGTCAGCGGGCCAGGGTCTCCGACGGCAGCTCGCCGTATCGCTCGCGATAGAGAGCAGCGAACCGGCCGGGGTGACCGAGGCCCCATCTCGAGACCACCTGGCTCACGGTGAGCGTGTCGCGCTGCGCGGCCAGGAGCTCCTGCCGGGCGCGCTGGATCCGGACCGACTGCAGGTACTCGCGGGGCGTGGTGTCGAGATGCTGCCGGAACCCCAGTTGCAGGGTGCGCACAGCCACCTGCGCCGCCGCGGCCAGACTGCGGACCGTGTGCTCCCACTCAGGATGGTTCTCGATCATCTCGCGCACCAGCGTGACGGCTCGGTTCGGGATGGCGGACTGCTCGGAGTCGTCCAGCATGTGCGAGTAGTTGTGTGGTTGCGCGAGCAGCAACGCCGTCATGAGCCCGTCCTCGAACTCAGTGGCGAACAGCCGATTGTTGATCAAGCTGCCATCGGTCCGGTCCAGCTCCCTGACCAGCCCACGGAGATACCTCGCCCAGCTGCGCGCGTAGTCGCTGCGCAGGTCCATGCCCAGTTCGAACCGCACCGGTTCGGGCAGCGGCGCACCGATGAGGTCGCGTAGATGCGCCTCCAGCGCCGGCCGTTCCAGCCGGAGGATCAGCTGACCACAGTCCGCCGACCAGCGCTGGGTCAACGCGATCGTGGGCGAGACCACCGAGGCCATCTCAGGGGTGGAGAGCAGCTCCTGGCCGCCGTAGCTGACCATGCTGCGACCGGTCAGCGGCACCTGGACGACGAAGAACGAGCCCAGTTCGCCGCGGGCTCGATCAATACTTCGCCGCCATAGGCGACGTAGTTAGCCGCTATGCGCTCGATCCGTTTGGTGTTCATGCGAGCGTGTAGTTCGGTAGAGCCGCCGACCAGGTTCAACCGATGAGGAACGAACACCTGGCCGACAAGGTCCCGCGCGTCGTCCAGATCGTCGGTGTGGAACAGCTCGTACCGCTCGAGTGGTGTAGTCGTCATCAGGCGGTTTCCTCCGCGGATGCGGCCCGGCCTCTCTGCGACCTCGGTAGCGCCAACGACGCCTCGGGGGTTTCTGACCGGGGAAGATCAACCACGATAGCGCCGGCACGTGCAACGATCACCCCCGCGAATGTCACAGAAGCCCGCCGATTGTCACAATCTGGTTCAGCCCGGCGAAACTGGCCCCTGCCTGCGGCCATGCCCTGCGCACAGACTTGATGACATCGAGTCGCATTGCCGGAAGGGAGCCGCTCGTGCCGGCCTTCATGGAGCCGTTCCGCATCAAGGCCGTCGAGCCGATCCCATTTCCGGTGCCGCTGGAGCGCCGACGCGCGCTCGCCGACGCCGGGTACAACCTCTTCCGAGTGCCGGCGCGAGCGATCACCATCGACCTGCTCACCGACTCGGGCACCAGCGCGATGTCGGCCGCTCAGTGGTCGGCGCTGCTCTCGGGCGACGAGTCCTACGCCGGCGCCGCGTCGTTCGAGCGGTTCGAGGCCGTGGTGCGCGAGCTCACCGGGTACGACCACGTCATCCCCGTCCACCAGGGTCGTGCGGCGGAGCGCATCCTCCTCGGGAGTCTCCTGCAGCCCGGTGACGTCTCCGTCTCCAACACGCACTTCGACACGACGCGAGCCAGCGTCGAGGCGGCCGGCGCCTCTGCCCTCGACCTGCCCGTCGACCTCCCGGCAGCCGCGCCGGCGCCGTTCGGCGGCGACATCTCCCTCCCGCAGTTGCAGAACCTGCTCCAGGGTCCCGACGGCAGCAGCGTGCGGTGTGTGATCCTCACCATCACCAACAATGCCGGCGGCGGCCAGCCGGTCTCCTTGGACAACATCGCGGCCACCCGCGAGCTGTGCGACCGCCACGGCGTGACGCTGCTGCTGGACGCGTCGAGATTCGCGGAGAACGCCTACCTCGTCACCGAGCGGGACCCGGGCCACGCCGGCCGCAGCCCGCGCGACGTCGCCGAGATGACGTTCGCGCTGGCCGACGGTTGCTGGGCGAGCCTGAAGAAGGACGGGATCGGCAACATCGGCGGCATGATCGGGCTCCGCGACGCGGGCCTCGCCAGGCGGTGCCGTGAGCAGCTCATCGCTGTCGAGGGCTTTCCCACGTACGGCGGCCTGGCCGGCCGCGACCTCGACGCGCTGGCCCGCGGCCTCCAGGAGGTGACCGACCCCGACTACCTGCGCTATCGCGCCCAGTCGGCCCGGTGGTTCGGAGCCCAGCTACTCGACGCGGGCATCCCCATCCTCGAACCGACCGGCTGCCACGCCGTCTACGTCGACGCCGCCGTCCTGCTGCCACACGTGCCGCCGCACCGGCTCCCGGCGACGGCGCTGGCCAACGAGCTGTACCTGGCCGGCGCCGTACGAGTGTCGGAGCTGGGCACGCTGGTGTTCGGCCGGCGCTCGCCGCATGGCGGCCCGGACATCCCCGCACCCCGCGAGCTCGTCCGGTTCGCTCTGCCTCGACGGGTCTACACCAAGAGCCACCTGGAGTACGTGGTCGAGGTGGCGGCCTCGGTGGCGGCGAAGGCGGCGGACGTGCCTGGGTACCGCATCGTCGAGCAGGCGGCGACGCTGCGGCACTTCACCGCCGTGCTAACGCCGGATGCGTCAGGGGACGATGAGGAGACGTCGAGCGAGCCGCTCGGCTGACCCTCGCGGCCGCGACCAGCTCGCCCATCGGGACGTCGAGAACGCTGCTCAACCAGCGTCGCCAGTACGGGCCGGGGATGCGCCGGCCGCGCTCCCAGCGGGCGAACTCCTCGCGCGTCAGCGAATCGTTGCCGGACACGCGAGCCAACTCAGCAGCGATCTCGTACTGGCTGAAGCCGAGCCGGCCACGAGCTCGCCGGATCAACTCTCCGACAGGCTCCTGGCCAACGGTCATCGTCCCACTGCGTTCGAACGCTCTCATCACTCCCAGCGTTGCGGCGGACCAGCGCCCGTTCCAGGACAGGTTGCGAATGATCTTGTCCACTTTGCGAAGGCCAGGGTAGCCGGGTCCGATCTTGGCCCCTGCCCATCGGCCGGCCCGGCTGTAAGGCTGGATGATCGACTCCATCCCCGGGGAGGCGTACGTGAACCGCCCGCTCGTGACCTTGGTGAACCCGAACCTGGTCCATCCGCCCATCACCCCATATGCGCTCGACATCCTCACGACGTCGCTGGAGGCGGCCGGGTTCGAGGTGGACGTGATCGACCTGACGCTGGTGCGCGACCGCTGGCGGCACAGCGTCGCGACGTACTTCGCCGAGCGCCGGCCGCTCTTGGTCGGCGTGACGTTCCGGAACACCGACACGATCTACCCGCAGGAGCAGCGCGTCTTCCTCGACTCGCACCGCGACATCGTGCGCGAGGTCCGGCGGTGGACGTCGGCGCCGATCGTGGGCGGCGGGGTCGGGTTCTCGTCGATGCCGTTCGCGCTGGTGGACTGGTTCGGCATCGACTACGGCGTCAAGGGGCCGGGCGAGGTGACGGTCGTCGAGCTGGCGACGATGCTGGCCAACGACGACTCGCCGGCCAAGGTGCCGGGACTGATCATCAACCTCGGCAAGGGCGACGTCCGGCAGATACCGCACCGCACGCCGCTCATCGCCGAGGGGCGGGCCGACCTGGTGAACCGGACGACGCCGTACACGCGGCGCTCCGGCGTGCCGTTCAAGGTCGACAACGGCGCGTACTACCGCCACGGCGGACTGGGCAACATCCTGACGAAGAACGGCTGCACGTTCGCGTGCGCCCACTGCGTCGAGCCGGACGCCAAGGGCAACCGGTTCGCCCGCCGCGCCGAGACCGCCGTCGTCGACGAGATGGAACTGCTGACGGAACAGGGCGTGCACGACCTGCACACCACGGACAGCGAGTTCAACCTCAACATCGCGCACAGCAAGGCGGTGCTGCGCGAGATCATCCGGCGCAAGCGCACCGACCGCTACTCGTCCCTGCACGACCTGCGGCTGTGGATCTACGTGCAGCCGGCGCCGTTCGACGAGGAGTACGCGGAGCTGCTGGCCGAGGCCGGCTGCGCGGGCATCAACGTCGCGCCCGACCACGTCCGCGAGGACGTGCTGAACGGCTGGAAGGTGACCGGCCGCGGCACCCGCTTCTACGGCTACCCCGACCTCGTGCGGCTGTGCGACCTGGCGAACCAGTACGGCATGCTGACGATGGCCGAGGCGCTGCTCGGCATGCCCGGCGAGACCGCCGAGACCATGCGCGACTGCGTCGACGGCCTGCTCGCGGTCGACGCGACGGTGGTCGGGTTCACCCTGGGGATCCGCGCGTTCCCCTACTCCCCGCTGGGCCGCGACCTCGCCGCCCGCAGCGGCGGCACGCGCGCCGTCCCCGGCGTCCAGTCCAACACGGCGACGGCGCCGATCCTGCTGTCGACGCTGGAGCAGTGCCACAGCCGGGTGGAGTACGAACGGCAGTTCATGTTCGACCCGATGGGCGGGTTCCGGCCGGTGTACTTCTTCTCCCCGTCGCTGCCCGAGGGGTCGCGGAACACCCACCCGGGCGACCGCTGGCTGACCAGCCTGGAACTGCTGTGGGAATGGGTGCCGCTGCAGGACCGCCCGCGGGTGATGCTGCCGACGGCGCCCGGACTGTCGCCGGAGGACAACAACTACGCGGACAACCCCTTCCTGCTGCGGCTCACCGAGCTCGGCTACAAGGGCGCCTACTGGTCACACTGGCCGCTTCGCACGGAGATCATGGGCGGCTCCGTCCCCGCATGAGCCCCAGCGGAACCGGACCCCTGGGATGGCGCCGACGCCATCCCTACCGTCGCCTCATGGGATCCAGCACCCGCACCAAGCCCGCCCGATGACGCAGGCACCCACCGCCCCCGCCGCGGCGGGGCCCGCCGCACTGACGCCGCGCGGGTCCCGCGGCCAGATCCTGCACTCGCTGTCAGGCCTGCTCCTCGCGGCCTTCGTCGCCTCGCTGTCCGGGACGATCGTGTCGAACGCACTGCCCCGCATCCTCGACGACCTCGGCGGCAGCCAGAGCCAGTACGCCAGGGTGGTGACCTCGACGCTACTCACGGCGACCGCAACCGCACCGATCTGGAGCAGGCTGGCCGATCGGAGGAGCAAGAGGTTGCTCTTCCAGGCCGCGGCGGCGTTCTTCGCCGCCGGTTCCGTGCTGTGCGGAGTCGCGCCGAACACGGAGCTGCTGTTCGTCTTCCGGGCGATCACGGGTGTGGGGATGGGTGGAATCGGGGCACTGGTCTATGTCGTCCTGGCAGCACTGATCAGCCCGCGCGAACGGGGGCGCTATGCAAGCTATGTCACGGCGGTCTCCGCGACAGCGACGGTCTGTGGCCCGCTCCTGGGCGGGCTCATTGTCGACGCGCCGCTGCTGGGCTGGCGCTGGTGCTTCTGGGCCCTGGTGCCGCTCGCCATCGGCGCCATGCTGCTGCTCCAGCGGACGTTGCAACTGCCTGCCTCGGCGGCCGCAGCGAAGATCGACTGGATCGGTGCGGTCATCATACCCGCCGCGATCGGTGTCTTCTTGGCCTGGGTGACGCTGGCGGACCGACAGTTCGGCTGGCTGTCCTGGCCGAGCGCCGCGTTCGTGACCGCGACCGGCCTGCTGATCGTCGTGGCCGTCACCGTCGAGCGGCGGGCGGCGGACCCGTTCCTGCCGCCAAGGCTGCTCCGCCGGAGGACGATGCTGCTGGCGCTCGCCGCCTGTGTGGTGATCGGCGGCGCCGAACTGACGGCGTCGGTGTACCTCCCCCAGTTCTTCCAGATCTCCATGGGCCACACCCCTACCGCGTCGGGCCTCATGCTGCTGCCCATGGTGGCCGGTGTGGTGTCGGGAACGATCCTCTCCGGCCACCTCGTGAGCCGCCTGGGACGCTACAAGCGCCACCTCGTCGTCGGTGCGGTCCTCGCCACCATCGGACTTGCCCTGCTCGGCACCATAGACCGGACGACTCCGCTCGAAATCATCGCCGGGTACATGGTCGTCCTTGGGCTGGGCCTCGGCATCTGCTTGCAAAACCTCGTGATCGCCGTGCAGAACGAACTCGCCTACGACGAGCTCGGCGCGGGCACGTCAGTCGTGCTCGCGTTCCAGACGCTGGGTGGGGCGATCGGCATCGGAGTCCTGGGGTCGGTCCTGGCGGCACAGGTGGCCGGCCCGGCCGGGCAGTCGCGAACGATCCTGAGCGGCGACGTGCTGATCCAGGAGGCCTACGGTGACGCCACCGCGCTGATGTTCCGGCTCGCCGCTGTCGGCGCTCTCGTCGCGCTGGGTGCGGTCCTGCTGATGCGCGACACGCCGCTGCGGACGACCGTCGACGGTACTGGTGGGAGTACCGAGCAAGAACGACCAGGCCCCGCCGGAACCGGCGGGGCCTGACGTGACGACTCAGATGGGGCGGACGTTCTCCGCCTGCGGGCCCTTCTGACCCTGGGTGATGTCGAACTCCACCCGCGCGTTGTCCTCGAGCGTGCGGAAGCCGCTGGAGGCGATCGCGCTGTAGTGGACGAAGACGTCCGCGCCGCCGCCGTCCTGCTCGATGAAGCCGAAGCCCTTCTCGCCGTTGAACCACTTCACAGTGCCCTGCGCCATGCTGTGTTGCTCCTCTTCCTGGATGGTCTAGAGCCGCCGCGAACCTTAGCATGCCGCTGACCGGCCGCAACTTTCATGAGGGACTGACGTCAGACCTCGCGGCCGGCGGCTACCGCTCCTGCCGCTCCCGAGCGCGTCGTTTGCCCTCGTGCATGGCGACGACTCTGGCGACCGGAATCGTGTGCCCTTCCTCGACGAGATCGGCCGGCAGCCGCTGCGGCGCGGGCATGGCCGCAGCCCACGGATCGGTGTCGCCGAGGAGGGCGGGGGCGGTGTGGACGGTGAAGTCGAGCGGTGTGACGGAGTCGAGGTCGTCCCAGGCGACCGGGTACGACACCGGCAGGCCGGGCCGCAGCCGCGGGCTGTACGCGGCGACGACGGTGGCGCCGCCGGAGCGGGTGGAGTCCAGGAACACCTTCCCGCCGCGGTCCTCCTTGATGTACGCGGTGGTGGCCAGCGCGGGGTCCAGCCGCTCGGCGCGGGCAGCCAGCGCGCGGGTGGCAGCGGCGACGTCCTCGTGCGACTGCGGCTCCAGCGGCACGAAGATGTGCACGCCCTTGGAGCCGCTGGTTTTGACGGCGCCGGCGAGGCCGTCGTTCTCCAGCGCCCGGCGGACGAGCTGGGCGGCGGCCGCGGCGACGGCGAACGACTCGCCCTCGGGCGGGTCGATGTCCATGATGAGGTGTGTCGGCACGTCCCACTGCTCGGCCAGCACCAGCGTCGGGTGGTACTCGACGGCACGCTGGTTGGCGAACCACAGCAGCGTGCGGCGGTCGTTGCACAGCGCGTACGACACCTCGCGCTTGGACGCCTGCGCCCACAGCTGCACGGTCGGGATCCAGGACGGCGCGTACTTGGGGACGTTCTTCTGCATGAAGCCGGGCTGGCCGGGCCGGACGCGGACCACCGACAGCGGCCGCCCCTGGAGCCCGGGCAGGATCCGCTCGCGCACGGCGTCGAGGTAGTCGACGAGGTCGCGCTTGGTGGCGCCGTCGCCGTCGGACAGCGGCTGGTCGAGGTGGGTCAGCGGGACGCCGTCGCGTTCCTCGTCGGCCGCAGCGCTCATCGACATCTCCTCACACGTCCAGCCCAACCTATCCCTGGACGAGCCGCAGGCCCCAGGTGAGCGTCCACGTCTCGTCGGGCAGCAGCCAGCGCAGCGCCTCGCCGGTGCGCAGCGCGTTGGGCGGCGCCGTCATGGGCTCGACGGCGACGGCGTCGGCCGGGCCGCCCGGGCCCGGGAAGTAGTCGGTGACCCACATCTGCACGTAGCCGAAGGCGGGCTCCTGCCACAGCTCGACGACGCGGCCGTCGGGGGCGCGCAGGGAGCTGGTGACGACGCCGCCGGTGACGTCGAGGTCGGTGAAGCAGGCGTGCTGGGGACCGTCACCGACCCGGACGCCGGCGCGCAGGTCGTCGCCGGTGCCGGTGAGGTCGTAGGTGCCGGTCGGGATGTTGCGCTCGTCGATGCGGAACGCGCGGCGGCCGGGGACGGTGAGGGTGAGGTCGCGGGCCGGGACGTCGCCGACGCGCAGGTACGGGTGGATGCCCAGGGCGACCGGTGCGGGGCCGGCGCCGGCGTTGCGCAGGCGGTGCCGCACGACGACGCCGTCCGGCGTGAGCTCGTACTCGACCGAGGTGTCGAGCGTGAACGGGTGGCCCGGCTGCGGCGTGACGGGGGCGGCCAGCGTGACCGACGCGGCGGTGCTGGATCCCCGCGCGTACCGGGTGCGCAGCAGCAGGCCGTGCACCGCGTGCCCGGCCGCCGGCTCGGTCACCTCGAGCCGCTGCTCGACGCCGTCGTGCGTCCAGCGGCCACCGTCGACCCGGTTGGGCCAGGGCACGAGGACGGCGCCGGCGGCCAGCGGCGGCGGGCCGTCGGCGGTGTGCGGCTCGATCAGCTCGGTGCCGGCGACGGTCAGCGAGCGCAGCGCGGCGGCGTACTCCGAGACGACGGCGCGGGTGGTGCCGAGCTCGAGCGCGTGCGTGGTGCGCTGCGCCGTACCGGAAGTGGTGTCCACGGGCTCTCCTCGCGCCGGCTGTCCGCGGGCCGGCGGTGGTCACTGTAGCGGGACAGGCGCAGGTAGCCTGCCCGCGACGCCATCGACGCCACTCGACGCCATGGAGGAGCCGCATGCCGCTGATCGACGCACACCAGCACGCCGGGACCCGGCGATGAGCCGGGCGCTGGTCGTCCGGGGCGGCTGGGCCGGCCACGCGCCGGTCGAGTCGACCGACCTGTTCGTCCCGTTCCTGCGCGACGCCGGGTTCGACGTGCGGGTCGCGGAATCGCTGGACGCCTATGCCGACGCTGCCGCGATGGCCGCCACCGACCTCGTCGTGCAGTGCTGGACGATGGGCGAGATCAGCACCGAGCAGCTGGCGGGGCTGACGGCGGCGGTGCGGGCCGGCACCGGGTTCGGCGGCTGGCACGGCGGCATCGTCGACGCGTTCCGCAGCAGCTCCGACTACCTGCACCTGGTCGGCGGCCAGTTCGCGACGCACCCGAGCCGGCCGGCCGAGCAGTGCGTGCCGGGCGCGCAGGAGAACAACTACCTGCGGCACCGGGTCGAGATCGTGCCGGAGCGGGCGGATCACCCGATCGTCGCGGGGCTGACCGACTTCGAGCTGGAGACCGAGCAGTACTGGGTGCTCACCGACGGCTACAGCGACGTGCTCGCGACCACCAACCACCCGGCCCGGCCGGACCAGCCGTGGCGCCGCCCGGTCACCTGCCCGGCGGTCTGGACCCGCGAGTGGGGCGCCGGCCGGGTGTTCGTCGCGACGCCGGGCCACCAGCCGGACGTCCTGGCCGACCCGAACGTCCGGACCATCGTCGAGAGAGGACTGCTGTGGGCGGCGCGATAGGGATCGGCATCGTCGGCACCGGGGCGATCTCCGGGCAGTATCTCGACACGCTGCGCCGGCTGAGCACCGTCCGCGTCGTCGCCGTGGCCGACCTCGACCAGGACCGGGCGCGGGCTGCCGTCGCCGGCCTCGACGCGGTGCGCGCGCTCACCGTCGACGCGCTGCTCGCCGACCCGGACGTCGACGTCGTCCTCAACCTCACGCCCCCGGCCGGGCACGAGCCGATCGCGCTCGCCGCCGTCGAGGCCGGGAAGTCCGTCTACACCGAGAAGCCGCTGGCCGCGACGGTGGCCGGCGGACGGCGGGTGCTGGCGGCGGGCGAGGCCGCCGGGGTGCGGGTCGGCGGCGCGCCCGACACCGTCCTGGGGACCGGCGTGCAGACTGCGCGCCAGGCGATCGACGCCGGGCTGATCGGCACACCGACGGCGGCGACGGCGACGTTCGTCAGCCCGGGCCACGAGCGCTGGCACCCGAACCCGGACTTCTACTACGCCGCCGGCGGCGGGCCGCTGCTCGACATGGGCCCGTACTACGTGACGACGCTGGTCACGCTGCTCGGGCCGGTGACGTCGGTGCTGGGCGCCGGCAGCACGGCACGGCCGGCGCGGACGATCGGCAGCGGGCCGCGGGCCGGCGAGGAGGTCCCGGTCGAGGTGCTGTCGCACGTCACCGGCGTGCTCACGCACGCATCCGGCGCGCTGTCCACCGTCACGATGAGCTTCGACGCCGTCGCGACGCGGGCCGAGCCGATCGAGGTGCACGGGCCGGACGGGTCACTGGTCGTGCCCGACCCGAACCGGTTCGACGGCGACGTGCTGCTGCGGCGCCTGGACGGCGACGGCTGGGAGCCGCTGCCGGTCTCGGCCGGGTACCGCCACGGCGGCCGCGGCCTGGGCGTCGCCGAACTGATGACGGCGCCGACGGCGGGCGCGGCGCGGGCGTCCGGGACGCTGGCGCTGCACGTGCTCGACGTCATGGAATCGATGCTCCGGTCCGCGGCGACAGGCGGCGGCAGCGTCGCCGTCGAAGCGCAGGCCGAACGACCGGCGGCGGTCCCGCTGGCGGACGAACCGGGCAGCGATCCGTCGTCGCTGCTCGGGTAGCGTGCGACCATGCAGACTCCTGGCGCGGAAGCGCAGAATCCGTTCGACGCCATCAGCGAGCTGCCGTACCGGCTGCCACCGTTCGAGCGCATCGAGAACGCCCACTACGGTCCGGCGTTCGAGCGGGGCATGTCCGAGCAGCTCGCCGAGGTCGAGGCCATCGCCACCGACCCCGAGCCGCCGACGTTCGAGAACACCCTCGTGGCGCTCGAACGGTCCGGGCAGCTGCTGCAGCGCGTGGCGGCGGTGTTCTTCAACCAGGCGTCGTCCGACGCGGACGACGAGATCCAGGCCATCCAGGCCGAGATCTCGCCGAAGCTGGCCGCCCACTCCGACGCCATCCACCTCGACGGACGGCTGTTCGCGCGCATCGAGGCGCTGCTGCCGTCGGCCGGTGACCTCGACCCGGAGTCGCGGCGGCTGGTGGAGCGCTACCACCTCGACTTCGTCCGCGCCGGCGCCGGGCTGACCGACGGGCAGCAGGCTCGACTGCGCGAGATCAACGAGGAGCTGTCCGCGCTCCAGACGGCCTTCCAGAACAAGCTGCTCAACGACACCAACGCGACGGCCGTCCTGGTCGACGACGCCGCCGAGCTCGACGGGCTGGCCGCCGACGCCGTCACCGCCGCGGCCGAGACCGCCCGCGAGCGCGGCCTCGACGGCCAGTACGTCATCACGCTGGGGCTGCCGAGCGGCCAGCCGGTGCTGACGTCGCTCACGAACCGGGCGCTGCGCGAGCGCATCCACCGCGCGTCGATCAGCCGCGGAGCGCACGGCGACGAGAACGACACCCTGCCGACGGCCGCGCGCATCGCGACGCTGCGGGCCGAGCGGGCGGCGCTGTTCGGCCACCCCGACCACGCCACGTACGTGCTCGAGGACAGCACCGCCAAGACGCCCGCCGCCGTCCACGACATGCTCGGCAAGCTGACCCCGGCCGCCGTCGCCAACGCGCACGCCGAGGCGGCCAAGCTGCAGGCGGCCATCGGCGACGAGTTCGAGCTGCAGGCGTGGGACTGGGCGCACTACTCCGACCAGGTCCGGCGCCAGACCTACGACATCGACGCCGCGCAGCTGCGGCCGTACTTCGAGCTGGACCGGGTGCTGCGCGACGGCGTGTTCTACGCGGCCGGGAAGCTGTATGGCCTGTCGTTCACCGAGCGCACCGACCTCGTCGCCTACCACCCCGACGCCCGCGTCTTCGAGGTGTTCGACGAGGACGGCAGCGGGCTCGGCCTGTTCGTCGGCGACTTCTTCACCCGCGACTCCAAGCGCGGCGGCGCCTGGATGAACTCCTTCGTCGAGCAGTCCGAGCTGCTGGGCACCAAGCCCGTCGTCATCAACAACCTCAACATCGTCAAGCCGCCGGCCGGCGAGCCTGCGCTGCTGACGTTCGACGAGGTCAACACCATGTTCCACGAGTTCGGCCACGCCCTGCACGGCCTGTTCTCCGACGTCACCTACCCGACGTTCTCCGGCACCAACGTGCTGCGCGACTTCGTCGAGTTCCCGTCGCAGGTCAACGAGATGTGGGCGGTCTGGCCCGAGGTGCTGGCCAACTACGCCGTTCACCACGAGACCGGCGAGCCGCTCCCCCAGGAGCTGGTCCAGCGGCTGCTCGACTCGCAGCTCTGGGGCGAGGGCTTCGCGACGACGGAGTACCTGGCGGCGACGCTGCTCGACCTCGCGTGGCACGAGATCGCGCCGGGCACCGTCGTCGAGGACCCGCTGGCGTTCGAGGCGGCCGCGCTCGAGCAGGCCGGCGTCGCGCTGGAGTCGGTGCCGCCGCGCTACCGGACGTCGTACTTCGCGCACGTCTTCTCCGGCGGCTACAGCGCGGGCTACTACTCCTACATCTGGAGCGAGGTCCTCGACGCCGACACCGTCGAGTGGTTCAAGGACAACGGCGGCCTGCTGCGCGCCAACGGCGACCACTTCCGCCGCGAGCTGCTCTCGCGCGGCGGCAGTATCGACTCGATGCTGGCGTTCCGCAACTTCCGCGGCCGCGACCCGCAGATCGAGCCGCTGCTGGTCCGCCGTGGCCTCACCCACTAGCCGCGACCGGGCGGTCCGGCGACGCGTAATCTCGGGCTCATGGACAGCGTGCGCATGGTGGAGCAGTGGCCGGTCGACAACGCGGCGACGGCCGTGGTGCGGGCCGGCGGCACGGTGGCGGGGACGCACGGCGACCAGCACCGCGCGTTCCGGCTGGCGTCGGTGACGAAGCCGCTGACGGCCTACGCCGTGCTCATCGCGGTGGAGGAGGGCGCCGTGCACCTCGACGACCCCGCCGGGCCCGAGGGCTCCACCGTCGCGCACCTGCTGGCGCACACGTCCGGCCTGGCCTTCGACGAGCACAAGGTCGCCTGGGCGCCCGGCCGGCGCCGGTTGTACTCCAACGCCGGCTTCGAGCAGCTGGCCGACCACGTCGCGAAGCGGTCGGGCATCCCGTTCGCCGACTACGTCCGCGACGGCCTGCTCGGCCCGCTCGGCATGACCGGGACGGTCTACGAGGGGTCACCGGCGTCGGGCGCGCGGTCGACGGTGGCCGACCTCGCCCGGTTCGCCGCCGAGCTGCTCTCCCCCGCCCTGCTTGACCCGTCCACCCTCCAGCAGGCGACCACGGTGCAGTTCCCTGGCCTGGTCGGCGTGCTGCCCGGCTTCGGCATGCAGAGCCCCAACGACTGGGGCCTCGGCTTCGAGCTCCGCGACGGCAAGTCCCCGCACTGGACGGGCGCGACGAACTCGCCGCGCACGTTCGGCCACTTCGGCCAGGCCGGCACCTTCCTCTGGGTCGACCCAGAGCTGGACGCCGCCTGCGTCGCGCTGGCCGACCGCGACTTCGGCTCCTGGGCGGCCGAGAACTGGCCCGTGTACAGCGACGCCGTCGTCGCCGAGCTGCGGGCGTAGCCGGAGGACGGCGGCGCTGAGGCACAATGCCTCCGGTGCGCATCGGGATCCTGGGACCGCTGGAGGTCCGCGACGACGACGCGCCGGTCTATGTGGCCGGCGCGCGGCTGCGCACACTGCTGATCATCCTGGCGATCGCGCCGGGCCGGCTGGTACCGGCGGCCCAGCTGGTCGACGGCATCTGGGGCGACGACCCGCCGGCCGGGGCCGCGAACGCCCTGCAGGCGCTGGTGTCGCGGCTGCGGCGGGCGCTGCCGGGGCTGGCGGTCGAGTCGCACCCGGCCGGTTACCGGCTGGCGCTGGACCCGGACGCCGTGGACGCCGCGCGGTTCGAGCGGCTGGTCGCGGCCGCCCGGTCCGCGCCCGACGACGCCGCGCTGGAGGACGGGCTGCGGGCGGCGCTGGCGCTGTGGCGCGGGCCGGCGCTGCTCGACGTCGCGGAGTCGGAGTACTTCGAGGCCGCGCGGGCGCGGCTGGAGGAGCTGCGGCTGACGGCGACGGAGGACCGGGTCGACGCGGCGCTGCGGCTGGGCCGCGGCGCCGGGCTGACCACCGAGCTGACCACGCTGGTCGCCGAGTACCCGCTGCGCGAGCGGCTGGTGGGCCAGCTGCTGCGCGCGCTGGTCGCGGCCGGCCGCCCGGCCGCGGCGCTGGCGGCGTACGAGCGGACCCGCGAGGCGCTCGCCGACGAGCTGGGCACCGACCCGTCGGCCGAGCTGGCCGCGCTGCACACGAGCATCCTGCGCGGCGAGCTCCCGCCGGCCGCCCCGGCCGCGGCGGCGCCGCCGCCCGTACCTGCAGCCGCACCGGCGGAGCGGCCCGCGTCGCGGACCAACCTGCGCGCCGGACTGACCAGCTTCGTCGGCCGCGACGCCGACGTCGCCCGGGTGCGCGACCTCGTCGGCGAGTACCGGCTGACGACGTTGACCGGGCCGGGCGGGTCGGGCAAGACCCGGCTGGCCGGCGAGGCGTCCCGCGCGCTGGTCGACCGCATGCCCGACGGCGTGTGGCTGGTCGAGCTGGCCCCGGTCGCCGACGGCGCGGACCTGCCGGCCGCGCTGCTGGGCGCGCTGGACCTGCGCGACCAGACGTTCGGCATCACCACCGACGACCCTGCCGGGCGCCTGGTCGCGGCGCTGCGCACCCGCACCGCACTGCTCGTGCTGGACAACTGCGAGCACGTCATCGACGCCGCCGCAGCACTGGCCGACCGCCTGCTCGGCGAGTGCCCCGACCTGCGGATCCTCGCCACCAGCCGCGAGCCGCTGGGCATCACCGGCGAGGCGGTCTGGCCGGTCGAGCCGCTGGCGCTGCCGCCCGAGCACGACGGCGACGCCGGCGACCTGCTGCGCTTCGACGCCGTCCGGCTCCTGGTCGACCGTGCCCGCGCCGTCCGTCCCGGCTTCGCCCTGACCGACGCCGACGCGCCCGCCGTCGCCCGCATCTGCCGGGCGCTCGACGGCATGCCGCTGGCCATCGAGCTAGCCGCGGCCCGGCTGCGCACGATCACGGTCGAGCAGCTGGCCGCGCGGCTGGACGACCGGTTCCACCTGCTCACCGGCGGCAGCCGCACCGCGCTCCCCCGGCACCAGACGCTGCGCGCCGTCGTCGACTGGAGCTGGGAGCTGCTGCCCGAGCCCGAGCGCGTCGTGCTGCGCCGCCTGGCCGTGTTCGTGCACGGTGCGACGGCCGAGGCGGCGGCGCGGGTGTGCGGCGACGGCGCCGACGTCCTGGACCAGCTGATCTCGCTGAGCGACAAGTCGCTGCTGGTGGTCGACGACGACGGCGACACGCCGCGGTACCGGATGCTGGAGACGATCAAGGCGTACGGCCGGGAGCGGCTGGTCGAGGCCGGTGAGCTCGAGACCGCGCGCCGGGCGCACATGAGCTGGCTGATCGAGCTGGCCGAGACCGCCGAACCGTACCTGCACCGGGCCGAGCAGCTGGAGTGGCTGCGCCGGCTGCGCGCCGCGCACGACGACATCACGGCGGGGCTGCGTCGCGCCATCGCGGCCGATGACGCCGAGAACGCCATCCGGCTGGTGGTGGCCTGCGGCTGGTACTGGTGGCTCGGCGGTCACAAGGCCGAGGGGACCGAGCTGGCGATCCAGGCGCTGTCCGTGCCCGGCGACACCGACCGCGAGGCGCGGGCGACCGCCTGCGCCGCCGTCGCCTTCCTGATCACCAGCGGGGTGGGCGACCTCCGCGACGCCGCGAAGTGGGTCCAACAGGCCCGGAACCTCACCGTCGGCATCGAGAGGCCCGGGCCGTTCCTGCGGTTCATGGCGCCGCTGAGCGTGATCCTCGATCCCGAGCACGATCCGCGGGCGACCCTCGCGGCCGCCCTGGAGCCGCTGCTGAACGACCCCGACCCGTGGTTCCGTGCGCAGGCGCGGATGACCCGGGCGCAGATGCTCGGCTCGAAGGACCGCGAGGCCGACGTCAGCACCGCCCTGGCGGAGTTCCGCGCCGCCGGCGAGCGGTGGGGCATCTCGTACGCGCTCACCATGCTGGCCGACCTGCACGCCCGGCGCGGCGAGCTGGACCTCGCCATCGAGCGCTACGACGAGGCCATCGTCGTCATCACCGAGATCGGCACCATCGACGACGTCGTCATCATGCGCAGCCGGCTGGCCCAGCTGCGCTGGCTGGTCGGCGACCACGCGGGCAGCGCGGCGGCGGTCGCGCAGGCCGAACGCGACGCCGAGCAGGTCACCTGGGCCGACGGCCTGGCGATCATGGCGCTCAACCGGGCCGGCCTCGCCACCTGGGCCGGCGACTCGGCGACCGCGCGCCAGCAGCTGGAGCGGGCGCAGGCGCTGCTGCGCGACGTCCCGGTCCACCCGGTGTTCCAGGCGGTCGTGCTGGAGACGCAGGCCCGACTGGACGCCTCGGAGGGCCGGTGGGACGCTGCGGCCGAGGCCCGCGCGGAGGCGCTGGGCGCCGTCATGACCGGTGAGGCCGACGAGGAGTCGGTCGGGCACGTGCTGGCCGGCATCGTCGAGCACGCCCTGCGAGCGGACCGGCCGGCCGACGCCGTCCGGCTGCTGGCCGGCATCGACGTGCTGGCCGGCGGGCTGGACCGGTCCGTGCCCCAGGCCGTACACGCCGAAGAAGCCGCCCGCGCCGCACTGGGCGACGGGGCGGCCTCGGAGGTGCTGGCGGCGACGAAGCGCGAGCTCCTCGCCGTGGACGGCGACGCGGCCGGCTCGCGGGTGCGCGAGCTGGCCGCGTCGGTGCTCGGCCTCCCTATCCCTTGACCGGCGGGCGGCGGAACAGCTTGAGCGACCAGAAGTAGCCGAGCACGCCGAGCGCGACGGTCCAGCCGAGCGCCAGGGCGACGTCGCGACCCGCCAGGCCGCCGAGCAGCAGCCCGCGGACGGTCTCGATCACCGGGCTGAACGGCTGGTACTCGGCGAACCAGCGCAGGCCGGCCGGCATCGAGTCGGCGGGGACGAACCCGCTGCCTAGGAACGGCAGCAGCACCAGCAGCGTCGGCACGTTGCTCGCGGTCTCCACGCTCTTGGCCTGCAGGCCCATCCCGACGGCCAGCCAGGTCAGCGCGATGGCGAACAGGCTGAGCAGGCCGATCGCGCCGAGCCACTCTGCCGCGTTGGCGTTGGTCCGGAAGCCGATCGCGAAGGCGGTGCCGGTGACGATGACCATGCCGACCAGCGTCTGCAGGAAGCTGCCGATCACGTGCCCGGTGAGCACCGCGCCACGGGAGATCGCCATGGTGCGGAACCGGGCGATGATGCCCTCGTGCATGTCCATCGCGACGGAGATCGCGGTCCCCTGGACCGAGGCCGACACCGTCATGATGATGATGCCGGGGACGAGGTAGTTGATGTAGTCGCCCCGGTCGCCGGCCGGGCCGCCGAGCCCGGCGCCGAGAGTCTCGCCGAAGACGTAGGCGAACATCAGCAGGAAGATGACCGGGATGCCGATCAGCTGCAGCGTCATCGCGGGGTAGCGGGCCCACCGGCGCATGTTCCGGCGCAGCATCGTGCGGGAGTCGCGGGCGGCGTAGGCGAGGGTACTCATCGGACGGTCTCCTTCTCGGACGACTCGGAGGAGTCGGCAGCTTCATTTCCGGCCTCGACTGAGGAGCGTGTCTCGGCCGGGTGGCCGGTCAGCGCCAGGAACACGTCGTCGAGGTCGGGGGTGTGGACGGTGAGCGACGCGACCTCGATGGAGGCGACGTCGAGGTGGTCGAGGACGGCCCGCAGCGAGCGGACGTCGCCGTCGCTGGGGATCTGCAGGGAGAGCGCGGCGTCGTCGCGGGTGGAACCGGCGAACGTGCGCGCGGCCTGGTCGAGCTCCTCCGGCTCGGTGAACTGCAGCCGGATGTGCCCGCCCGGGATCAGTCGCTTGAGCTCCTCGGCCGTGCCCTCGGCGACGATCTTGCCGTGGTCGAGCAGCGCGATCCGGTCGGCGAGCTCGTCGGCCTCCTCCAGGTACTGCGTGGTGAGGAAGATCGTCACGCCGCCGGCGACGAGGTTGCGGATGGCGTCCCACATGATGCGCCGGGTGCGCGGGTCCAGGCCGGTCGTCGGCTCGTCGAGGAAGATCACCCTGGGGTCGCCCATCAGCGTCATCGCCAGGTCGAGCTTGCGCCGCATGCCGCCGGAGTAGGTCATCGGGTTCTTCTTCGAGGCCTCGACCAGGTCGAACCGCTCCAGCAGCTCCGCCGTGCGGCGCCGGCCCTCGTCGCGGTCCAGGTGGTGCAGGTCGGCCATGAGGAGCAGGTTCTCCTCGCCGGTGAGCAGGTTGTCGACGGCGGAGAACTGGCCGGTCACGCCGATCGCACCGCGGAGGCCGTCGGCGTCGGTCGCCAGGTCGTGGCCCGCGACGCTGATGCTGCCGCCGTCGGCCTCGATCAGCGTGGAGAGGATCTGGACGGCGGTGGTCTTGCCGGCGCCGTTCGGGCCGAGCAGGGAGAAGATCGTGCCCTCGGGGACGGTGATGTCGATGCCGTCGAGGACGGTCTGCTCGCCGTACGACTTGCGCAGGCCGGTCGCGGCGATGGCCGTCGGTCGGTCGAGTGTCATGGTTCCTCGCTTCGGTTGTCGCGGTGCTGATGCGACAACAGTCGTCGAGGCCGCTGACGCCGGCGTGAGGCGCCGCTGACACGGCGCTGACACGCGCTGACGTGCCCGCTGACGGGCGTATGTGCCGAGGTCAGTAGGCTGTCCCGGTGCCCGTCCTCCCCGCAATGGCCGTGACCGCGCTGCTGCTGGGAGCACCGGCATCCGCCGCCGAGCCGCCGGCTCACACCGTCGGCGAGATGGTCGAGCAGCTGCGCGACGACCCGATACTGGTGCAGCCGTCGATGGGCATGGGCGACTCCGCCCGCGCGCACGACGTCCTGACGTCCGCCGCCGACGGCCTCGACCTGCCGGTCTACGTCGTCCTGGCCGACGTGCCCGACGACCTCGCCGGCACCGACCTGCCCGCTGAGGCGGCCGCCGCGCTGCTCCGCGCCGAGCTGGGCGACGGGCTGTACCACGTCGAGTTCCGCGACGAGATCTCGTACACGAGGTCCTGGGGCGGCGGCGAGCTCGACGACGCCTACCTGGCGCCTGTCACACAGGCGCTCGAACGCGCGGAGTCGAACGCGGCGGGCGAGTACCCGCGCGCGTCGGCGCTGTTCGAGGCAGTGTTGACGGTGCGCTGGGCGGCCGCGCCCGAGGAGGCGCTTCCCAACGCCGTCGTCGACGAGTACGCGGCGCAACCGTGGGCGTTCGTCGCCGACTCCGACCGCAGCCGCGCCGACGCCACGTCCGCGCGCTGGGTGACGCTGCTCGCGACGGTGTCCGGGCTGGTCGTCGCCGGCACGATCATCACACTGGTGGTGGCCCGCAGATCTCGCGGCGACGCGAGGGTGCCGGCCCGGACGCGCCGAGGCAGGCCATCCTCCACGTCCGTGGTGCCGGACGACATCGCGACCACCGCGCAGCGACGGCTCGACGACGCCCGGGAACGGCTCGCGAAGCTCCCGGCCGCGCAGGTCAGCGGCGTTCACGGCGAGGCGGCGGCGACGGCGATCGAGGCCGGCGACCGCGTCCTGGCCACCGGCGACCCGCTCGACGCCGTCGGGGCGACGGTGCTGGCGGCGGTCGCCGTCCGGGAGGTCGAACGGGCCGGGTCGCCGAAGCGGCAGCCCTACCGCCCCTGCTTCGTCAACCCGCTGCACGGCGAGGCCCGCGACACCGCCCGCATCGACGGCTCGTCCATCGACGCGCCGGTGTGCCGCGACTGCGCCCGCACGCAGGGCCGGTTCCTCGCCGCCCGGCGGCGGCTGCGCGGCCCGGCGCCGTACACCGACACGTCCACCGTCTGGGCCCGGACCGGGTTCGGCGCGCTGGTCGGCGACCTCGCGGCGCAGGTCCTCGACGATCGGAGCGCGCGCCGATGACCAGACGGATCGTGGGCCTGCTGATCACGCTGGTCGTCGCGGCGGCCGGCGGCGCCCTCGCGTGGTGGCTGGCGACGCCAGAGGTCACACCGGAGCGCCCGGTGACGGAGCGGGCGCGGGCCGCGGCCGCGGTGCTCGGCGACGGGCACGTGTACGTCGACCCGAGCGCCGCCGGCACGTTCACCGACGCCGACCTCGCCCGGATGGACGCCGCTGCCGCCGCGTCCGACCCGCAGGTCTTCCTCGTCGTGTGGCCGGCCAGCCGCGAGGCCGGCTACGGCCCGGCGTCCGACGCGATGCACGAGATCGGCGACCTCACCGGCCGGCCCGGGCTGTACGTCCAGGTCGACCCCGGCGTGGACCTGGACGCCACCGACGTCGGCATCGAGGGCGAGTACTTCTCCGCGTATGGCGGGATGGACGACGAGGCGCCGACCGCGGCATCCGCGGTGCTGGAGCTGATCGACGAGAACGACGGGCGGGAGTACGAGGTGGGCGAGGACACCAGCAGCCCCTTCTGGGGCGGCACCGGCACGATGATCGCCGGCGGCCTGACCATCGGCGCGCTCAGCGGCGTGTGCGCCGGACTGCTGGGGCTGGCCGGGTGGGCGCTGGCACGACGGCGGCGGGCGGCGGCATGAGCGAGGCGGTCTACGAGCCGGATCCGGCGGTCATCGCGGCCGACCTGGCCGACGACGGCATCCACGTCGACCCGACCCTGGCCGAGCTGGTCTCCGCCGACGACCTCGCCGCGCAGGTCGACGGTGCCGATCCGGCGGTGTTCGTGCTGGCCGTGCCGCTGGACTACAGCGTTGACGTGTCGGCCAACCAGCTGGTGGCGCTGGTCCGCGAGGAGCTGCCGGCCGGCGGCGACGGCGTGTACTTCGTCTCGGCGGGCTCGGTCGAGTCCGGCTGGCGCACCGACACGACGAGCTATGGCGTGTCGACGAACAACGAGAACGCGCTGGCGACCTACGTCGCCGGCGATCTCTACCCGAGCAGCCTGGGCGATCAGCTGGCCGAGACCGTCGAGATCTTCACCAGCGGCGACGCCGAGGCCGTGTACGAGGAGCAGTTCCCCGAACGGGCCACCTCCGGCAGCGGTTCGGACAGCGACGACGGCGGGGTGGGGCCGGTCGTCCTCGGAGTGGGGTTGGCGGTGGCCGCGGTTGCCGCCGTCGTCGCCCTCCTGCTGCGCCGGCGCGGGCCGCGCGGCGACGTCGAGCTCAAGCGGCGGGCACTGCAGCGCATCTCGTCGGCGCAGACCCGCGAGTGGCGCCGCCGGGCCGAGACCGAGACGGCCGCGCTGGGCGAGCGGATCCGCGCGCTCGAGATCGAGCGCGGCGACGACAGCGCGACGTGGGCGGCCGCCCTCGACCACTACCAGGCGGCGACGGCGATCCTGGACCGCTCCGACGCGGCGGCCGACGCGATCGGCGCGCTGGTGCTGGCCCGCCGTGGCGACGACGCCCTGGGGCACGCCGCCGACGGCAGCTCGTGGACGCCCGCGGTGGCCTGCTTCTTCAACCCGCTGCACGGTCCGGCGACGACGAAGGCGAAGTGGCGGACCGCGGCCGGCAACCGCGACGTGCCCTGCTGCGAGGCGTGCCGGCGCGACATCGGCAAGCGCCGCGAGCCGGAGATCCTCGACCTCCCCACCGGCGACACCGTCGTGCACTACATGGACTCAGGTGCCGAGCCGTGGGCGTCGACGGGGTTCGGCGCGCTCGCGCCGGACCTGCTGGACCGGCTCCAGGAGCGACCCCGCTAGGTAGTTGGGTGCGTCAGGTGCCCTGAGGAATCGGCTGCGGCCACGGTCACGCGCGCAGGGTGAAGGCCTCCTGATCCGCCAGCATCTGGCTGACCCGTTGTTTGGTCAGACCCACGGCTTCACCGATGAGTCGCTGGGAGAGACCAGCGCCACGGAGCACGTCGAGTGCAACGCGGACTGCTTCCTCCCGCTCGCGCTGTGCGCGCTCAAGTCGTTCGCGGGCTAGAGCTGCTCCCAGGATCTGGGCGGTGACGTCCTTGCCGGCGATCTCGTAGTGCCAGCTGATCGTGACGTCGCTGGGGTCCGAGCCGGCGAGATCGGCGATCAGTTCGGGCAGGTCTGTGTGAAGCTCCGCAAGCGTCGGGTAGTCGGCAGCGCCGATGACGCTCGGCGGCAGACCCTCGATGTCGGCCACCCACAGGTCCTCGTCGCGAACGACCTTCACTGCGTACGTGGTCATCGGTTCTCCATCCATTTCTCGCCGAACAAGTGCGCCAACCCGGCCTCGATCTGGCCAAGCACCTTCCACGAGACGTCCTGAGTGTGGTTCGTGAGCGTGAACCGAGCGACCTCCTCGGCATCCTTCATGACGAGATAGATCGCGTGCGATCCCTTGCCCCGTTTCGGTAGCAACTCGATCTTGAGTCCATTGGCACGCGCCGCTTTACGAGCCAACTGGAGGACCGCCGCGGCCTTCATACGTTTGTTCACCACGATGGTATGTCTAATCCACTAGACGAACAAGCGTCAAATCGACTAGACAACGTCGCGAAGCAGCGCCTGCGGCACCAGCAACACTCATCAGGTGGTGGTGAGGGTGAGCTCGAAGGTGTACATCGACGCGCGGTAGAGGTGCGAGCCGTACTCGACGGCGCGGCCGGTCTCGTCGTAGGCGACCCGGGTCATGGTGAGCAGCGGCGCGCCGGGGTGCTCGGCGAGCAGCCTCGCCTCGGCCGCCCGGGCGGCCCGGCCGCCGATCGTCTGGGTGGCGATCTTCAGGTTGACGCCGGCCGCGCGGATCATCGCGTACAGGCCGGTCCGCTCCAGCCCGCGGGCGTCGAGGCGGACGAGGCCGGCGGGGACGTAGTTGCTCATGATCGACAGCGGCTCGTCGCCGGTGAACCGCAGCCGCCTGATCGCGTACACCTGGGCGCCGTCGTCCAGCCCGAGCGCCTCGGCCACGATCTCGCTGGGCTCCTGCAGCTCGAAGGAGAGGATCTGCGTGCGCGGCTGCTTCCCGGCCGCGGCGAGGTCGTCGTAGAGGCTGGACAGCTCGACCGGGCGGCGCACCTTGGGCCGGACCACCTGGGTGCCGACGCCGCGCTTGCGGACCAGCAGGCCGCGGTCGACCAGGTACTCGATGGCGCGCCGCATGGTCGGCCGCGACAGGCCGAGCTGGTCGGCCAGCTGGATCTCGTTGTCCAGCCGGGTGCCGGGCGGATAGGCCCCGGACTCGATGAGGTGCTCCAAGTGCTGGGCCACCTGGAAGTACAGCGGCACCGGGCTGGTGCGATCGACCACGAGCTCCGGGATCCCCTCGGCCACGCCGAACCCCCTCCTCCTGGCTGATGCGTACGTCAGTATGTTAGGACATTTGCTCGCCGGTCCGTGTGACCAGGCATATGAGGTACCAGTGAGGTCACAGCTCACGGAAGGTCTAGACCTCGTCAGAAAGTCATGACAATCTGACAGCCGGACATCGAGGTTCGGTTGCTCTGGAGGATCGATGAGGATCAACACCGGGCTCGGCGGCATGGCCGGCCTGCTTGCTGCGGCGCTCGTCCTGGCGGCGTGCGGAAGTGACGACGACGGCGGCTCCGCGGGCGGCGACGCCTCCCAGAACGCCGACGCCACCGAGGTCACCCTGACCATCACCGACAACGCCATCGCCGGCGGCAAGAACTCCGAGGGCGCCGCCTGGATCACCGACTACGTGATCCCCGAGTTCACCGCCATGCAGGAGGAGCAGGGCGTCGACGTCACCATCGAGTTCGAGGAGAACGGCGTCGACGACGAGGACTACAAGACGAAGATCGCCCTGGACCTGCAGTCCGGCGCCGGTGGCGACATCATCAGCATCGACGGCATCTGGACCGGAGAGTTCGCCGAGGCCGGCTACATCGCGCCGCTCACCGACGTCGCCGGCGACGCCGTCGAGGACTGGGACGGCTGGGAGCAGATCCCCGAGGCCGTCCAGCAGGCCATGTCGTTCGACGACCAGGCCTACGGCATCCCCGTCGGCACCGACGGCCGCGTCATCTACTTCAACAAGGACCTGTTCGCGCAGGCCGGGCTGCCTGAGGACTGGCAGCCCACCAGCTGGGACGAGATCCTCGAGGCCGCTCGGGCGCTCAAGCAGCTCGACGGCGTCACCCCGCTGCAGGTCAACGCCGGCGTCCCGATGGGCGAGGCGACGACGATGCAGGGCTTCCTGCCGCTGCTGGCCGGCACCGGCGAGGAGATCTGGGCGGACGACGCCTGGACCGGCGCGTCCGAGGGCGTCACCGAGGTACTCGACTTCTACGGCCAGGTGTACGGCGACGAGGCGCTCGGCGACCCGCTGCTGCAGCAGGAGGCCCAGGGCCGCGACACGTCGTTCCAGCTGTTCGCCAGCGGCCAGCTCGGCATGCTGATCGAGAGCGACTACCTGTGGCGCTCGGTGATCAACCCCGACGGCGGCATCGCGCCCATGACCAACCGCGACGAGGTCGTCGGCTGGGCGAGGATCCCGGCCCGCGAGCCCGGCGCCGGCCTCAACGGGCAGGACTTCGTCAGCATGTCCGGCGGCACCGGCCGCGTCATCAACCCGAACACCGAGTTCCCGCAGCAGGCGTGGGAGCTGATGATGTTCATGAACTCCCCCGAGGCGCTCCAGGCGATGATCGAGATCGGCGGCGCGCGCATCACCCCGCGCGACGACGTCAACGCCGACGCGCTGGCCGGCGACCCGCTGATGGCCTTCATCGCCGAAGAGGTGCTGCCGATCACCGCGTACCGGCCGGCGCTGGCGGTCTACCCGCAGGTCTCGGTGGCGCTGCAGAACGCGACGGCGGCGGTGTCGTCCGGCACGTCGGCCGACGACGCGGCGGCGGACTACCAGAGTGAGCTGGAGGGCATCGTCGGTGGCGACGGTTCCATCGCCGACTGAGCTCGACACCGGGCCGGCGGGCGCGCCTCCGGGCGGCGCCCGCCGGACCCGTCCCGTCGACGACGGCGACGCGGCCGGCCTCGGCCGCTGGCGGGCCACCGGGTTCGTCGCGCCGGCGCTGCTGGTCGTCGCGATCTTCCTGGTCTTCCCGGCGATCTGGACGCTCTACCTGGGGCTGACCAACTGGCGGCTGACCGGGCTGGCCGCGGCCGAGCCGGAGTTCGTCGGCACCGAGAACTACACCGACGCGCTCAGCGACCCGGCGTTTCGCAACTCGCTGCTGCTGACGCTGGTGTTCGTGTTCTTCTCCGCGATCATCGGGCAGTCGATCCTGGGGTTCGCGCTGGCCTGGACGGCGCGGCGGCTGCGGCCCGCCGTCCGGTCGGTGCTGGAGACCGTGGTCCTGCTGGCCTGGATCATCCCGGCATCGGTGGTGGCGTTCCTGTGGCTGGCACTGCTGGACCGGCGCGAGGGCACGCTGAATGCACTGCTCGGCAGCGACGGCACGGCGTGGCTGCTCGAGTACCCGATGCAGTCGATCATCATCTTCAACATCTGGAACGGCACGGCGTTCTCGATGCTGCTGTTCAGCTCGGCGCTGGCGTCGGTGCCGCCGTCGCAGTTCGAGACCGCCCGGATGGCCGGCGCCGGCACGTTCGCCACGCTGCGCGACGTCGTGCTGCCGAACATCCGCGGCCACATCCTCACCAACACGCTGCTGATCACGTTGTGGACGTTCAACGTGTTCGCGCCGTACCTGATCACCGCAGGCGGGCCGCAGGGAGAGACCGAGATCCTCGGCATCTACATCTACCGGGTGGCGCTGCGCGACGGCGCGCTCGGGCAGGGCGCCGCGCTGTCGCTGATCATGATCATCATCAACCTGATCGTCGCGTCGGTGTATCTGCGGTTGCTGAGGGAGCGGCGCCCATGACGGTCCGTGGCGCGTTGGGTGTGGTCGGCCGGTACGTCTTCGTCGGTTTCGTCTTCGTGTTCTTCGCGCTGCCGCTGCTGTGGCTGCTGACGGCGCCGTTCGACACCGCGCCGACGGTGCAGGTGTCGCTGCCGGACTTCACACTGGAGAACTTCCGCACACTGTGGGACAACCCGTACGCGATGCGGTCGCTGGGCAACTCGGTGATCATCGCCGCCGGCACGATGGCGATCACGCTGGTGCTGGCCGCGCTGGCGTCGTACGCACTGTCGCGGGTCCGGATCCCCGGCCGCGACACCCTGCTCTACCTGCTGCTCCTGCTCTCGTCGATCGTGACCGGGACGGCGGCCATGGTGCCGACGTTCCTGCTGATGACCGAGCTCGGGCTGATCGACCGGCAGCTCGGCGTCGTGCTGGTGCTGACCGGCGGGCTGCTGCCGACGGCGATCTTCATCCTCAAGGACTTCATGGACTCCACGCCGCGCTCCTACGAGGAGTCGGCGCGGGTGTTCGGCGCGTCGTCGCTGCAGATCCTGCGCCACGTCGTCGTCCCGATCGCCCGGCCCGGGCTGGCCACCATCGCCGTCTGGGCGGTGGTGCAGGTGTGGGGCAACTTCCTGGTGCCGTTCATCCTGCTCCGCTCCCCCGACCGGCAGCCGGCCGCCGTCGTCATGTTCACCTTCTACACCGAGGGCGGGCAGCCCAACCTCGCCCTGATCTCCACGTTCTCCCTGCTGTTCTCCATCCCGGTCGTGCTCATGTATCTGTTCGTGAACCGCCGGTACGGCTTCCGCTTCCACGGAGGGATCAAGCGCTGATGGCGGCGATCACCACGCACCAGCTGGTCAAGGAGTACCCCGGCGGCGTCCGCGCCGTCGACGGACTCGACCTCACCATCGAGGACGGCGAGTTCTTCGCGCTGCTCGGCCCGTCCGGCTGCGGCAAGACGACCTTGCTGCGCACCATCGCCGGCCTGGAGACGGCGACGGAGGGGCGGCTGTCGATCGGGCCGCGCGACGTGACGACCTTGCCGCCCGGCCAGCGTCGCGTGGCGATGGTGTTCCAGGACTACGCGCTGTTCCCGCACATGACGGTGGCCGACAACATCGCGTACCCGCTGAAGATCCAGAAGGTGGACCGCTCGTCGCGCCTGGCCACGGCCGAGGAGGTGGCGGGTGGGCTGTCGCTGGCCGGGCTGACGGCGCGGCGGCCGGGTCAGCTGT